>JAFTPZ010000020.1 GCA_017463025.1 Clostridia bacterium
GGATCCACCTGTTCCCATTCCGAACACAGAAGTTAAGCTCTTTTACGCCGAAAGTACTTGCAGGTTACTGCCGGGAGGATAGGTAATTGCCGCTTTTCAAAGAAAAGAACCAAGTATTCATGCTCGGTTCTTTTTTCTTTTCATATTATTGACAAAATGAATATCTTTATGATATAATGCAAATAGAAAGATATAATGCAAAACAGAAGAAGCTCTAAATAAATGTTGGAGGTGGTGGATTGAATAGAAATTTGATTTATTTACTATTGCTTGGGATGATGGCGATTGTCTATATTGGAATGTGTATATATTACTTTCATAGGTATGATATAGGAGATTCAAGCAAATTAAATAAATATAGACTTTCTCCTAACAATATCTTAATAAAATTAAAGTTGTTTAAGTATAATAATAATTTTAATTATTTTTTATTAATTCCCTATTTAATTGCATGGAATTTATTTTTTATTGTCTTTATTTTATATATCATTTATTGGTGTGGTATTAAGAATTTAGAAAGTTTTTTTCTTAATAAATGGGTTAATATTTCGTTAATGGGATTAATGTTGTTATATATGGCGTATCTTCTTTTTATTGAAGTAAAGATTTTAGATAGTAATATTTAAAGGATAAGGGGATAACACTTGACTAGAGATGAATTTTTACAAAAATTTTTAATAGCCTTTGTAGATAATATACCAAAAGATCAGCTTAAAAAGTTTCGTATAGGAGGGGCAAAAAAAGATTTTTTATGGAATCTTTTTGCGACAAAATTGATTCCTTGCTATGAGGGGAACGAGGCTCGTAACGAGTATAATAAAGCCGATAAAATTGGGGCCGAGGAAATACACTTCGATAATGGTTTTTTAGGTGTAGATGATAAAAATTCCATAATGTTGTCTAGCGAACATATGACGGCGGAAGAAATCGATGCTTTGGGCTTAATAGAATTTTATGTTATCGGGAAGGATTTTTCTTGGTGTTACGTTGTTACGCACGAATTGAATTTATGTGGACCATATTTTTGTTATAAGCCTTAATGCTGTGTAATGTCAAACGCAGAAAGGTAGGAGATTATATGAAAGAAAAATATAAAATCGAGGCTTCTTTATCATTTGGTAAAATTTTTTCAGATAAAGTAAATTTTCTTTTATATGTTTTTTTAGGTATATCGTTGATTGTACCCGTTATCACAGTTTGCATTATTTTTACTATTGCGTTGGGCGAGATGCAGACATCGCCTAATATAATTTCTTCGCTTATTTTCGCAAATATTTTTGCATTCTTTTTATTTGGGGTTGTTCTTTGGCGTATCATTTATAATAACAAACTTAAAAAGAGAATACGGCTTTGGTTGAATGACGCTATACCGATTAAGACTTCGGCAAGACGGCTAGATTTAACAGATAAAAAATATAAGCCCTACCAAATTGAAGTAAAATTTATTTTTCAAGAGAAGAAACAAAAGTATATAAGTCGAGCCGGTTCATCTGTTACAGGGTATTTTAAGTTTTTTAGTGAACCGGCAAAAGAGCTAAATATTTTATATTCCCCAAAATACAATGAGATTTTAATTCTAAAAGAGTGATTTATTGACAGGGAAGCGATGAAAAAAATCCTTACTGATTTTTTAAGTAAGGATTTTTCCATTTCCTTGACTTGTTAGATTTTTTGTTATATAATAGATATCGAGAGGTGATTATTATGATTTTATGTTTAGCAAACGGTTTCGCAACAATCCGTACGCCGTTTAATGAAAAGTACGACTTGATCCAAAAATTCCGCGGAATGGAAACGAGCTCTATCCTTTATAATCAGCCCGTGGATTTTATGGAATCGGGCTTGATGCAAAGGGATAAATGGGATTATTGGCATATCGATATTCCGTTTGCGCTCAACACCGACGAGGCTGTGCCTGCGTACGTGAACAACTGTTTTATCGGCGCGAATCACGGTCATCACGGCGCGGTGAGCGTGTACGCCCCTGCGCACGGCAAAACGGTTGCGGACGTGGGCTCGCTTTGGAAAGACGAAAACGGCGTGAAATTTACGCTTATGCGCGTGAGTACCGAGGATCATTTGCTTTTCCTTTCGGAAAATACGGGTGAAAGCGTGGAAAATTACGCGTTTATAAAGAAGATCGAGGGAAAACTCACATATCTCGAAAACGGTGAAAATACCGCCGATATTTGTCCTGAAAAGCAAGGCAGTTCGGACTTGCGCCGTGCGATCCGTTATAAGGATAAGCGTGCCGTGGCGGTTACGAACGGAAAAGAACATGTCGTTTTGGGGGAAGTTTCCTGCGATTACGCAGAAATTCGTGAGGAATACGAAATTATCAATCCTGCGACGGTAGCGGAGGCGCTCCGCGCCGCACGCCCGAAAGACGGCTATCAAAAACAACCCGATTTTGCGGATTACGGACAACCTATGCTGTCCTGTAAGATCACCTATCGCATCGAAAACGATGGCACAATCTTAACGCTTTTCGATTATAAGAAATTGATGAACGTACGTTTCCAAAGATTTATGGGAATTATGTATCAAGAAAAATTAGACGTTTATAAAGGCGGTATTTGGCGGTATTTCCCCAAGGTGTTGCCGTTCACGACGGAAGAGGGAACGTTTAATTTTTCCATGCCTACGCCCACCGTGGGAGAGCCGTTTCCAAAACGTTTTGAATTGACGCGCGAATATTGGAAAGATAACGGTTCGCCCTGCGAGCGTGCAGTTGATTATTTCCGCGACAAAAATGGCTGCGATAGATTGGCGTTTGCAAGCGGTTTTCTGCCGCTGTACGACGGTGTGCCTACAATTCGGAATAAGCAGGTCTCAAACGTGGTCAGCTTGAAATTTACGCGCAAGCATTATCCTACGTTTGCGGATGGAGATTTGACGCATATACGCGGTATCGGGTATAAAAAGTATTTCACGCCGACGGCGGATAAAGCGTCGTATTATAAGGTCAAGGCAGAGGGAAAAACTTTTATTTACGCGGATTTCTTTGCAAAGAAAACGTTGGAAATTCCCGTGCAGGGAAACATGAAACCGTTTGAAGTGAGCGAGGGGATCACGTATAAAACGGAAAGTGGAAAAATTGCCGTTACGGGCGAGCACGGTTACGCCGTATTTGTCGAAGAATAAATCGCGCAGTATACAAAAAAAATATTTTGGGCATACTCTGTTTAGTGAATGAAAATAAAAGGAGTATGCCCATGAATCCATTTAACGAAAAACCGAAAGCGATCGAAAAGGATTTCCAAAACTGGAAACAGATGTATCCTAAATCGTACGACAAACGCGCGATCGATCCGTATACCAAAACGCGTATCATTCTGATGAATGGTACGGAATTTGAAGCGAACTGGTTTTCGCACCAGTTTGCAAGGCACGTTTGCGACAACGACCTGCGCCGCGATCTTGCGATGACGCGTATGATCGAGAAACAACAACAGTTGAAAATTTCGCTGTTAAAGCCTGCGAACGAAACGATTTTGGAACACACGATCGGTTATGAGCAGCTTGCCGTCGATCTTACGGCAGAGCTTGCCAAGCGCGAGCTGGATTGTAACGTCAAGACCGCGCTCGATTTTGCGCTGTTGGAAGATTTCGACCATTTGTATCGGTATGCAAATCTTTTGGAAATGGAACAGGGTATCGCCGCGGAATGGCTCGTGGGGCGGTATACGGAAATTATGCCGGGGCGGCCTACGATCGCGCATCATAGATGTCCGCTCGATAACGTAAAACGGAGCATCAACGCCAAGGATTCGGATACGCAAACGGTGCTTTCGACGATGATCATTACAGCCGCCGAACAGCAAACGATGAATTATTATATGAACGTAACCAACTTCGCAAGCACGGATATAGGACGGAAGCTGTATCAGGAGATCGCGCTCGTGGAGGAGGAACACGTTACGCAATACGAATCGCTCATGGATCCCAACGCCACGTGGCTGGAAATGCTCCTTTGGCACGAATATACCGAATGTTATCTCTATTGGTCGTGTTATATGACGGAAACGGACGCGTATATCAAGAGTCTTTGGGAAGAAAATTTCGCGATGGAAATTTCGCAACTGCATAAAGCGGCGGAATTGCTCAAAAAATACGAGCATAAAGAATGGCAGGAAGTCATCAAAGATCCCGAATTCCCCGCGCCGCTTTCCTTGCATGAAAATATTGAGTACGTGCGTAAAATACTCGATACCACGGTGCAGTACACTTCCGATAAAGAGGACTACAAATTACTCAAAACACTCCCCAAGGACGCGAATTTCTTCCGTTATCAGGAGATCATCAATCCCAGTGTACAGATCGTGCCGTCGCATAACGTGATCGAGGAGTTTATTTCCCGTAGGGGCGCGGATTACCGCTATCAGGTCGCGCCAAGCCCAGTGCCCGAACTTCGGAACAGAAGAGAAGATAACACTTCCGTCGGGAGAAAGCCCAACGCCGCGGATAGTACGGAATTTACCTGTAATTGATCATAAAACAAACCGCTTGCTATGCAAGCGGTTTTCTCTTTATTCTTTTTTGTCTGTGAGCGTAAATCCGTAATCGATATTCGGATTGACGGCAAGGAGCGCGCGTACGAGCGCCTCGTTCCATTCGGGAGAAACGGAGACCAACGTATACGCCTCGCCGAAATGGATCGTCAGTTTTTGTACGTCTTGATCGAGCAGCACGGAGGTGATCTCGTTGATCACGAATTTACTTTTGATAAAGCCGTATTGCGTGATAAAATATTTCTCGTCCACGATATATTGCGAACGGATAAGCAGGGAAACGACGATCGCGATACAAAATACGCATACGGCGATAAGAAAGGGGTATTTCAAAACGTCGTTAATCGTCTTGACGCCGAAATTGACGATACGCCAAACGGAAATGCCGATCCCCACGCCGCAAAGGGCGAGAATGGCAATACAAAGTCCGATGATCGTAGGTGAAAATTTGATTCTGAATCGTTGCTCTTGCAACTTGTCGTTTTTCTGTTCCATACTCTTATTATAACACGCATAAAGAAAAATTGCAACCGTAAACGCGGAGTGAAGAAATTTTTAATTTTTTTCGGACAAGGGGGCGCGTTGGTTGCAAAATGTAACAAATCGTAGTATAATAAAAGATATGAGTATAGAGAACGTAACGGAAGAAGAACAGGCGATAGCCGAAAGAGAACGAAAACAGTTTGTCAAAATGACGCAAACGCCTATGCCCCGACTCATCATCGGGCTGGGAATACCTACGACGCTTAGTATGATGGTAACCTCCCTTTATAACCTCGCGGATACCTATTTCGTATCCCTGCTTGGCAACGACGCGGTAACGGCGGCGGTAAGTAATCTGCTTGCCTTGATGTCGATTATTCAGGCGATCGGCTTTACGTACGGTATGGGTAGCGGCAGTATCATATCGCGGCTTTTGGGTAAGCGCGACCGCGACGGCGCGGATAGGGTGGCGTCGTCGTCTTTTGCCATTGCGTTTTTGAGCGGCGTACTCATTCTCGCGTTCGGGTTTATCTTTTTAACGCCGCTGATGAAGCTTTTCGGCTCGCGGCAGGCGGAAGTTTTGGGGTACTCCAAAGAATACGCGCGTTGGATCTTGATTTCCGCGCCGTTTATGTGTATGTCGTTCGTGATGAATAACGTACTCCGCGCGGAGGGGAAAGCGGTGCTTTCGATGATCGGACTGATCACGGGCGCGGTCGTTAACGTCGTGCTCGATCCTATACTTATTTTTTCCGCGCATTTGGGCGTTACGGGTGCGGCGCTCGCTACCTGTATCAGTCAGATCGTCAGCTTTTGTATATTGCTGTTTATGTTCCTTTCGGGCAAGACGATCGTACGGCTGAAAGTGCGTTCAATCTCCCGTAAATTTGCGACTTATGGCGAAGTGATCGCCACGGGCTTTCCCTCCTTTTGTCGACAAATACTCGCCAGCCTTTGCACGGTGTTTTTGAATAACGCCGCCGACCTTTACGGCGGAGACGCGGCGCAGGCGGCGTTCGGCGTCGTGCAAAAGGTGTTTATGCTTGCATTCTCCCTTTCGCTGGGTATCGGACAGGGCTATCAGCCCGTTTTGGGTTATAATTACAGCTCCAAACGTTTTGATCGCGTGCGTTCGGCGTACTTATTCACGCTCGGCTTTGCTACGTCGATTATGGTCGTGTTTGCGGCGGTGTGCGCGATATTTGCGGCGAATTTGATGCAGATGTTCAGCCTTTCGGAAAGGGCTACGGAGATCGGCACGCTTACGTTACGATTACAATGTATCTGTATGCCGTTGCTGCCTTTGAATTTTATGGCGAGCGTTACCTATCAGGCTGTGGGAAGCAAGGCGATCGCCTCGGTGTTGTCGGTGTCAAGACAGGGCTTGTTCTATATACCTGCAGTGCTGATCCTGCCGAATATCTGGCAACTGTTTGGGGTACAATGCTGTCAGGCAATTTCCGATTTTTTTGCGTTCCTGTTTGCGATACCCTTTACGATACTATTTTTCAAACAATTAAAAAAGGACGAAAAAACAGGGCAGGTATAAGATGAACGAAAAAACGCACTCTTTAAGGGGTGCGTTTTTAGATAGACAATCTGTCAAATTTCAAAGTCAAGCTTTTGACTATTCAAAAAAACGATAAATTTTTTCGTGCTCGCCGAATGTCCGGCGTTTCTTCGATAGGCAAATCCAAGTGTTCGCGATATTTCCGGCTCCAGCTTGACGACGTGAATGCCTTTCATATGTTTTTTGAGTATCAGCGAGGGTAAAACGGTAATACCGATACCCTCCTTTACCATAGAGATAACGGAGGTATCGTCCACTGAATCGAAACGTACCACTTCGGCGAATTTGCTTTCGTCGAAGTAGTTTTTCAACTTGCCTTCATTTGTGGAAATGTAAGGAAAAGCGTACAACTCTTCACGATTTACCGATTTTCTGTTTGAAAAGGCGACGGAGGGAACTACTGCAACGTAGGGATCTTTCATAAAAGGTATCCATTCGTTTTTACCCAAAGGGATGGCATCGCCGAAAATAATATCGGCAATATCCTCTTCCAACCAAGTGCACAAATTGTTTCCTGCTTTAATGGAAACCTTTGTTTGCGGATAGGCTTTTTTGAACGACTTCAAAAGCTCGGGAAGAACGTATTGTGCGATACTCGAATACGTGCCGATCCGTATTTCCCGTTCTCTTTCTTCCGACAGCTGTGCGGCGGCTAAAAAAAGCTCTTTTTCCGCGTTGACGACCGTTTCTAATTTATCGTATAAAATTTTGCCTTCTTCCGTAAGCTCCACACCCTTGGGAGTGCGTTTGAGCAGGGGCACGTTCAACTCCGATTCGAGTGCGTCTGCCATATGCGACAGGGCGGACGGGGTATAGGAAAACTCCTCTGCGGCTTTAGATAAACTTTTGTTTTTAACGGCAGATAACAACGCCTTGATCTTCAACGTGTCCATAACGCCTCCGAGTTATGAAAATTTTTCACACCCTTATTATAAACTTCCGTTTCCCAAAAGTCAAGGATTATGATATAATTATTGAAAAATTAATACGCGGAGAATAAAAGGATGAAAAAGGAAGGCAAAATAAACGACATCGTTTGGGCATACGGCAGTTTGGTATTCGTGATTTTTATATGGGGCACGGGGCCGTTATTATCGAGGTATTTGTTACAATTCTATGCGCCGACGATCTACTCGGCTTTCGGCTCTTTGGTGTCGGGGATAGGGTTATTTTTTATCTGCTTACCGCATTTGAAAAAGATAAACCGCCAATATTTCAAAATTGCTCTGCCGACGGGATTGTTCGTGGGCTTGGCATCGCTTTTGCAAAAAATCGGTTTGCAATACACGACGCCTGCACAATATGCGTTTTTGGAAAATCTTTCCTGCGTGAGCGTACCCGTTTTATTGTTTATATTTATTAGAAAAAAGCCGAAAAAATTGACGGTATTTGCGAGCGTTCTGTGTCTTGTGGGGACTTTCGTTTTAAGTGGTTTAGATTTTTCAAGCGGTAGCGTGGGATTCGGAAAAGGGGAAATTTTATGCGCGGTCGCAGGGATTCTTTACGGCGTGAATATTGCAGGCACGGGTGCATTTGCAAAAAAACTGTACGCACCGCTTTACGTAATGATTCAAGTTTGGGTACAAGCGATTTTCAATTTTTGCGTGACGTTGGCGTTGCACTTCATCAAGATCGACGGTATTCCCATCGAACCGATCGTCTTTTCTTGGGAAATGAAACATATACTTTTACTTATCGGTTTGTGTTTAATTTCAAGTACGCTTTGTTGGATACTTCGCACGAGCGCTATGAAATACGTGGACGCGTCGGTGGTGGCGATAATGATGCCGTTTTCGGCGGTGATTACGGGGCTGACCTCGGTGATATTCGGTGCCGATCCATTAACGCTCAATTTGCTTGTAGGGGCCGGTATATGTTTGATTGCCGCATTGTTGTCGGGAATCAGCGACGTTCATGCGAGGCAAGAAGAAAATGTAGTGCAAGAGCAAAAAGAGAGCGGCTCATAGCGAGCCGCTTTTATATTTTCGCGTTTTCCCGTTTGGTTTTTTGTTCTTTTAGCACGCGGCGTACCGCGTCCACCTCGTCCGCACCCCATTCGGGAAAGGGTAAACGGAGTTGTTTTTCATACCATTTGATCGTCTTGTGCGCGTCTTGTACGCCCCAAACCTCGTATAATTCCTTTTCGGTGATAGGGGTAAAATCTCTGGGTGTTTCGGGTAGATCCTCGCCGGCGTAGATATAAAGTCCCAGTCCGAACATGGCGAGGTTTTTCGTTAGACAGCGCATGATCGTTTTATTGATTTCCGTCATTTTCGGCTGTAAAATCGTATTGTTGCGCATATCCATTACGGGCAACCACATTTCATACGTTTGATCGCCTGCCGTAACCTGCGTTTGTACCATATATCCCGTCTTTTCGTTTCCTGAACAGAACGTTCCGTCGAACTCGTTGACTTTATACGTCGCCTCGGGATAGACTTTCTTAAATTCCGCCCAAGCGTACGCCCAAGAAAGATAGGTCAGGTTTCCCTTTTTTTCCGTTTTATCGTTTACGTTGATCGCGTAGACCTCTTCGAATTTTCCCATAAAAACAGTTTGCGCCGTTTGGCGCAAACTATGTATACGGTTATAACGACTTCTCGTCTTTTTTATTCAGGTATTTTATCCAAAGGATAAGAGCGAGCAACGCGGTAACGACGATCACGGTGAAAATAACGAGCACGATAAACGCGATCTGCCAATTTTGTTGCGCGGTGCGTTGCGCGTTGTCTATGATAGTGGTGAAAAGCTTGGGGATCACGCCCGAAGCGATCGACGCCGCCGCGTTTACGAGCGTACTGTATCTGCCCGAGTCGAGCTTATCTCGCATTTTCGTCGCGGCGATGGACAGAGAAATCGACCTGCCGCCGTTCGTAAGGACGAGAAAAGCAAGAATCAGCGCAAGCGATAGGATAATATTCACGTCGAAAAAGAATACGAGAAGTAGAACGAATACGAGCGCCAATCCGAAGAATACCGCGCCGACTTTGATAAAATTTTTATGCTTGTCGCAGACGCTTACGCAAAGGATCGGGCCGACGGTGAACGCGATAGGAGCAAGCGTCGTCAGCCACTTGGAAACGGTGTTGTCAAAGCCGCCGATTTGCTTTAAGAAAATGTCGAGCGTGTTGTTCATTGCAAAGAACAGAGAAGTTACGGCAAAACCCAACAGAATGGAGATTACATAAAATACGATTATGCGTTTTTTACTGTTTAAGTGTATAAAATCGTTGTCGTCCTCGTCGGAAACGTCCTCCTCCGTGCCGTCGGCGCGCACTACGTGGTGCGTATGTATTTCTCGCGGAAAACGGTGTACGTTCGTAACGGAGAAAAAGAAAAACGCAACGGCGACGAGCAATATAACGCCGAGCAGGATAAACGGAACCGTCCAATTATCCCCGAACAGCGCCGCCGTACCGTACGATACGATCCCAGCGACGGCAGGTCCCGAGGTCATGAGCTTGTTTGCCGTGGAGAGGGAACGTTGGGGCAGGTACGTGCTCAAAACCTTGATCGAGCAACCCCAAACGCCTGCTTGCATAACGCCGTTCACGGCGTATAAGATCCAATGCTCGATAATGGTGTTCGTGAACGCCGTGAGAATGGTAATGATCGCGGAAACGCCGAGCGTGATCGTTAAAAACCATTTGATATTCAGCTTGCTCATAAACAGTGATAGAACGATCTGCATAACGGCGTACGTATAGAAATAATATTCCATAGTCGCCGCAAGATCGGTGTACGAGCCGAACGTGCCGAGCCCCTCCAACGTAGTCTTTTCCGCGACGTATAAATTTTTCGCGCCCGTCAAGACAATGTACATAAAAAAGGTTGCAAAAATAAGTAAGGCGTACGCTCGGTTACGCCTTCTTATTTGTACTTCTTCTGTATTTATTTCGTTCATTTTTCCAGTGTAGAGATAAATTCCTTTTTATCGGCAGCTTTTAAGCAAGCCGAGCCGGCAACAAGCACGTTCGCGCCGTTTTCTTTACATACTACGGACGTGTTTATATCCACGCCGCCGTCTACTTCCAGATGACAGGTGGGGTTGATTTGTTGCAGCTTTTCTTTCAGCGCCGCTACTTTGGGCATCATATCTGCCATAAAGCTTTGTCCGCCAAACCCTGGTTCGACCGTCATAACCAAAACCAAGCTGCATTTTTCAAGATACGGCTCGATCGCGGAAACGGGCGTTTTGGGTTTGATCGAAATACCTGCTTTCACACCGCACGCCGTGATCTTGTCAAGGGTTGCGGAGATGTTTTCGGGCGTGTCCGCCTCCACGTGCACGGTGAGATAGTCCGCGCCTGCCTTGCAGAATTGTTCCACGTAGCGGATAGGGCGGTCGATCATAAGATGTACGTCTAAAACGCGGTTGGTCGTTTTGCGGAGCGCGGAAACGGTGGAATAACCGAACGAGAAGTTGGGCACGAAATTTCCGTCCATCACGTCCACGTGAAACCATTTCGCGCCGGCGTTTTCCAACACGCGGATATCCCGTTCCATATGCATTTGATCTGCCGCTAATAAAGAGGGGGCGACGATATTCATAATCTTACCTCACGCATTACAATCTAACATCGTTTTGCCTGCGCCGCAAAGCCCTTCAAAGTCCTCGATAAACGCCTCGACTGCGCTCGTTACGCAAGCGTTTTTGATCAGTCCTTCGATCACGTCGGGAGCAACGGTCGCCGCGCCCACGCCGTAAGCGCAAAGTTCTTGCACTTGGTTGGAATTTTTGAAGCTTGCCGCCAAGATCTGCGTTTTGAAACCGTTGTTATCGAAAATATCTTGAATCATTTTCGTGCTCGCGATACCGTCCGCGCCGAGGTTGTCGATACGGTTCACGTACGGCGCGGCGTAGTCTGCGCCTGCCTTTGCCGCGAGATATGCCTGCATCGGGGTATAGATTGCGGTCGCGGTGATATTAAAGCCTTCCTTGGATAACGCTTTCATAGCTTTCAAGCCCTCGGGAATGGTAGGGATTTTGATATAGGTGTTTTTGCCCAAAATCTCCGCCATTTTATGCGCCTCTTCGATCATGCCCTCTGCGGTACGTGAAATGACTTGCGCGTGCAATTCGGCGTCCTTGCCGATAAACTCGCGGATCTCTTTCAGCACCGAATAGGGCTCTTTGCCGCTCTTTGCGAGGATAGAAGGGTTGGTGGTTACCCCGTCGATGGGGTAGTACTGATAAATGTGTTTAATTTTTGCGACGTTTGCGTCGTCGATGAGAAGTTTCATAAAATACCTCCGAAAATATTAAGATTTTTTGTTTGTCAGAATTTTGATTTTGTCGTCGCAATGACATACGTAGGAAAAGCCCGTGCGCCCGATCTTCGTTTCGTCTGCGACAATAAGTACCTTTTTCGCTCTCGTGATCATAAGCCTGTCGACGATCGCCTCTTCCGCGTGGCAGGTGGAAATTTCGCCCTGATCGCTCACGCCGTCCACGGAAAGGATCGCCCAGTCCGCGCTGAAACGGTTGAGATATTCCTGTGTATCCGCGCCGTACGTAAAATTATATTGCGCGTTGATCAAGCCGCCGAGCAGGATCACGCGGAACGAACTGCCGAGCGCGCTTGCGACGGATAAAGAGTTCGTAACCACGCTTAAATTTTTCTTGTTTTTCAAGGCGTCGGCAACGAGTAAAGTCGTCGTGCCCGAATTGATAAACAGCGTATCGCCGTCCTGTATCGTTTGCGCGACCGTTTCCGCGATTTCGCGTTTTTGCTCGTAGTTGGCTATCGAATGACGGGGGGAATGGTTTCCGCCGCTCGGCAACACCGCGCCGCCTGCCATTCTTACGAGCTTTCCGTCGCGTTCCAAAGCGTCTAAATCGCTACGGATCGTTACCAAAGACGCGCCGAGCGTTTGACTTAATTCCGCGATGTAAACTTTTTTTTCTTTGTGCAGAATATCCAAAATCTTATTCCGCCGCAGATTGATTTTTAAGCGACCGTTTTCCCCTGTCATATCTTAACCTTCCTTTTTATTCAATCTTTCGCCGACCGCGCCGCCCGGGTGAATGAGGGCAAATTGTTCTTTTTGATAATCGGTCTCCTCGATGATCGCCGTTTGCAACGCGTGGAAGATCATACAAAGCGCAGTCGTACTCGTCGTGCCCTGCATATTGTATTTGTCCGTTTCGCGGTTCACGTATTGTTTTAACACGACGTCTGCGGATTTCGCCAAAGGGGATTCGAGATTTTCGGTGATCGTAATGACCGAAACCCCCTTTGCTTTGCAGATATCGAGAATGGGGAACAGCTCTTTCGTCGCTCCGCCGCGCGAGGCCAACACCATCACGTCTCCTTTTTGTAAAAAACCGCTGCCGCCGTGTACCGCCTCGGCAGGGGAGATAAATCTTGCAGGGCGTTCGATACAGCACATAAGGTGCGCGAAATGCTGACAGGCAATGCCCGAATGGCCGCAGCCTGCCGCGCCGATACGCTCCGCTTTGCTCAAAAGGGTAACGGCTTTGGAAAAAGCCTCCTCGTTAAAATAGTTTTTCATTTCGGTAATGCACGCGGCTTCGATATCGAAAGCCGTCCGTGCGGCGTTTAATGCGTTTTCGCTTAACATAACGTTTTCTCCTTGGAATGATATCCGATTTATATTATAACATATAAATGTATTTTTGGCAAGCAAAATTTTGCAAAAAGAAAATAATTTCTTTCATATTCGAAAAATCTGATTGTTTTTTGAAAAAATCCACCTTGAAATTCTTGACTAAACGAAAAAAATAATGTATACTATAATCAAGAAAATAAATGGATAAACAGAGGTTTTTGACAAATGAATAAGAAAGCAGTGAAATTGCCTTTTTTTGAAATCGGTCCGAAGTCGTATCTCTACGGCGACGACATTTTAGAACTTGCCAAAGCGGCGGACGCCGCGTCGGAAAAATACGGCGTGGATATCATTTTCACGACGCCCGTCGTGGATATCCGTCGGGTCAGAGAGGCGACGAAAAATATTCACGTATTCGCGCCGCATATGGATCCTATTCCCGTGGGCAGAGGACTTGCGGATATTTTACCCGAATCGCTCGTGGCGGCAGGCGCGGACGGCGTAATGCTCAATCACGTGGAAAAGCCCATTTCTTTCGAGGTGCTTGAAAAGACGATCGAAAGGGCGAACGAAGTAGGTTTGACGACCATCGTTTGCGCCGATTCCTTGGCGGAGGCGAGCAAGATCGCAACGCTGAACCCCGACATTATCGTAGCAGAGCCTTCCGAGCTTATCGGTACGGGCGTAAGCGTAGGCAAGGAATACGTCGAGGCGGCAACCAAGTCGGTTAAAGACGTAAATCCCGAAATTCTCGTGTTGACCGCGGCAGGGATTTCCAACGGTGAGGACGTATATAACACGATCGTCGCAGGCGCGGACGCAACGGGTTCGTCCTCGGGTGTTGCGAAAGCAAAAGACAGAGCCGCTATGGTAGACGAAATGATCGCCGCAGTCCGTAAGGCTTGGGACGAACGGCATACGAAATAATCAAAAATAATTATCAAAGGAGAAATATATTATGGAATTCAAAGTTTATCAAAAAGAGTTGGAATTGCAGTCGAGAGGTTGGATCCCCACGTTTCACGACGTGTCCAAGGAAATCATTGAGATCGTAAAAGCGTCGGGTATCAAGAACGGTACGGTTTGTATCGCTTCCCATCACACCACCTGTTCGGTTATGATCCAAGAATGTTCGCACGATATCGACACGTTCGATCTCGAATACTTACAGCACGATCTGCTTGACATTATGCGTAAGCTGATCCCCGATTACACGAACGAGGGCGACTACCGCCACCCCGGGCCTATTCACGCGCAATTCGGCCGCTACGTAAACGAGCCTGGTAACTATACGTCGATGAACACGGACGGACATCTTCGTTCGGTATTCTTCGGTCGTAGCGAAACCATGACGATCAAAGACGGCGTTTTGGACGGCGGCGAGTTTGCGCATATCTACTTTATCGATTGGGATCACGTGCGCGCGCGTCATCGTCAGTTGAACGTAACCGTTATGGGCACGACGGAGGACGTAGAGGATCGCAAGTGGAACAACGGCGAAACGATCAACACGCTGCGTAAGTTCACGGACGAAGAAAAAGCGTACGATATTCACTACGACCTGCAACAGAAACGTTAATCATGCATTTATTAGGAATAGATATCGGTACAACCTCATTGAAAGGTTGTGTGTTTGACGAAAAGGGCAACGAGCTTGCCTCGGTAACCAAGGCGTATACGTTGATCACCGAGGGCGAACGGGTAGAGTTTCAGGCGGAAAGATATTTCGAGCTGTTCAAGGAGGCTTATGACGAGCTGAACGAAAAGGTCAAAATAGACGCTTTTGCGATCGATACGCAGGGCGAGACGATGATCTTTCTCGATGAAGCAGGTAAGCCTTTAATGAATGCGATCGTTTGGTTGGATAACCGCGCGGATAAAGAGGCGAAAGCGATCGAGGAAAAATTCGGTTTGAAAGCCGTTTACGAAATCACGGGACAAACGGAAGTGCCGGCAGGATATCCTGCGGCGAAAGTGCTGTGGCTAAAAAATAACGCGCCCGAAATTTTCGAAAAACTCGATAAGATCGTGCTTTTGGAGGATTATCTGCTCTATCGGATCACGGGTAAATTTATCTGTGAACGCTCGCTGTATTCATCCACGCTGTATTTGGATGTCCGCACGGGCGAGTATTGGAAAGATATGCTCGATTTTATCGGTATTGACGAAAGCTATCTGCCAACGCTGCACGAAAGCGGCGAAAAAGTAGGGGAATATAACGGCGCGACCGTTTGTACGGGTGCGCTCGATCAAATCTCTGGCTTTATCGGTTCGGGCATTATCCGCGAAGGCGTCGTTAGCGAAATGACGGGCACGGCGCTTGCGGTGTGCGCGCTTTCGAGGGTAATTCCGCCCTATTTTGACGGGATAAAAGTACCTGCTTACTACGTTGCAAAGGATAAATACTGTCTTTTGATGTGGGCGCCGACGGCAGGAATGGTAATGGAATGGTTCCGAAAAAATTTCTATGCAAACACGGACTATAAAATTATCGACGAGGACGCGGCGCAGGTGGCGTTCGGCTCGGAGGGCTTGACGATTTCCCCGAATATGCGCGGTAGCGTGATGCCCGAAAACGATCCCGAGCTCAAAGGCGGCGTTTACGGTATCGACTTAAAGCATACGCGCGGACATTTTGCGCGCGCGATCATGGAATCGATCGCTTGTTTATTAAGACAGTATTTGGAATATCTTCAACTCCCCATAGACGAGGTCATTTCCATCGGCGGCGGCTCGAAGAGTCCTTTGTGGCGGCAGATCAAAGCGGATATCACGGGCAAAAACGTGGTTACGTTGAAGAATAAAGAAACGGGTTGTTTGGGTACGGCGATCTACGCCGGCTACGGTTGCGGACTGTACAAAAACGTCGATAGCGCGGTCAAAGGTTTGGTGGAAGTGAAAAACGTTACGAAACCCGAGGTGGATAAAACGCTTGCCAACGAGGTATATCAAAGATATTTGTCTTTGGATACGTTGTTTTTGAACAGAAAAGGTTTATAATCATAAAACAAAAATCCCGATTGCAAATCGCAATCGGGATTTTTCTATTCGGTTGTTATTTTCTTAAATCGTCAAGGACCTTTTTTCCCTCTTCAATGATCTTCTCTGCAACGCCGGCTTTGTAGCTAGAAGATCTAGCCTCGTAACCGCCTTCGTCGTAGGAATCTTTCATCGGGAAATATCCACGAGAACCGTTGGTCAAACAGGTAGGGCAAACCATCTTCCAGCCTGCCGCCTCTTTAAGTCCCATACCGATACCCGTGAAAGGCTCCCCAGGGATACCGATAAATGCTACGTCGCCGATTTTAATAGCCGTCAAGTTTAAGGGGAAGAATTCCGGACCGTTCTCTAAACGAACTTTACGGTTCGCGTCAGCCATCATCGTCGTAAGCATCATTCCTTTATATGGAAGTTCATCTCTTCTGCCGTCGTCAACCATTTTCTTGATGTAACGCGCTTCTTCCATTTCTTCGGGTTTGGGCATATTTGACGCTACGTTGATAATATTTTCAACGAATTTTACTTCATCAACCGGCAAAAATTCTACCTTTTCGTAAACGCTCATTAACGCGCCTGCCACGACGTTGCCGATATGGCGAGAGTGGGCGTAACCGCGCGTTACGTCGTCGAAGTCGTTAAACATACCGTTAAGGTCGCCCCCGACCGGTTTAACGTTTACGTGATTGATGTCGCCTTGCGCGCCGTTAAAGAATATGCATTTGCTATTTTCAACGGCTCTTTCGAAAATTCTTCTGGTAAACCCTGGCCAATCCGCCGACACCTTGTTGTTGCCAATAACGTCGGGGTGGTTGCCGTAGTTACCGATCACCACGTTATCACCGCATTCTCTTTCGAAGCGGATCACGTTTACGCGCTCGTCGAGCAAGCCGATCGATTTCACGATATCGGGATTGTTGACTCCAGGGTTGGTTTTGGTCGAACCGTCTTTCATTAAATAACGACGGTTAAAGCCTACCCGTTCTGCCTTGGAAAAACCGATCCCCATCCTTGCAGGCTTTAAGTCTGCGATTGCGTAAACGATAGAATCCGAGATTTTTTTCATAACGATCGAATAATATTCTTTGTCCAAATCGTTTGTGTTTTCGCTTATTCTGCCGAAACAAGGGGCAACGTGCGTATGCGTGGTGTGGATGAAAATTGCTTGTTTTTCAAGACCCGTTGCATTTGCCGCGTATTCTCTTGCCGCCTCGTAATAGGTCGTATCTGCGGCTTCGCTGTCAATAGTAACGAGTGCAACCGTAACGCCGTCCTTTTCGACGGCGACGGTGTTTATTTCCAAATCGTCCAAGATACCTTCATTTAAGCGTTGATGAAAATAGCCGTGAAGATTAACGCCGAGAGGAGGATTGATTTCGATTCTGGAAAAACCAACTTTCAAATCATAAGTAGTCATAGCGATCAATAGCCTACCTTTTCCCAACAATCAAAGGGAGCTGCGAGTTCGTCGCTTACCAACACCTGCGTTTTCATAAGCTGCAACATAGAGCTGGGGATAAGCGGAGTAACCGGTCCGTGGAGTACCAAACGGCTAGTCATTCTCTGCCACGAGGAGAACGTAGCGTTCGTCAAAAGTGCGTGCACTTCGATTCTTTCTCTTGCGTTCTTCACGTCAACGGGACCGATCGTAGCCGCCTTGGGAGGTACGTCTGCGATATAGCCCGATTGTCCGAATACGCCGTGCAAGGAGTTCTGCGCAACGGTAAGGGGATGAAGACCTACGACTCTCGCTTTCATGTTCAACCATTCGTCGATCTGTGCCTTGGTGGGCTCGACCGCGGGATCAAATCCTTCGGGGAAGAATTCGGGAACGGGATCGATAAACGCCATATGTCCCGTCCACCCAGGGGAAGAGCTGCAAATATCCGCGCCACCCTCGCCGCATTCGGTGATCATATCCGAGTAGTTCGCGATATTCTTGTTGGTGGGATAATGTACGTTCGACAAAGGCATACGCAATTTTTCGTCGATCTGGTATACCAAATATTTGAGCATTGAGTGCGCAAAACCTGCCTTGTAGGTTTCGGGCGCGATGTTGCCGTCTTGGTCAGCCCATTCGTCCATCGCAAAGAGATGTACGTTTCTGCAATCTACTTTGAAGTAGTTGATCAGCTGTGCAAGAGGGATATACGTATCGGGTTCGGGGTTGCCGAGGATCAGCGTGATCTTTTTGTTGTTCTCGGACGCCTCTTTAATGCGTGCGAAAAGGGTAGCGATAAGAACGGGGTGGGGGTTCATCATAACCTTGATGTTAAAATCGGGGTTAGGGTGCTTTTCCAAGTCCGTTCCGCTGATCTTTCTCAATTTTTCGCAGAGTTCTCTGTCTTTGAAAGGCACGAAATCTGCGGGGGTGAAGTTGAAAGAGGTTGCAGGGTCAAAAATTTTGTTCATTTTTATTCTCCTTTTAATATAGTTTTCTTAACGTTGAATTTGTCGTCGACTATGATCAAGTCGGCGATATTTCCTTCTTCAATATACCCTACGCGCGCAAGGTTGAGCGCTCTTGCAGGGTTATAAGAGCCGAATCGGAACGCGTCCACGACCGAACAGCCCGTGTGCACCATAAAGTTGGCGCAAGCAATGTCCAAGGTCAAGCCCGAGCCGGCGATCTCGCCTGCGTTGTCGAAGTGAATGTCCGTCGCTTCCTCAAAGCCTTTGGGAATAGGACCGTTGCATACGAATTGATCGGATATAAGAATGATACGATCGTCGCCCTTGATCTTGCGAACGAGTCGCTGCATATACGGCACGACGTGAATCCCCATTCTGTCCGATATAAGCTCGGCGTAAATTTCCTTGTTGTAGTTAACGGCTTCGTCCACGCACACGCCTCTGCATTCGGAGTAGTGCTCGATCGTACCCGTAGCGTTCGTGTGATGGGTGGCGATCTTCAAGCCGTAGGGGATATATTTTTCCACCAGCTGGGGGGGAGCTTCACTGTGCGCGACTGCGAAAATAATATTCGGAATTTCTTCCTTAACGTCTTGCACGAATTGTTCGATACCCTCCCGTTCGGGCGCAAAGCACCAAACTTTCGCCTCGTCTTTCACGCGTTTGACGATATCGATATACTCTTCGCGAACGACCGCGTCTTTCCACACGTTCTTATCCCTTTCGCAACCGAAGTTGGGACTTAAATAAGGACCTTCCATATAAAACCCGACGAGGTTTTTGAAGTTGCCCTCGTCCCTTGCGGTTAAAATAGCGTCGATGGCGTTGAGATATCCCTCTTTATTAAGATTGTTATAAAGGGCGGGGAGCACGCCCGTTACGCCGTGTTCCAACAGATATTCGGAGGTCGCTTTCGGTTCTTCGAATATCCATTTGTTGTCGGCGGCGTGGGTATGTATATCGATAAGCCCAGGGCCTACGTACAAATTTTCCGCGTCGATAATCTCGCAGTTTTCGGGCAGGGCAACGTCTTTTGCTTTGCCGAAACGCTTGATCTTATCGCCGTCGATTAAAATAGTACCGTTGGGAATCAAATGATCCCGCATTACGATGGTCGCATTTATGATCGCTTTCAAGTGAACACCTCGCTGACTTTATGGTATAATTTTCTTTTTTTATAATTACCACTTATTATTATACATATTTTTTCCTTTTAGTCAAGAATTTTTCGATAACTTTTTTCAAAAAACAATTTTCCTTTGCGAAAAGAAAGTTTTTATTTTCTTTTTGCAGAAAAATTTGGTAAAAACGGCGATGAACGGAAAGTCGTTTTTATATATGCGAGCATATAATGAATAATAGGGGCGGCGTACGCTTTTACGCGTGGTAAAACGCCCCGTATTCGAACGAAATACGGGAGAAAAAGCGAATGTGGTATACGTGGATAAAGGTTTTCGGATTTGTTTTCGTCTTTATGATGACGGCGCTCGGCGCGGCGGTCGTATATTTTTTCAAAGGGGAAATACCGCCGAAAATAAACGCGGCGTTTTTAGGCTTTGCGTCGGGCGTGATGCTTGCGGCGTCCGTTTGGTCGTTGCTTTTGCCTGCGATCGAGCAGGCGGAAACGAATTATGGCAAATGGTCGTTTTTACCTGCGGCAATCGGCTTTTTGCTCGGCGGCGTCTTTTTAACGCTACTCGATAAAATCGCGGGGAAATTTTATCACGGCGAAAAGGCGCACGTAAAATCGGCAAGACTGTTTTTTGCCGTAACGATGCACAATATCCCCGAAGGGCTTGCGGTCGGGTTTGCGTTCGGCGTGGCGGCGGTGGGCGACGTGTCTGCGTTTTTGTCGGCGTTGTTTTTGGCGATCGGGATCGGCGTGCAAAATTTTCCCGAGGGCGCGGCGATCTCTCTACCCCTCAAGCCCGTGCTGAAAAGCTCGCACAAGGCATTTTTTTGGGGCGCGGCAAGCGGTATCGCCGAGCCGATTTTTGCCACGGTGGGGTATTTTTTGGCGTCTGTGTTGCACGCGGCGCAACCTTGGCTTTTGGCGTTCTCCGCAGGCGCAATGATATTCGTGGCGGCACAAGACCTTATTCCCGACGCGAAAAACGACGATTTTCCAAGGCTTGGCGCGTGGGGCGTGTCCGTGGGATTCGTGATTATGATGATCCTCGACGTGGCGCTTGGCGGTTGAGGGAAATAATAACAAAAATTTCCTTTGAAAACAGGAAAAAATAGCTTGACATCACTTTTTTGGGTATGATATAATAAATATGTACGATGATAAAAGGATCGATGCGTTTATCACGAAAAAATTCGGGAGGAAAGAGGAAATGAAGAAAACTTTTGAAACGCCGATCGTTCGCGTGATCGTATTAGACGAACAAGACATATTGGCAACAACGGGTTCGGCGGAAACGGGCGATATTAACGACGAGGGTAATTGGACCGCATTCTATTGATACCGTATGAATAAGGGATAAAGATGAAAAAATTTTTACTGGTTTTATTGAGCGTAGCGATTGCCTCTTTTGCGATTGCCGCTTGCAATTCGGATAACGATTCTTTGAATTTGGGTGCGGTTGGGAGTTCTTCGGAAACCTCTTCAACGACGTCTTCGAGTTCGGACGGCTCTTCGGAAAGCTCGCCCGAAGAGTCTTCAAGCAGTTCATCGAAAGATTCTTCAAGCAGTTCTTCGAGTAAACCCGAAAGTGGCGACGACTGGGATTGGACTGCATTCTATTGATATCGTACCAAAACAAGGGAAAAGATGAAAAAATTTTTATTGGTTTTATTGAGCGTAGCGATCGCCTCTTTTGCGATTGCCGCTTGCGATTCGGATAACGATTCTTTGAATTTGGGCGCGGTTGGGAATTCTTCGGAAAACTCTTCAACGACGTCTTCGAGTTCGGACGACTCGTCGGAAAGCTTGTCCGAAGAATCTTCAAGTAGCTCGAGCAGTTCGTCGGAAACAACGGAAAGCGACGACGAAGAAGATAATTGGATAGGTCCTTTTTGATATTGTTTCGTTGCGTGAAAGATGAGGAGAAGGCGTATGAAAAAATTTTTAATCGTATGCTTGTGCGTGATGGTGGGGTTGTTCTCGTTTGCAGGTTGTAATAGCGATGACAGTCATAGCAAAACGCCGGCGAACGACGATCCCGGTTGGACGGATTTCCATTGAACGTAAAAACCTTTTCGGAAGAAACCGAAAAGGTTTTTTAATTACGTTGCATTTTTCACGTTTTTGTGTTATACTGATAGAAAAGGAGAGAACGATGACGGATTGTATTATTATCGGCAGCGGCGTGGCCGGCGTTTCGGCGGCGCTTACGCTCAAAGCCAACGGAAAAACTTTTGAATTGCTCGGCTCGGCGGCGCTTTCCGAGAAAATAACGAAAGCGGAAATGATCCGCAACTACGCAGGACTTCCGAATATTACGGGCGCGGATTTTTGTAAAGCGTTGCAAGACCAACTTGCCCAAGCGGAAATTTCGGTCAAAGAGGAACGGGCAATGGGCGTATACGCGTTAAACGGTAAGTTTGGCGTAGCGACGCAAGAGGGGAACTATTACGAAAGCAAAACGGTGATCCTCACTTGCGGCGTGGAGTCGGTGAAAACGATAGACGGGGAAACGGAATTTACGGGGCGTGGCGTAAGCTTTTGCGCTACTTGCGACGGCTTTTTGTATAAAGACAAAACGATCGCCGTTTTATGTACCTCCAAACGCCTCGAACACGAGATCGGACATCTTGCTCATTTTGCGAAAAAGGTGTATTTGATCCCTATGTATAAAAACGTGGAGATTCAAGGGGATAATATCGAGATTATTCGGAAAATGCCCGTAAAAATCACGGGGAATTCGCGTGTGGAAACGGTCGTGTTCAAAGACAAAGAGCTTGCGGTAGACGGCGTATTTTCTTTGCGCGAAAGCGTTTCGCCCACCACGCTCGTGAGCGGTATCGAAACGGAAAACGGGCATATCAAAGTCGCGCGGAATATGCAAACCAACCTCGTCGGTTGCTACGCGGCAGGGGATTGCACGGGTAGACCGTATCAATACGCAAAAGCCGTGGGCGAAGGGAACGTCGCGGCGCACGCGGTGAGCGAATATTTGGCGGCAAATAAGTAAAAAGGGTTTCGTATGGACAAGCGTAAACGGGTGATATTACACTCCGATCTGAACAATTTTTTTGCGTCGGTCGAGATCGCGCTCCACCCCGAATATAAAGGCAAGCCGCTGATCGTGTGCGGCGATCCCAAGGAACGGCACGGTATCGTGCTGGCAAAAAGCGAGGAGGCGAAAAAGTACGGCGTCAAAACGGCGGAAACGGTGTATTCCGCCCTTAAAAAATGTCCGGATCTTCTGTTAGTACCCTCCCATTTTCACGAATATAAACGGTATTCGAAAAGTGTGCGCGAGGTATACGAACGGTATACGGAGCAGATCGAGGAGTGTAGTATCGACGAATGCTCGTTGGATATGACGGAGAGCGTCGCGCTGTTCGGTAGCGGCGAGCAGATCGCCGAGCGGATACGCAGAGAAGTGAAAGAGGAGATCGGCGTAACCGTTTCCGTGGGGGTAAGCTTTAATAAAGTGTTTGCAAAGCTTGCGTCCGAGCTCAAAAAGCCGGACGCGGTTACGGTGATCACCGAGGAAAATTATCCGAAGATCGTTTACCCTCTGCCCGTTACGGAGTTGCTTTTCGTGGGTGCGTCCACGGCAAAAACGCTCGGTTCGATCGGCGTGCATACGATCGGGGAGCTGGCGGAAGCGAATGAAAATCTACTCGTCAAATTGCTCGGTAAACGGGGCAGACAATTAAGAATATACGCGCGCGGCGAGGACGACGAGCCGGTAAAATGGCAAAAGAATAAGGAGGATTTGAAATCGATCGGAAACTCCACCACGCTTCCTGCGGACATCACGAGCCGCGAGGAGGTCAAGCGTTGGTTTTTTGCGCTTGCGGAAAGCGTTGCGGCGCGGCAACGTGCGGCGGACGTGGGGCGCGCGAGCACCGTGCATATCGTGGTTCGGAACGATAAGTTGGAATTTTTCACGTGGCAGACGAAAGTACCGCCGACCGCGCTTTGTAGCGATATCGCAAAGACGGCGTTCGATCTGTTTTGTAAACACTATCCGCAGGGCGCGAAAGTACGATTGCTCGGGGTCAGCGTTTCGGGGTTCGATTATCATATCGAGCAACTGACGATCGGCGAAACGCTGGGCGGCGGCAGGGTGTACGAAAAGAAAGAACGGGCGGAAAACGCCGTGGCGAAATTGCGTGAAAAATACGGTTATATAGCGATACAACGGGGCGTGGTGTTGGAGGACGGAAAGTTACGCGGCTTGGATATCCGCGGCAGAAAGGAGGAAACATTTCCCAACGGCGAAAAGCCGAAAACGGACGAATAAAGAAAAAGCCCTTGCGCATACTGTTTTTATCGGCGAGGGGATAAGATGATGAGATGAAGAAAATTCTTTCGCTTGGATATAGAAAGAGATCAAAGAAAAACCTTGCGGTATTTCCTTGATCTCTCGTTTTTTATAAAATAAAAACTGCGCGATCCTTTTTTGCCAACGTTTACCGAAGTGGAAACGCCGCAGGTTACTCCTGCAAAGCTACCTTATGGCACACGCAAACATCCGTTTAGTGCTGCTACGTTCCCGTCCTGACACGGTTCGCGGCATTGCGTTGCATAAGACCTTGCTATCAACGTCCCTTACGGCGCGCAACCTTCCATAAACGAAGTCGAGAAAGGCGTTCGGCTCTGATATAGCGGATTTCAGATACAGGGTGCCGCTAACTCCCCACCTACGCGCAGCTTATATATTATACACTATTTTCTTTGCAAATGCAACCGTTTTTGCATAAGATTTTTTCAAAACCGTAAGCGGAGGGGGAAATACGTTGACAAAGTAAAATGGAAAGTGTATAATAAATTGGAAAATTAAGGAGAAAAGTTATGGCTGAAAATTGTACGCACGATTGTTCGAGTTGCGGCTCGAACTGTCCGTCGAGAAAAAAAGATAAAACGGAGCTTTTGAAAGCGCCGCATAAACAATCCACGATCAAAAAAGTAATAGGCGTAGTCAGCGGCAAGGGCGGCGTGGGAAAATCGCTCACCACGGCGTTGCTTGCCTCGCTCGCGCAAAAACAGGGCTGTTCTGTCGGGATTATGGACGCCGATATCACGGGCCCCTCCATTCCGCATATGTTCGGCGTTACCGATCGCGCTACGGGTAGCGAAGAGGGTATCGACACGGTACTTTCACCCTCGGGTATGCAGCTGATGTCGATGAACTTATTGTTAGACGACGCGACTTCGCCCGTGATTTGGCGCGGTATGGTCATTTCGGGTACGGTCATGCAGTTTTGGACGGACGTCATTTGGAAGGACGTCGATGTGCTCTTTATCGATATGCCCCCAGGGACGGGCGACGTGCCGTTGACCGTCTTCCAAAGTATACCCATTGCCGGTATCGTTATCGTAACCACACCGCAGGACCTTGTAAAAATGGTCGTGGAAAAAGCGGTGAATATGGCGAAAATGATGAAGATTCCCGTGCTTGGGCTCGTGGAAAACATGAGCTATCTCACCTGCCCCGATTGCGGCAAAAAGATAGAAATTTTCGGGCATAGTAAAGCGACTGCGATCGCCGCGGAATACGGTATTCCCACCGTAGCACGTATACCGCTCGATGCGGAAATTTCCAAGCTCGCCGACGCAGGGCGTATCGAAGATTATCAAACGGACGCACTCAAAGAAGTGCTTGAAGAAATACAAAAGGCGTAAATATGGGCTACGAGGCGGAAAAGATCAAAGCGGAAAAGAAAATGAATAAGTTCAAAAGAAGGTTATTTCTTTTGGTGCTTTTGATCGTTCTGACGCTTTGCGTGATCGCCGCTTTCGTAGGCGCGCATACGTGGAAATACTATTTTGATCTGCCAAGCGTCGGCGCGCGTGCCGAGGGAGAGCTTCGTGTGCATTTTTTGGACGTCGGGCAGGGCGATTGTACGGTCGTGGAGTTGCCCGATGATAAAATTATGCTCATTGACGGCGGCAATACCTCCGAGGAGAGCGCTACCGCGATTATGCGGTATTTCAAAGCGTTGCAGATCGAGGCGATCGATTATCTGCTCGTAACGCACGCCGATTCCGATCATTGCGGCGGCTTGACGACGATCCTGCAAGAATATACTCCCAAACGGGCGTTTTTGCCCGTAAGCGAGCAAACGGACACGGGCGCGTACGCGGAATTTTTCGAGGCGCTTGTAAAAACCGATTGCGCTTGGCAGTATTCCAACCGTTCCGTTGATTTGAGTTCGGAGGGAGAATATCCGTATACGTTGCGTTTTTTATATCCGTATACGATAGATACGGAGGGCGAGCCGATCTCACCTCAAACCGATAACGAGGGTTCGGCGGTGGTATGGCTCGATTATCGCGGTGCAAGCGTACTTTTCACGGGCGACGCGCCCAAGACCACGGAAGAAAAGCTCCTGCGCGACGATCGGTTGGGGCTGTTGACGAATACGGGCGTAGCCCTTTCGAGCACGGAAATACTCAAAGTGGCGCACCACGGTAGCGCCGACTCCACGAGTAGGGAGTTTGTCGAATATCTCGGCGTGGAGCACGCGGTGATCTCTTGCGGTGAAGACAATTTATACGGCCATCCCTCGAACGAGGCTTGCGCGGCGTTGACGGGCGCGCGTGCGGAAATTTTGCGCACCGATCTGCACGGGCACGTGATCGCAACGCTTTCCGCCACGGGGAATTACAACTTTGAAAAGCTTGGAAAATAGAACAAATTTTTCAAGGATTACACGCAATTTCACCGCATTTTCATTGTAATAAGCGGAAAAATTTGCTATAATAGTAAATAAAGCAGGATAAGAATGGAAGCGATCAGATTTGAAAAGGTATGTTTTTCCTACCAAACGGGTGGGGCGGAATCGACGGACGGGGATATTTTCTCGCCCGACGCCTCTTTTTCGTTAGACGGGATCGATCTTTCCGTAGAGGAGGGCGAATTCGTTGCCGTGCTCGGTCATAACGGTAGCGGTAAATCGACCTTGGCGCGGCTCACCAACGGTTTGCTTACGCCCACGGCAGGCAAGATAACCGTTATGGGCTTGGACGCAGGCGAGGGAAAAAATCTGTTCGAGATCCGTAAGCAAGTGGGGATCGTTTTTCAAAACCCCGATAACCAAACGGTGGCTTCTATCGTCGAGGACGATATCGCGTTCGGACCGGAAAACGTAGGCGTGCCGCGTGAGGAAATAGGTAAACGTATCGATTTTGCGCTCGGCGCGGTGGGTATGGAGGTGTTTCGCCATTCCACGACCTCCCGTCTTTCGGGCGGTCAGAAACAGCGCGTGGCGATCGCGGGCGTGCTCGCGCTCAAACCGCGGGTTATGATACTCGACGAATCGACGGCTATGCTCGATCCGCGCGGTAGAAAAGAAGTGATCGAAGTGGTACAAAAGCTGAATAAAGAAGAAAAGATCACCGTACTTTTGATCACGCACTTCCCCGAAGAGGCGTTGCTTGCCGACCGTGCTTTGGTTATGCATCAAGGTAAGATCGTAATGGAGGGGAAACCCGAAGAGGTGTTGAAACGGGAAGAGGAGCTCTTGAAATGCTCGCTCACGCTCCCTCGCCCCTTGAAGATAAGCAGAGCATTGCGCAAGGGCGGTTTGTCCGTCGTTGACGCGCTGAACGCAGACGCGCTTGGCGAGGAGATCGCAAATGCGCTGAAAAATACGCCCGTAACGTTGCCTGCGATCTGGGAAAGGGAAGAAGAAATTTCTGTCGCGCCTTTAAGCGGAGAAATCGGGCGCGTGGAGTGTAAAAACCTTTCGTTCACGTATAATCCGTCGTCGCCGTTTGCCACGCATGCGTTGAATGGGGTAGATCTGGAAATCAACGCAGGCGAATTTTTCGGCATTATCGGGCATACGGGCAGCGGCAAATCCACGTTCGTATAGCATTTGAACGCCCTCATCAAATTGCCCACGGCAGAAAGGAAATATAAACCGAAAAAACACGAGAGCTCAAAAACGGTATTAAGGGTAGACGGATTCGATCTGACCGATAAAACGACCGATTTCAAGGCTTTGCGCAAAAAAGTGGGTATGGTATTCCAATATCCCGAATATCAATTATTTGCCGAAACGGTGTTTGAGGATGTTGCGTTCGGTTTGAAAAACTTTGATAGCGCGCTCTTGACGGAGGAAGTGCGCGCGGCGGTAAAGGACGCGCTCACGGTCGTGGGACTTGACTACGACGAGGTAAAAAACCGTTCCCCGTTCGAGCTTTCGGGCGGTCAAAAACGTCGCGTGGCGATCGCAGGCGTGATCGTAACCAAGCCGGAAATTTTAGTACTCGATGAGCCGGCGGCAGGGCTCGATCCTTTGGGAAAAGAGGAAACGATGAGGCTTTTACATTCGTTGCATGAAAAATGGTGTAAAACGGTGATCATCGTTTCGCACGACATGGACGAGATTGCGGAAAATTGTACGCGCGCGGCGATCTTTGCCGAGGGAAAAGTGATCGGGATAGGTACGCCGAAAGAGCTTTTTTCTTCGGACGAGATCACCAAAGCGGCGGGGCTGGACGTGCCGTTCACGGCAAAAGTTACCGAAAAATTAAAAACGCTCGGCGTGGAGATTTCTTCCGATTTCACCACGGCGGATTTTATCGAAAAAACGCTTAAAAGAGCGAAAACGGGTGGGGCAGGTATGCGTTTACCGAAAAACGGAGGGCAAGAAAATGCGTGAAGTTTCTTTCGGTCAATACTATCCTGCGAACTCGTTCGTGCATAAATGCGATCCTCGCACCAAGATACTCTTTTTGATCGCGTATATCGTGGCGGTATTCTTGGCACAGAATTTCTATGCCCTCGGCGCGTGCGCGGCGGTATTTATTTTGATCGCGGCGTTTTCGGGCGTTAAAATTTCTTCCCTGCTCCGCTCGGTGAAAGCGATCACGTTTTTGCTCGTCTTTACGGCGTTGCTCAATCTGTTCTTCCATTCGGGAGAAACGGTACTTGTGCAATGGTGGATTATTACGATCACGCAAGAGGCGGTCTATTTCACTATCTTTTTAGCCGTAAGACTGTTCCTGCTTGTGCTTTCCTCGGCGATACTCACCCTCACCACTACGCCCGTGGCGCTTACCGACGGTATCGAAAGTTTACTCAAACCCTTGAAATGGATACGTTTCCCCGTGCACGAGCTTGCGCTCATCATGTCGATCGCGCTCAGGTTTATCCCCATTTTAACGGACGAAACGGGGCGTATTATGAACGCGCAAAAGGCGCGCGGCGCGGATTTTGAAACGGGTGGACTCGTTAAACGCGTGAAAGCGATCATTCCCATTCTGATCCCCTTGATTATCAGCGCGTTCCGCCGTGCCGACGAGCTTGGCGACGCTATGGACGCGCGTTGCTATTCGGGCAGTAAGGTACGTACGAAATATAAAAAACTCACGTTTTCTTGGCGCGATCTGCTTGCGTTTTTCGTGGTTGGGGCGTTGATCGCAGGGATCGTTCTGTTGCGTATTTACACCGCGGCGGTGATATAAAATATAAGGAGAAATGGCGATGCGCTACGTTTTGAAAATTGCATACGACGGTACGGCGTACGCAGGCTGGCAACGCCAGAAAAACGCGCTCTCCGTGCAGGAAATACTCGAAAACGCCGTGTTAAACGCCCTTTCGGAAACGGTTAAGATCACGGCGAGCGGCAGGACGGACGCAGGCGTACACGCGGCAGGGCAGGTTTGTCAGTTTGATTCGGAGACGATCACCGTACCGCCCGAAAAAATGCCCGACTGTCTGAACCGTTTTCTTCCGCCCGATATCCGCGTGATGCGTGGGTGGGGCGCGGACGAAACGTTCGATTGCAATCGGAGCGCCAAGCGCAAAACGTACGTATATTCCCTCTACGTATCCAAACGCGAAATGCCATTGAAAGAGCGTTATGCGGTGCGCGCGGAGGAATTGCCGCCGACGGAAATTTTACAAAAATACGCGAAATTATTCGAGGGAGAACACGATTTTAAGGCATTTTGCGCCGCCGGCTCGTCGGTAAAAACGACGGTACGCACGGTGTATGAAGTGCGCGTGGAGGAGAGCGAAAGCTACGGCGGCAGGGACGTAAAAATTTACGTAACGGGCAACGGCTTTTTGTATAATATGGTACGCACGCTCGTGGGGGAGCTCATCGACCTTGCCACGGGCAGAAAGAGTGAGGAAAGCTTGGGAACGGCTTTTGAAACGGGCAAGAGAGAATTACTCGGAAAGACGATGCCTGCGAAGGGCTTGACTTTACTTTGCGTAAACTACGAAGAGAGGAAAGATTATGGAACTTTATAACTTGTATTATATCGCATTGATGATTTTTTCTGTGTTGGGAATAACGGTCCCCACGGTGTTTTATTACGGTATTGCGGTAGGCGCGCTCGTTTGGATAGCGCTTTTCGTTTTGCAAGGCGTGGGGCTTTATACGATGGCGACCAAGCAAGGCTTAAAGGGCAAATGGCGTGCATTCGTACCGTTTGCAAACACCCTTCTCATCGGTCAGCTCGCAGGGGAATGCCGCGTGTTCGGTCAGAGAGTGAAACGTGCGGGACTGTATACGATGATCGCGCAGATATTGACGGCTGTTTTTTGCGTCGCGCTCGTCGCGTCGCAGATATATCTCTACACGGTAGAGGGCGCGCCCAAATACACGGAGTGGCAAACGCCGTACTGGCCGAACTTGCAAGGTTTTTCGCGTATCGTGTTCAATTTCTACGACGTTAGCGGATTTATTCTTTCCATTTTTCAGCTCGTATACGAGGTGTTGATGCTCATTCTTTTGCTCGGTCTTTATAAAAAATATTATCCCAGAAACTATATGGCGTTCGGTTTTTTGGCGTTGTTCATTCCGCTTTCCCGTTATATCGTCATTTTCGCGTTGCGCAATCGTACGCCCGTGGACTACGAGGCATACACACGCGCTCGATACGAGGCGTATATGCGTCAACGCGGACAATACGGTGGATATGGACGATCGCCGTATGGCAACCCGTATGCAAATCCGTACGCAGGCCAGCAACCGCCCGCGCAGCCGCCCGAAGATCCGTTCGGTGAATTTTCTTCGGGGGAAACCGGAAATGCAAACGCAAGGACGGAAAATACGACGAACGATCCCGACGATTTCTTCTCGTGATCGGTAAAACGGAATAAAACAAGACGGAAAATAAGAAAAAGTTATATTTTCCGTCTTTTTTTCTGCAAAAGCGCGCCGAAACGGTTTACACTCCGCCAATACTATGATATAATATAAGCATAGGTTATAATGAGGAGTAGTGGGAGCTTATGGAGCACAACATAGCGGCGATCGCAACGCCGGCAGGCAAAGGGGGCGTCGCAATCGTACGTATCAGCGGAAAATCTCCGCTCGATCTGGCGTCCAAAATGTTTGAGCCCGTCGGCGGCGTAAAGGTGAAAGATTTCGAGCCGTATAAAATGTACGCAGGCAAGATCGACGGCGGCACGTTCACCGATTTCGGGCTTTGCGTATATTTCAAAGCTCCCAAAAGTTATACGGGCGAGGATATCGTAGAATTTCATTGTCATGGCGGCGAAAATATCGCGCGCGGTATTCTCAAAAAGACGTTTTCTCTCGGCGCGCGTAGCGCGGAAAAGGGGGAGTTCACCAAACGCGCCTTTCTCAACGGTAAATTGTCGCTCGCGGCGGCGGAGGGCGTTGCGGATATGATCAACGCAGAATCGGACGCCGAAGTGCGCGCAGGGTATAATCTGTATACTAAAACGCTCACGCGTGAAATTTGCGTCTTTCAAACGGAGCTTACCACCGTACTTGCCAAGATCGACGTTACCATCGATTATCCCGACGAATACGCGGAGGATTTAGAGGAAGAAACGGCGCAAATCAAGCGTTCGTTAGAGGACGTACGAGAACGCCTTGCACGGCTTGCGGAGCGCTATAACACGGAAAAAAAGATCAAATCGGGCGTTACGGTCGCCATTTGCGGTAAGCCCAACACGGGCAAGAGCTCCCTTCTCAACACCCTGCTCGGTTATGAAAAAGCCATCGTTTCGAATATCGCAGGCACGACGCGCGACGCGGTGGAGGGCGTTATCGAGATCGAGGGCAGAAAATTCAATCTTTACGATACGGCAGGCGTTCGCGAAAGCGGCGATAAAATCGAAAGTATCGGTATCGAGCGCGCGGAAAATATTATCCGTTCCGCAGACGTGGCGATCTTCGTTGCCGACTTAACGCAAGGGCTTTCGGAGGAGGACGGGCGCGTTTTGGAAATGCTCAAAAACAAGCCGCTGATCAAGATCATCAATAAATCCGATCTTCTTCGCGACGATACGGAATCGGACGCGGACGTACTCGTTTCCGCCGTTACGGGCGAGGGGATCAACAAACTCAAAGAGTTACTTTTTGAAAAGGCGTACGGGGCAAAAGAAAGCTTGCACGAGGCGTTTTTGATCGAGGAACGGCATTATAACGCGCTCATGCGCGCCAAAGAAACGCTCGCTCGCGCGGTGAACGCTTGCGCCGTAGAGCCGCTGGAACTCGTTGCGGTGGACGTGAAAGAAACTTGGGATATCCTCGGCGAGATCACGGGCGAAACGGCAACGGAAACGATCATAGGGGAAATTTTTGAAAAATTTTGCGTGGGGAAATGAGATCATGGTAAATTTAGACTTGTACAGGGTGTTTTATACGGTGGCGAAAAGCGGTAGCTTGACCAAAGCGGCGGAGGAACTTTATATTTCTCAACCTGCCGTTTCACGCTCGATCAAACAACTGGAAACGCAGCTCGGCGTTTCGCTGTTTACGCGTACGCATAGGGGAATGGTCTTGTCGGCGCAGGGCGGTAAAGTCATTTTCAACGAAGTGGAGCGCGCGCTCGGACTGCTCGGCGAGGCGGAAAATCGTATCAATGAAATGAAAAACTCGGCGACGGGTACGATACGTATCGGCGCGAGCGATACCATTTTCGAATATTTCCTCGCGGATAAGATCGTGGAATTTCACGAACGCTTTCCCGCAGTCAAATTCGAACTGATGGCGGACTTCACGCCCGACACCATCGAAAAGCTGAAAGCGGACAAATGCGACGTGGCGTTCGTGAACCTGCCTATATCCCCCGATAGCGATCTCAAATTATACGGAAACTGTATGCGCCTGAACGATATTTTTATCACGGGCGATAAATACCCCGAACTTACGCAAGGCGCGGTTTCGTTGGCAAAGCTGAAAGAATATCCGCTCATTATGATGGACCAGAACACGGTGGCAAGGCGCTCACTCGATAACTTTTTGTCGTCGTTGGGCGTGGAATTGCAACCCTCGATCGAAGTGGGGAGCTGGGAGCTGATGAAACGGCTCGTTCTTCGCGGTATGGGCGTGGGCGTTATTCCGCGCGAATACGCCGCGCGTAGGTTAAACGAGCAAACGCTTTTTGAGGTCAAGACCGATCCTGCTTTGCCCGTGCGCTCGGTGGGTATGTTATTACCCAAAAACGCGCCCGTGTCTTACGCATTGCATAGTTTTATCGAAACTTTCCAAAAGGGAAATTAAAAGAAGTATAAGGAATATTTATGGCTAAACCCAATCCGCTTTTAAGGAATTTTTGTATCATTGCCCATATCGACCACGGAAAAAGTACCATTGCCGATCGATTGATCGAACGCACGGGGCAGGTATCCAGTCGCGATATGGAAGAACAACTGCTCGATAGCATGGATATCGAACGGGAGCGCGGCATTACGATCAAGCTCACGCCCGTGCGTATGTATTATACGGCGAAAGACGGTCAAGAATACGAGTTTAATCTGATCGACACCCCAGGGCACGTGGACTTTACGTACGAGGTCAGTCGTTCGCTCGCCGCGTGCGAGGGGGCTATTTTGGTCGTAGACGCCACGCAGGGGGTGGAAGCGCAAACGCTCGCCAACGTGTATTTGGCGATCGAGAACAATCTGGAAATTCTGCCCGTCATCAATAAGATCGACCTGCCGAGCGCGCGCGTCGACGAGGTAAAAAAGGAGATCGAGGACGTGATTGGTCTGGACGCGTCGGGCGTACCCTGCGTATCCGCGAAAGAGGGCACGAATATCGAGGATCTGTTAGAGGCGATCACGCAGTATTTCCCCGCGCCGAGCGGCGATACGGAAGAGCCGCTCAAAGCGCTTATCTTCGATAGCTATTACGATAATTATAAAGGCGTTATCCTGTTCGTTCGATTGAAAGACGGTCAGGTGAAAGTGGGGGATAAGGTCAAAACGTTCTTGTCGAGTACCGTTTACGACGTAACCGAGGTGGGCGCGTTTGCGCCTGCGCCCGTTCCCAAAGATTGCTTAAAGGCAGGGGAAGTAGGGTATATCGCCGCGTCGATCAAATCCATTCAGGACGTTGCCGTGGGCGATACGGTAACGAGCGCGACGAATCCCGCGAGCGAGCCGCTTTCGGGGTATAAAAAGGTACAGCCCGTGGTGTTTTGCGGTATTTATCCGCTCGACGGGAGTAAGTTCAACGATCTGAAAGAGGCGATCTTGAAATTGCAGTTAAACGACGCGTCGCTCATTTTCGAGCCGGATAATTCGGTGGCGCTGGGTTTTGGTTTCCGTTGCGGCTTTTTGGGGCTTTTGCATATGGAGATCATACAAGAGCGTATCGAACGAGAGTTTAACCTCGATATCATCACCACCGCGCCGAGCGTGAGCTATCTCGTGCACAAAACGAACGGCGAGGAATTTTTCGTGGACAATCCCTCGCACTTGCCCGAACCGTCGGATATCGAATATATGGAAGAACCGATCGTGAAAGCGGAGGTTTACACGCCCCCTGATTATATGGGCTCGATCATGGATCTTTGTAAGGAAAAACGCGGCGTGTTCAAGAATATGACGTATATGGACGAACGGCGCGTAAAGCTCGAATACACTTTGCCGCTCAACGAGATCGTGTACGATTTCTTCGATAGCTTGAAATCGCGCACCAAAGGCTACGCAAGCTTTGACTACGAGTTGGCAGGGTATCAACGGTCCAAGCTCGTGCGGCTCGACATTCTGCTCAACGGCGAGATCTGCGACGCACTTTCGACGATCGTATTTGAAGATCGCGCGTACGAACGGGGCAGAACGCTTTGCGAAAACTTAAAAGACGCGATCCCCCGTCAGCTGTTCGAAATTCCCGTGCAGGCGGCGGTGGGCGGCAAGATCATCGCGCGTGAAACGGTGAAAGCGGTACGAAAGGACGTTTTGGCAAAATGCTACGGCGGCGATATCACCCGAAAGAGAAAGCTCTTGGCAAAGCAGAAAGAGGGTAAAAAGCGTATGCTTAAGGTCGGTTCGGTGGACGTGACGAGAGAAGTGTTTATGGAGATACTCAAAACGAATAAGGATTAAACGGAAACGATTATGGCAGGAATTTATATTCACGTACCTTTTTGTAGGCACAAATGCTCCTATTGCGATTTCACGTCCTTTCCCGATAAGATCGAGTATGCGGAAGCGTATATGGCTTGCGTGTATAAGGAAATGAAAATGCGCGGTGAGGAGCTCAAAGATTACACGTTCGACACGGTGTATTTCGGCGGCGGCACACCCTCGTATATTCCGCCCAAACTCATTTTGGGCGCAATGAACCGTATTCGCGAGTGCTTTAATTTGACGCAAAACGCGGAGATCACCCTCGAACTCAACCCCGGGACGATCGGGGAAAGTAAGGTAAAAACGTACTTGCAAGCAGGGATCAACCGTTTTTCCATCGGCTTGCAGACGGCGATCGACAGCCAACTTGCCGATCTTGGGCGTATTCATAACGCGCGCGACTACGTGTTTGCAACGAAGCTTTTGAGGGGACAAAATTTCAGCACGGACGTTATGTTGGGCTTAAAAAACCAAACGAAAGAGGACGTTGAAAAGACGATCGAGCTTGCGGCGGCGTGCGGTTCGAAACATATTTCTATGTACGCGCTCACCGTCGAGGACGGTACGCCTATTTACACCGACTATCTCAACGGCGAGCTGCCCGATTCCGACGAGGTTGCCGAGCTTTACGATTTTGGGCGTAAGCTTTTGAAAGAAAAGGGGTACGAGCGTTACGAAATTTCCAACTTCGCGCAAAAAGGATATGAGAGCAAGCATAACCTCAATTACTGGAAACGGGGTGAATATATCGGATTCGGCGTTTCGGCGAGCTCGTTTATGCGCGGCAAACGCTTTACCAACACGTTCGATCTGGACGAGTATATGAAATGCGTGATCTCCGGCTTTTACCCTGCGGTAACGAGCGAAGAAGTAAACGAAACGGACGCGAAATTCGAATTTATCATGCTTGCGCTCCGCACGAGCAAAGGCGTTTCGATGAAAGAATATAAAGAAAAATTCGGCTCGTCGCTTGCCGAAGATTTTCCGAGCGCCTTGAAAAAGACGGTCAAATATTTAGAACTTGGCGGCGATAATCTGCGCATTAAAGACGAATATCTATACGTGCAGAACTCCATTTTAATACCTTTTATGGAGGAGGAAAGACAATGAGAATACTCATCATTCGCCACGGTGATCCCGATTACGAGCACGACTGTTTAACGGAAAAAGGCAAACGAGAGGCGGCGCTTTTAGCGGAAAAACTGAAAAAAGAAAAGATAGACTATATGTATTCCTCGCCGCTTGGCAGGGCGAAAGAAACGTGTGAAACATACGCGCGCGTAGTAGGCAGGGAAAAGGATATCGTGATCAAGCCTTGGCTGCAAGAATTTACACATTCCGTCAAGTTACCTTCGGGCACGGAGCAGGATATTCCTTGGGATATGCTGCCCGAGGAATGGGCGAACGAGCCGAAAATGTACGATTTCGAGCGTTGGCAGGAGCAGGCTATCTACCGCGCGGCAAATATCGATAAAGAATATAAAAAGGTGGTAGACGGTTTGGATAGTCTGCTAAAAGAGCACGGCTACGTGCGCGAGGGGAATTTCTATCGCGTGGAGAAACGTAACCGCGACACGATCGCTCTGTTTTGTCATTTCGGGTTGGAGGCGGTGCTTTTGTCAAGACTTTGCAATATTTCGCCGTTGCCCATTTGGCATAATTTCGTCGCGCTCACCACGTCGGTAACGACGCTGTACACGGAAGAACGCCGCGAGGGTAAAGCCGCGTTCCGCTGTTGTGGATTCGGGGATATCGGGCATTTATACGCAGGAGGCGAAGAACCGTCGTTTTCGGCGCGGTTTTGCGAAACGTACGGACACCCGTCCGAACGGCACGATTAAGGAGAGAGGTCATGAAAAATATCGTTTTGATAGGTATGCCCACCTCGGGTAAAACGACGATCGGCACGGAGCTTTCCGCGGTGATTGGCTACGGCTATATCGACAGCGACAGCGTGATCGTCGCACGGGCAGGGAGAAATCTGCGCGAGCTGATCGCGGAGCTCGGTAATGAAAAATACCTCGATTTCGAGGCAAAGGTGAACGCGGAAATCGCGGCGCGGCGTTGCGTGATCGCCACGGGCGGCAGCGCGATCTATCGCGAGAACGGAATGAATAAGCTCAAAGAGAACGGGATCGTCGTATACTTAAAAATGAGCTACGAGGAAATGCAAAGGAGGCTGGGCGATATCGCGACGCGTGGCGTTGTGCTCAAAGAGGGCTTTACTTTGCGCGATATGTATGAGGAACGCTTACCGCTATATGCAAAATACGCCGATATCACCGTGGAAATCGACGGAAAGTCGCTCGGCGAATGCGTACAATTAGTCAGGGAGGCGCTCGATAAGTGAAGATCGCAATTTACGGCGCGGGCGCAATGGGTACGATCCTCGGCGCGCTACTCACCAAAGGCGGCTTAAAGGTCGATCTGATCACGCGTAATCAAGCGCACGTGAACGGCTTGAAAGAAAAGGGCGCGCAAATTTCCTGCGTGGCGGATCAAACGGAGTTGACGATCCCCGTCAGCGCGTTATTGCCCCAAGAAATGACGGGCGAATACGACGTGATCTTTCTGATGACGAAACAACGCTATAACGGGGAAATACTTGAATTTTTATTGCCTCGCTTGAAAGCGGACGGCGTGATCTGTACCATGCAAAACGGTTTGCCCGAAGAAAGCGTGCTCGCCGCGGCAGGTGCGGAGCGTACGTACGGTTGCGTCGCCTCTTACGGCGCAAGCTTTATCGGCGAGGGGAAAGTTGCGCTTACGTCCGAGCTTGGCGCTATGCGCGTGCAGGTAGGCGGATATCTTGGCGGCGGTGAAAAAACGGCGGTTTTGCAAGAGATTTTAAGCTACGCAGGCAAAGCGATAGGGAATGAAAATTTTGCGAGGGGGACGGAAAATCTTGCAGGAGCGAGATGGAGCAAACTCGCGATTAACGCGGCGTTTTCGGGCTTGTCGGTCGTTACGGGACAAACGTTTGGCGAGATCGCCCGAAAAAGAAAGTCCAAAAAGATCGCCCTTGGGGTGCTCCGAGAATGTATGGACGTGGCGACGGCTATGGGCGTAACGCTCGAAGAAATGCAAGGACACGATATGCAAAAACTACTCGGTGGCAGAGGCTTTTTCCAAACGCAGTTTGCGCTCTTTGCGTTGCCGCTTGCAATGAAACGGCATAAACGCTTGCGTTCGGGAATGCTCGCCGATATCCAAAACGGCAAAAAATGCGAAATCGATTTTATTAACGGTGTCGTTTGTCGAATGGGAAAACAAGTAGGCGTAAAAACGCCTTTGAATGAAAAGATCGTAGAGATCGTACACGGGATCGAAAACGGATTATACGAAATTTCGCCCGAAAATTTAGATTTTATAAATTAGCTCTGTCCCAACGCTCGGTTGATTTCTGCCTATAAAATACGGTGCAATACAGCATGCTAAAAGCAAATCAACCGCTCGTTGTGCCATAGCCCAAAAATAATAAAAAAGGAAGGATAAAAAATGGATTTGAACAAACTTGCCGACGCGCTCGTGCCCGATGAAAACGTGAAACCGCTCGAATATTACGAAACAAAATACCCCGAGCGCGATCTGCCCAAAGGCGCGCAGGTTACCCGCCTTGCGCCCAGCCCCACGGGCTTTATGCATCTTGGCAATCTGTACGTAGCGCTCGCGAACGAGCGTATCGCGCACCAAAGCGGAGGTAAATTTTATCTGCGTATCGAGGATACCGACGAAAAACGTAAAGTGGAGGGCGCGGTGGAAGTCATTCACAGCTCCTTGAAATATTTCGGCGTACAATTCGACGAGGGCGCGGACCTTTGCGGCGAATACGGTCCTTACTATCAACGCCAACGCGCGGAAATTTATCACGCTTATGCAAAAGAGCTTATTCGCAAGGGCTTGGCGTACCCGTGCTTTTGTACGGAGGACGACCTTGAAAAGACGCGCGAACACCAAACGGAAAACAAGCTCCTCCCTGGGTATTACGGCGAATTTGCCAAATGCCGCAATTTGAGCGAGGAAGAAATTTATGAAAACCTGAAGGCGGGTAAGCCCTACGTGATCCGCTTAAAATCGCAGGGCAACGTGGAAGTGAAACACACCTTCCGCGATGAGGTGAAAGGGGAAATCACGGTTACGGAGAATAATCAGGACGTCGTCATCTTGAAATCGGACGGTATCCCGACCTACCATTTCGCGCACGCGATCGACGACCATTTTATGCGTACCACGCTCGTGATCCGCGGCGAGGAATGGCTCTCGTCTTTGCCCATTCATATCGAGCTTTTCAAGGTACTCGGCTTTCGTTTGCCCAAATACGGTCATAACTGCTCCATTCAGAAAATGGACGGCGAAACGCGCAGAAAGCTTTCCAAGCGCAAGGATCCCGAGGCGTCGCTTACGTTCTATCGCGAGCAGGGCTACCACCCCACGGCGGTGAGAACGTATATGATGACCTTGCTCAACTCCAACTTCGAGGAATGGCTGTTAAAGTTCCCCGATAAACCCATCGACGAGTTCAAATATTCGATCGGTAAAATGGGTAAGAGCGGCGCATTGTTCGATATTCTGAAATTAAACGACGTATCCAAAACCATGATGGCGACCCTTTCGGAAGAAGAAACGTTCGATTTCCTCAAAGCTTGGGCAGACGAGTTCGGGAGCGAAACGCAAAAGGGGTATTTCAAGGATAAGGAATACGCTTTGAAAGTCCTCGCGCTTTGTATGGGCGTAGGGGGCAAGAAACGCAGAAAGGATTTCGTGTGCGCAAAACAGGCGGTGGAAACGATCGCGTATTTCTTCGACGAAAGCTTTGCGCCCGAGTATGCGTACCGCTTTGACAACGCTACGGTAAAAAAGATTTTAACTGATTTCAAGGCAACCTACGATTACGCGGACGACAGCTCGGCGTGGTTTGAAAAGCTGAAAAACGTAGCGAGCGCAAACGGCTTTGCGGCGGATATGAAAGCGTATAAAGCCGATCCCACGGCGTTTGTAGGAAACGTTTCAGACGTAGCGGAAATGCTCCGTATCGCCACGACGGGACTTGCCAACACCCCCGACCTTTGGACGATCATGCAAATCCTCGGCAAAGAAAGAACGATCGCCCGTATCGATAAGGCGATTGCAACGCTGTAAAAATAAGCCCTCTCGATTTTGTTGATCGAGAGGGTTATTTGTTCATTTCGGGATTGTCTGTCCGTTCCAAAAGATAATCGATCGATACGCCGAAATAATCCGCGAATTTAATCAAGGTGGCGTAATCTGCCTCCCGTTCGCCTGTTTCGTATCGACTGATGCTGTTTTGATTCATCGTTAAATCCATAGCCAGCTTTAACTGTGTAATGTTCTTTTGTTTGCGTAATTGTTTTAATCGCATTATTTTTATTCTTATAAACTAATAATCGGTCAAGCCGAGCAAATAATCCACGGAAACCTCGTAAAATTTCGCAATCTCTGCGAGTAGCGCAAGCGGTGGTTCGTTGTGCTCTTTTTCATAATGCAGATAGGTAACGCTATGAATATTTAATTTTTCCGCAAACTGTTTTTGAGTTAAGCCCTTTTCTTCCCTTAATTCTTTTAATCTTTGCCCTAAAATAATTTTCATTTTCCTGCCTCGCCTACTTGACATATTACTATTTTCGTAGTATAATTACACTACAACTACGAAATTCGTAGTTTTTACAGTTTGTTTCCGAAATAGAAATTGTATTTCGAATATTTTAGTTTTATCGTCTAATCAGGCAAATGGATAAGGAAAACAAAGTAATTATGAACAAAAGAGAAGAGAGAAAGAAAAATAGAGAAAGAGACTTGGCGTTACTGAAAACTTTGCTAAATAAAGAAGTTTCTATCGGTAGTTATGTAGGGGTAATAAAAGAAGTTGCACCTCTTGGCACGAGTTATCGTATTACGGTACAATATAAAAAAGCCGAGAAAAAATCTCGACCGATACAAATATATGATGGCTATATACAGTTTTGTCGGGAGGCAAAATTGGTAACGGGAGAAAATTTTCCGACGCTGTCTATTTCCCGAAAGGGTAATCCAAAACACGAAATGAAATTAAAAATCGAACCTTATAAAGAGCCGAAACTTTCCGAGTTTTTTCCGAAAAGAGATGACTACAATAGTAAAAAGAAATATCGGAACGAATGGGAAGAATATATACGGGAATGGAATGAATGGAAGGTATAAATAAAATGAAAAACACTCGATTTTTATCGAGTGTTTTTCGCTGTAACTTTTTTTAATTTTCTTCCGCCAACAGGTCTTTCATCTCGTACCTGCCTGCCGCTTTTCCACGTAAGAACTTCGCCGCACGGATCGCGCCTACCGCAAATACGCGCTTTGATCTTGCGCTGTGCGTAATGGTTATGATCTCGTCTTCGCCTGCGAACATCACCTCGTGTTCGCCTACGATCGTGCCGCCGCGCACCGCGTGCATACCGATCTCGTTTTTCGTCCGCGCACCGACCATACCGCTACGCCCGTCAAGATATTGCTTTTGCCCGTCGAACACCTCGTTGATCGAGTCGGCAAGCATCAACGCCGTACCGCTGGGGGCGTCCTTTTTCAAGTTGTGGTGGCGTTCGATAATTTCCACGTCGAAATTATCTCCCAAAACCTGCGCCGCCGCTTTCACGAGGGCTTGCATCAAATTCACGCCCAAGGAAAGGTTGGCGGTTTTGAAGATCGCCGTCGTCTTTGCGTATTCGTCGATCAACGCAAGGTCGGCAGGGGAAAAACCCGTCGAGGCGAGCACGATCCCAAGCCCTCGCGATTTTGCGTATTCCAAACGCTCGGCAAGGTTTTCCGCCGAGGAAAAGTCGATGATCACGTCCGCGTCTTCTTTGATCTCCGCAAACGATTTGTAAACGGGTATACCGATTTCTTTCGGATATAAGTCCACGCCGCAAACGGCGATAGCGTTATCGTCCTCGGCAAGCAGGGATAACACGTTGCCGCCCATTTTACCGCAAGCGCCGCAAAGTATAATTCTCGTTTTCATCACGCTTTAATCTCCAAACCGTACGTTTTCATTGCCGCGGTCAGTTTTTCGCGGTTGCAAGCTTCGATTTCCGTCAAGGGCGCGCGCGGCGTACCTGCGTTAAAGCCCAACAAATTCATAGCCTCTTTCACGGGGATAGGGTTGACTTCCACGAAACACGCGTTTGCAAGCGGTAAAAGCTTGTCGTTTAGCGCCGCCGCCTCCGTGAGTTTGTTTTCTTTCACGAGCGTGCAGAGCTTTTTCACGTCCGCAGGGATCACGTTGGAAAGTACGGAAATCACGCCTGCGCCGCCGCAAGCGAGAATGGGGAAGTTCAAAGCGTCCTCGCCCGAATATACGTCGCACTTTTCACGAACAAGACGGAACGTTTCCATCGTTTTGCTCATATTGCCGCCTGCGTCCTTGATGCCTGCAACATTCGGTATCTCCGCAATCTGCGCCATCGTGGCAGGCTGGATCTCCACGCCCGTACGGGCAGGCACGTTGTAGGCGATCACGGGAATGGAAACCGCCTCGCAGATCGCTTTGTAATATGCCACAAGTCCGTTTTGCGTGCACTTGTTGTAGTAGGGGGTAACGGCGAGCAGACCGTCCGCGCCGAATTTCTCGGCGGCTTTCGCGGTCATTACCGCGTCCGCGGTACAGTTGCTACCACAACCGAAAATAACCTTACTTCTGCCGTTGACTTTCTTTACGGCGTATTTCATTAAAACGTGTTCTTCCGCGAACGTCATCGTCGAGGGCTCGCCCGTCGTACCGAGGAATACGATCGCGTACGTGCCGCCTGCGATCTGGTGTTCGATAAGCTCGCCGAGTACTTCGTAGTTTACGCCGTTTTCGTTAAACGGAGTGATGAGCGCCGTCGCGCTACCGTTAAAAAATCCTTTCATATCCTTAATATATTCTCCTTATCAATTTTTTGATAATATCAATCGAAATAACCCTTTGCCGCGAGTAGTTCGGCGAGCAACACCGCGCCGCCTGCCGCGCCGCGTAAGGTGTTATGAGAAAGCCCCACGAATTTGTAATCGAACACGGTATCCTCGCGAAGTCGTCCTGCCGTAACGCTCATACCGCCGCCCTCCATTCTGTCGAGCTTGGCTTGCGGGCGGTTATCCTCCTCGAAATAGCGGATAAACTGCTTGGGCGCGGAGGGGAGGTCAAGCGCTTGCGGTTCGCCCTTGAAATTCGCCCACGCGGAAAGTATTTCTTCTTTCGTCGGCTTGTTTTCAAAGCTCACGAACACCGCCGCGGTATGTCCGTCGGAAACGGGCACGCGCAGACATTGCGCCGTGATCGAGGGGGTAGTTGCGGAAACGATCTCGCCGTTTTCGAGCTTGCCCCAAATTTTCAAGGGCTCTTTTTCACTCTTTTCTTCCTCGCCGCCGATATAGGGGATAACGTTGTCGAGAATTTCGGGCATCGTCTGAAAAGTTTTTCCTGCGCCCGAGATCGCCTGATAGGTGCACACCGCCGCCTGCTTGACGCCAAACCCTTTCAACGGGTGTAAAAGCGGCACGTACGATTGCAGCGAGCAGTTGGATTTCACGGCGATAAAGCCGCGTTTCGTGCCAAGGCGAGCTCTTTGTGCCGCAATGACTTCGATATGGTCTGCGTTGATTTCGGGAATGACCATGGGCACGTCGGGGGTGAAACGGTGCGCGGAGTTGTTGGAAACGACGGGTACTTCCTTTTTTGCGTACGTTTCTTCCAACGCGCGGATCTTCGCCTTGTCCATATTCACGGCACAGAACACGAAATCGACCTTACTTGCGATCTCGTCGATATCCGCTTCCGCGTCTAAAACCGTCATTTCACGGTATTTCGTTGGGATAGGGCATTCGAACGCCCATTTATCGCCGACTGCCTCTTGATAGGTTTTACCTGCCGAACGTGCGGACGCCGCGAGGGCGACCACGTTAAACCAAGGGTGGTTTTCGAGCAAGAGCATAAATCTTTGACCGACCATACCGGTCGCGCCAATCACGCCTACGTTGAATTTTTTCATAATATACGAACTCCTTATGATAAAATAAAAAGGACGGGGAAAGCCCGTCCTTAAAAAAGCAAATCCGAATACCCCGAAAGGGGTGTTAGGGAAAAATAGCTCATCACGGACGGTGACAGTCATACGGGTATTCTCCCGTATGCCCAGCGCGTTGTTGGACGGAAATTTGCGCTTCGGCGGAGATACCCTTTCCCGTTGCCGCAAAGTAGTGCGTTTCGTCCGAAAACGCCGTGCGACAGGGTACTGATGTTCGTCCGCTCCTCTATTTAACGGATTTATTGTATCATATCCACGGGAAAATGTCAAGATTTTCTCAAAGATTTTTTATAAGTTGTAAACTTTATTTCAAAATTTTTCAAAAATTCCTTGAAATAATCACAAATTTGTAGTAAAATAGTAAGGATGAAAGTTTACGACGGCGTTTTATCTTAAAGATAAAAAAGACACTTAAGGA
>JAFTPZ010000014.1 GCA_017463025.1 Clostridia bacterium
GAACATCGCAACGCCGTCGCGATACCATTTCAACCGTACCGAACCGCGCGTTGCGCCCTCCGCTTGGGGAATACCGCAACCGCGAATGACGGAGGAAATCTCCACCGCCACGCCAAGCAAAAACGCCCCTACCGCCAAAACGAGCAACAACAAAGGGATAAACGCGGGATTTGCGCGCACGAACGCGTAGGCGTTTTGCGAGAGCTCTTCCCCCTTTTCCGCAAGGATATTAAAAAACGTTACCACCGCGCCGGCGCATACGCCCGTTACCGAACCCACCGCCACGAGTTGGAGAATATTCCTGTATAAATTTCCGCTTTTCTTTTTACGTTCGATCGTTTTTTTCATGCAAACTGTCCGTTATAAAGCGCCGCGTACGCACCGCCTCTTTGCAACAATTCCTCGTGCCTGCCCTGTTCTACCACCCGTCCGTTTTCCATAACCAAGATGAGATCGGAATGCACGATCGTGGAAAGACGGTGTGCGACGATAAACGTCGTTCTGCCCTGCATGAGCTTATCGAATGCGTCCCCGATCTTGCGTTCGGTACGCGTGTCGATAGAAGAGGTCGCCTCGTCCAAGATCAGCATGGGCGGCAGGGACAACATGATCCGCGCGATACACAAAAGCTGGCGTTGTCCCTCCGAAAGCATACCCGTTTCGGCAAGCGGCGTTTCGTAACCCTTTTCCATACGCTTGATAAACCCGTGCGCGTGCGCCGCTTTCGCCGCCGCGATCACCTCTTCGTCGCTCGCGTCGGGCTTGCCCAGCTTGATATTTTCCTTCACCGTGCCGCTTTTCAGCCACGTTTCCTGCAAGACCATACCGTAATTTTTACGCAGTGATCTTCGCGTGATCTTTCTCACGTCCTTGCCCTCGACCTTCACCGCGCCGCCCTGCACGTCGTAAAAGCGCATCAAAAGATTGATAAGGGTAGTCTTACCCGAACCCGTACGCCCGACGATCGCCACGCGCTTGCCCTGCGTTACGGACAAAGAGAGGTTTTCTATCAGTTTGTGCGAGGGAATATACGAAAAATACACGTTTTCAAGGTTTACGTTCCCCTCGACTTTTTCCAGCGTTTGATTGTCGCGATCGGACGTTTCCTCCTCTTCGTCGATCAGTTCGAAAATACGCGCCGCGCAAACGAACGCGCCTTTCAGCTCGGTGAGTATGCCCGAAATTTCGTTGAACGGCTTGGTGTATTGATTGGAATAGGATAAAAATTTCGTCAGTCCACCCACCGTAAACGCGCCGAACGCCACGTCCAACGCGCCGATAAGCGCTACCGCCGCGTACACGAGATTGTTGATAAAACGGGTGGAGGGGTTGGTGAGCGAGGAATAGAAGGTCGCGTTCATAGTCGCCTTTTCAAGGCGCGCGTTGATCTCGTCGAACCTCTCCTCGTTCTCCTTTTCGTGCGCGAACGCCTGCGTCGTTTTCAAGCCCGAGATCGCCTCGTCCGTGAACGCCGCCACCGCGCCGCGCGCCTGCGTTTGTTCTACGAAAAATTTATGGGTATGCGTCGCCACAAACCGCGCAATGAGCAAAGATACGGGGGTGAGCACCACCACCGCAATACCGATCTTCGCGTTCGTTACGAGCATAAAGACGAGCGTACCGAGAATAGTCAAAATACCCGTACAAAACTGCGTAAAGCCCATGAGCAGCCCATCGGAAAACTGGTCCGCGTCCGCGATCACGCGACTGATCGTATCCCCGTGGGAATGGGTGTCGATATACCGCAAAGGCAACTTGCCGATCTTATCGAACGCGTCCTTGCGCAGATCGCGCACCACGTTGCAGGAAATACGGTTGTTGCAAAGGCAGGAAAGCCATTGCGCCACCACCGCGACCGCCGTTGCGATCGCCGTTTTGATAAATTGCATTTTCAGCCCCGACCAGTCTACGCCGCTCTCTACGATACAGTCGATCGCGTCGCCGAAAAATACGGGTACGAATAAACTCGCCGCCACCGTCAATACGGAAAAAACGAGCATACCGACGAGGGAAAGGGGATATCTGCCCACGTACGAAAGGATACGCGAAAGGGTACTTTTCTTGTTTCCGCCTTTTACCGCTTTCATATCGCCGCGCCCTCCTTTTCGTATTGCGAGAAGTAAATTTCGCGATATACCTCGCACGAATTCATCAATTCCTCGTGCGTGCCCTCGCCCACCGCCCTGCCGTCGTCGAGGACGATAATTTTATCCGCGTCGCGCACCGAAGACGCGCGCTGGGAAACGATCACGACCGTCGTTTTCAGCTCGCGTACGCCCTTTCGAAGCGCCGCGTCCGTTGCGTAATCGAGCGCGGACGAGGAGTCGTCGAGGATCAAAATTTCGGGATCACGCACGAGCGCGCGCGCAATCGTCAGGCGCTGTTTTTGACCGCCCGAAAAGTTTTTGCCTCCCTGCTCCACGATCGCGTCCAAGCCCCCCTTTTCGCGGATAAACTCCTCCGCTTGCGCGATCCTCGCCGCCGCCCAAAGCTCGTCGTCGGTCGCGTCTTTCTTGCCCCAAAGCAGGTTTTCGCGGATCGTACCTTTGAATAGCATCGCTTTTTGCGGTACGACTCCGATCTTCTCGCGCAGGTATTTTTGCTTGCTTACCGATTGCACGTTTTCGCCGTCAACGCATACCTGCCCCCCTGTTACGTCGTAAAAATGGGGTATTAAATTGACGAGTGTGGTCTTGCCCGAACCCGTCCCTCCGATCACGCCGAGCGTTTGACCTTTGCGCACGGAAAAGGATACGTTTTCCAACGCCGCCTCCGCGCCCTCGGTGTATTTCATAGACACGTTTTCAAAGGAAATGAACCCGTCCGTCTGTTCCCGTTTCTCCGCTTTTATCAGCGTTAAAGAGGGTTGCATATCGAGCACCGCCTGAATACGACTGCCGCACGCCGCCGCTTTGGTAACCGTAACGATCAAATTCGCAAGCTTGATAAGCTCTATTAAAATTTGCCCCATAAGATTATACAGCGCAAGCACGCTACCTTGCGAAAGTGCGCCGCCGTCCACGCGTATCGCGCCCATATATAACAGTAGGATAATACCGCCGTTGACGAGGGCGCAGGTGAGGGGATTGGTGATCGCGGCGACTGCGCCGACGAACTTTCTGCCTGCCGTCAGCTCGCCGTTGCGCTCGTCAAACAGCTCTTTTTCGCTCTCCTCCCTGCAAAACGCGCGAAGTACTCTCGCGCCCGTCAGATTTTCACGGGTGGATAAGAGGACTTTATCCAACTTTTCCTGCGTTTTTTTATACAACGGCATACACGCGAACATCACCGCGTACACGACGATTGCGAGTACGCCGATCGTGAGCGCGAACACGCCGATCGATTTCGGATCGATCAAAAAGCCGGTGATCATTGCACCGAACACGATAAACGGCGAACGCAAAAACAAACGCAGGGCAAGATTGATCCCCGATTGCAACCGATCGATGTCCCCCGTCATACGGGTAAGCAAGGTCGCCGTACCCGTCCTATCGATATCGCGGTAACTCAAAGACTGTATTTTCCGAAACAGATCGCGGCGAATCCCTGCGGAAACGCCCGTCGCCGTACGCGCGGCGAAATATTGCGCGATCACGGAAAACAACAGCCCGACGAGCCCGAACGCGGCGAGTAGCAGACACATCTGCACGATAAACGTTTTATCCGCGTTGGGATAGCCGCCGTTTACCGACTCGCCCAAGCCGCGATCGACGATGAGCCCGACCACGAACGGAACGAGAAGCTCCAGCGTCGCCTCGAACAGCTTAAACAGCGGACCGAGCAGACTTTGCAATTTATATGGTTTGAAATACGCAAACAGTTTTTTCATAGTATCCTTTTAATCAAGCAAGACGGGGACTCTCTCCCCGTCTTTTTGGTTGGTTTTAAGCGTTTGCCTCGTCCTCGGGCAACAGACAAAGATACAGTTCTTTATAATCGCGGATCTTCAACAGCCGCGCGCCGTGTTCCGTGGACGCGAGGTTTTCGTTCGCCGCACGCATACGGAAATCGTTGATCCATTTATTCGTGAAAATAATAAATGCGATAAACGTAATCACAAATCCTGCCGCGCACGCGATCGTGGGGATAATGAAAGTACTTTCACGCGTGGTGAAATTTTTCAGCCCGAATATGATGGTGAGCACGAACAGCGCGATCATAGGCAACGTCGAACAAACGAACGCGATCGTGGAGCGTTTGAGCCGAGCGCGGATCACCTCGCGGCGGCTCGCCTGCTTTTCTTCCACCTCCGCTACGAGCGGTTCTTCCTCGGCGGTCAGCTCCGCAACCCTCTTTTCAAACGCGCCTTTGTAATCGCGTTTGATGATATCCAACGCCTTATAGCCCAGATCGTATTCAAGACTTTCCACACCTGCCTCCGCGTACTCGCCGATCAACACGTCGGGATCGGTGAAATCGGAGGTCTTTGCGCGCCAATACCCCACCGACGCTTCCGTCGCCTCGTCGTCGAGGGCAAGCGCGTGCTCGAATTTGAGCTCCGCGCTATGAAAGCTACCCGACGCAAGGAGCTCGTTCCCCTCGCGGCAAGCGCGCTCGTAGTCCGCCTTTCTTTGCGCCGCCGCCTCTTCTTTTTGCTTACGGAGCGCCATAGCCTCCTCGGGCGAAAGTCCTACGAGATCCTCGTCGTCCTCGTCCGTTTCCAAAACGGGAAACTCAAACACCGCCTCATCCGCCGTTTCCTCCGCGCTTTCGAGCGCTTCGTCCGTCGCGTCGATATACCCCTCTTTCGTCTTTTTCAGGCGTACGCCTCTTCCGTATTCGTCGTCGATAATTCTTTCTTCCATAAGATTTCTCCTTATATATCAATTCCGCTCCGTTTCCGCAATCTCCTCGCTGCTCAACGCAAACGGATTTTTCCAAGTTTTTTGCTCCGTAGGCACTATCGTTTTACAAACGGCGGTACGGAATTTCCCCCGATACCTGCTCTTCGCCCACTCGCAAAGCTCGCGCGTTTCGAATAACGCCAAAACACAGCTCCCCGAACCCGTCATCACCACACCCAAGGGCGAAAAGGCGCTCGCTTCTTCCAACGCTTTTTGTACGTCCGTATTCAGCCGTGCGGCAGGCGCAAACAGATCGTTCGTCAAATACCTGCCCACCCCGTTTACGTCTTTTTCCAAAAGCGCGGCGATCGCTTTTTCCGTCGCTTTTTCCTCTCCCGCGCGAACGGGTTCGCGGTCGTATTCCCCATAACAAGCCGCCGTCGCCACCGACGAGGGGGGAAATATCATAAAAAAGTGTAATTGCCCGTCGCACGAAAGGGGGGTAAGCTTGTCCCCTCTGCCCTGCATACGCGCAAAACCGCCGCGCAGCATATATTTGGTATCGCTGCCAAGCCGATCGGCAAGCGCGCCAAGCGCGGTTTCGTCGGTGATACCGTATAACTTCGCCATACCTTTAAGCACGCCGCTCGCGTCGGCGGACGAGCCGCCAAGCCCTGCGCCCATCGGGATATTTTTATAGACGGTGATATCCGCGCCGAACGTTCCAAACGTTTGGGAAAATAATTCGGCGGCTTTGAGCGCGTTGTTGTTTTCGGGAGAAATACTTTCGCTGCCCAGCCCGTGCATACGCACGGAGGAAAGCTTGTCCTTGCGTTTTTTGAGTACGATCAGATCGAAGATATCCACGCTCGCCACCAAGGAATCCAAGAGGTGATATCCACTCTCTCTACCCGTGATTTCCAGCGTAAGATTGACTTTTGCATACGATTTTATCCTGACCGTATTCATACGCGCCTGCTCCGTGATTTGAAAAGTTGCGGCAGGGAAAAACCCTGCCGCTCGGTTCGTCCGATTTTATTTTACCATATTTTTCACAAAATTTCAATATATTAACGGTCTGTTTTTGTGAAAATTACTTGATTTGCCGATAAACGAAGATTCTTTCGCCCTCTTTGACGGGAAATTCGAGGTCGGGATTGCTTTTTTGCAGTTCTTCGGGATCGCGCGAAAGTCGTTTCGCCACCTGCCAAAGATCTTCGCCTGCACGCGGCACGAATACCGAGATCGCCGCCTCCTTTTCGACATGCGCCTCTCCCTCGTTCGCCTCGCGCACGTATTCCCAGCTCGCGTTGCCGTACGAGCGCAAGCAAATTTTCAAGGTCGCCTCCGCCTCCGTCTCACCGCCGCGGTTTCTACGCAGGTTCAAGCCGCATACGATACAATCCGCCTCCACGATCTCGCCGCGCGCGTCGATCGGGAATACGAACGGCAGGGTGAGCGAACACGACTTATAACCGCCGTCCGCGCCTGTGAGCAGTACCTCCGCCGTCAACGCGCCCTCTGCCTCAAAGCCCGTTTCGCTCTTTCTGCAAACGATTTCCGCACGGGGCAACACCGCCGCCGCGAGCGAATATTCGCCCTCCACAGCAGGGGAAAGCGCGGCAACGCCGCTCACTCGTTCGGTACATTTAAGCTGATTCGTCAAATACCTGCCCCCGTCGTTTGCCCTCGTCAGCGGCAATTCCGCCTGCGGCGAGAACGCGTCGGAAACGACGGTAACTTCGTCGCGCGAGTGCAAAAAGCAATCGGCGGCAAGGCTATACGCAAACACGATCTTGCTCTTTCCTTTCTCCTCGTCCACGCCAGCGGTGAGTTCTGCCGACTTTACGCAAACGCGCGCCGTCGCCGTTACCTGTCCGAACGCCTCCTCACAGGGAATTTGCAGACGGACGGGAATAATCCGCTCGTACGAGCACACGGCGTTATCCGCTTTGAGCACGCATACGTTGAGGCTCAATTCTCCCTCGATATCGATCTGCCCCGCGCTCACGCCCACGTGCGTAACGACGGCGTTTTCGCTATGCATTAAAATATCGCCCACGTAGTCCGTTTCAAATTCGTCCTCCGCCTCTGCCTCGCCCGAAACGCAGGTAGTCTTGTAAACGGACAGCGTTTCCTTTTTGGTTACGATCCCCTCGCCGCCGATAAGATATTCTATTTGTCTGCCGCCGTATACGCAGGTATCCGCGCCGATAATGACGGAAATATATAAGCCCGAGCCCTCGCGGCGATAGGAAATATTCTCCGCGGTAAACGCGGTCTTGGCAAAACAAGCGGGCGTAACGGCGCTTCCCTCCGCTTTATGGTAAAACTCCGCGCCTCGTTCCGCGCGACAGATCTTGCGGTCGCCGTCCTCGTACACGACGCAAAGCGTGAGCTTGCCGCCGTAGCGTACTTCTCCGTCCGCGCACGTACATTCGGTGGGTACGGCGTTTGCCTGTACCGCCAAAATACTGCCGATCTCACTCCCCGGCAGGCGACACTCCACGATCGATTGACTTTGCAAACGGGCGATTTCGCCCGTATAGCGATAGGTTTCATACTGCGGTTGTATTGACATTTTTTTGCACTCCCTTTTGCGATTTTATCGTCTATCTATCTTATGCAAGCGGCGCGCGATGTAGAACGCGCAAAAAAGGAGATTTTTTGGCAAATTTCGGAAAAATGGGGATAAATCCTTTTGTTTTGGGCATACTTTTTGTATGATCAAGCCGACAAAAAAAATTTCAGACGTCAAACAAATGGTAAAAAGCTGTTCCCTGCAACGCGTGGCGGTGCGCGTGAATTTGGGCAGAAATAAAAGCGTGAGCTATTCGGGTATACTTTCGGGTATTTACCCCGCTCTTTTCACCGTGAAACCGGACGACGAGGATTTCCTCGGCAAAACGGCGTATTCCTATTCCGACGTGCTGTGCGGAAACGTGAAGATCAAACGCCTGTAAATAAAAAAACCTGCCTCCATCGAGGCAGGTTTTTTTATGCCCTCTTATACTTCTTTAACGGAAATAAGAAACGCTTGTTTACTCGGGAAAACCACTTTCACGCCTTTTTTAAGTTTGCTAACGTTGGCAAACAATTCATCTTTTAACACCGCTTGGATATATAAAAGTAATTCTTCCTCGTCGTATCTTATCTCTGAAAGTTGGACTCCCCGAAACGTAACGTCCTCGGGTTTGAGATCTTTGAATCTCTCATCTTCCAAATCAACCTCTTCAATGTTGACTCCTTTCACTTTGAAACCGCTAAGTTGTGCCTTTTGTTCTTTCATTTGTAAAATCTCCTTTGTTTTATTTTTTCGATCGACCTTAATACTATTATACCACTCTTTATCGCAATCTTGCAACTGTTTTTATACGAAAGAGAGTAGGATATTTTGTAGAAATATGTCTTTGTTTGGTGAATTATGTCGAATTTCTCGGAAACGCTTTCTTATTTAATGAAAGAGAAAAACTTAAACAATAAAACATTAGCACAAGCCACAAAAATCCATGCTACGGATATAAGCAATTATTTGCATAACGTACGCACTCCCTCTTTCGAACATTTTATCAAACTGTTATATTATTTTGAATGTTCCGCCGATTATTTGTTAGGTTTAACGGAAATTCCCACGGAAGAGCCCTTGCACGAGGTGTTGCCCTTTCACACGCGTTTGCGTTCGCTTTTGAAAGAACGGGATATTTCGCAAGAACGGCTGAAACGGGAATTGCCCGTTTCAGGCTCGGTCGTATACAAATGGGTAAGCGGAAAAAGTCAACCATGTATGTATACGCTCATCAAGCTTGCCAAATATCTCGATTGTTCAGTAGATTATCTGATCGGGCGCGTACGATAATAACATATAAAAAAACACCGACGGCAGTCGGTGTTTTGTTATGCTTTTACGTTAGTCCATTTTTTCGAGAAGTCTTAAATCGATACCCTTTTCGCCGATCTTGATGATCTCTACTTTCACTTTGTCGCCGATATTGAGTACGTCCTCCACTTGGTTGACTCTCTGTTCGGAAAGCTTGGAAATGTGGATCATACCGTCTTTCCCAGGGGCAAATTCTACGAACGCGCCCACTTTCGAAAGGATACGAACGACTACGCCTACGAACATATCGCCCACTTCGGGATCGTGCGCGATCGATTCCACGATCGCTTTCGCACGGTTTGCGTTCGCGATATCGCCGGAGCAAGCGATACATACCGTACCGTCGTCCTCGATATCGATCTTCGTGCCCGTCTGCTCGATGATCTTGTTGATAACTTTACCCTGCTTACCAACCACGTCGCCGATCTTTTCGGGATTGATCTTGAACGTAACGATCTTGGGCGCGTACTCGGAAAGCTGTTCGCTGACGGTAGGAATACATTCGAGCATTTTACCCAAAATATGCTTTCTCGCGTCCTGCGCCTGCGCGATCGCGTCGAGCATGATCTCTTCGGAAATACCCTTGATCTTAATATCCATTTGGATCGCCGTGATACCCTTGTCCGTACCTGCCACTTTGAAGTCCATATCGCCGAGGAAGTCTTCCAGACCTTGGATATCCGTCAAAATAACGTATTTGCCCGTTTCGGGATCTTTGACGAGCCCCATCGCGCAACCTGCAACGGGTGCGGTGATAGGCACGCCTGCGTCCATGAGCGCCATCGTCGAGCCGCAAACGGACGCCATCGACGACGAACCGTTGGACGAATAGATATCCGATACCACGCGGATCGCATACGGGAATTCGCTCTCGTCGGGGATTACGGGAATGAGCGCGCGTTCTGCAAGCGCACCGTGTCCGATCTCACGACGCCCAGGGCTGCGGAGCGCTTTTGCCTCGCCCGTGCAGTACCCAGGGAAATTATATTGATGCATATATCTCTTTTCTTCTTCCTCGTCAAGCCCCTCCATTCTCTGCGCCTCGCCGAGCATACCGAGCGTACAGGTGGTGAGTGCCTGCGTCTGACCGCGCGTGAACACCGCCGAGCCGTGTACTCTGGGCAGAATTCCGTGCTCGCACCAAATGGGACGAACTTCCGTGAGCTTTCTGCCGTCGGGACGGATACCCTTATCGAAAATCTTCGCACGAACGATACCCTTTACGATATAGTAAATGGAATCTTTCACTTCGCGGATCTGATCGGGATAAATTTCCGAGAAATGCTCGATAATTTCCGCCTCTGCCGCCGCTTGGTTGGCTTGTCTTTCCTGACGGTCGAACGTGTCGAGCGCCTTTTCGAGCTTTTCATAGCCGTACGCCTTTACCGCCTCGTCGATATCTTCGGGGATATGGTAGAACTCCATTTCTTTTTTGGGTTTACCAACCTCTTTTGCGATCTCTTCGATCCACGCGCAGACCTTTTCGATCTCCTCGTGTCCGTACATAATCGCGCCGACCATCTCCGCGTCGGTTACCTCTTTCGCGCCTGCCTCGATCATAAGGATCGCGTCTTTCGTACCTGCAAGCGAGAGGTGGATCGTGCTCTTTTCTTTCTCTTCAACGGTAGGGTTGATGATATACTTTCCGTCGATACAACCGACGATGACCGAACCCGTAGGCCCTGCCCAAGGGATATCGGAGATGGAAAGCGCGATCGACGAGCCGATCATAGCGAGGGGCTCGGGTGCGATATCGGGATCAACCGAAAGCGCCGTCGCAACCACCACCACGTCGTTGAAAATTCCTTTCGGGAACAACGGACGGATAGGTCTGTCGATCAATCTTGCCACGAGGATCGCCTTATCCGACGCTCTGCCCTCGCGTTTTTTGAATCCCCCGGGGATCTTACCCACGGCGAACATTTTTTCTTCGTAATCCACCGAAAGGGGGAAGAAATCCATACCCTCTCTCGCCGTTTCACTCATACACACGGAAACGTGTACCGCCGTATCGCCGCAACGCACCAAGCACGCGCCGTTCGCTTGCTCTGCGTATTTGCCGATCTCGACTACGAGTTCTTTGCCTGCGTAGTCCGTTTTGAATACTCTGCTGTTTTCTAATGCTGGCATTTTGTAAATTCTCCTTGTCTTATAATTCTTTTTTGTTCTTGCCTGCTGACGGCGTCCGTCCGTCAGCGGTGATTTTACGGTATATATTCAGTATCAAGCTTATGCCACAGCCTCATACTTCTTATATACCGACAAAAAAGGGCGAGTTAAACACCTCGCCCTTTCGTGCTCCATTACTTCCTCAATCCCAAAGCTTCAACGATCACTCTGTATCTTGCGATATCTTTTTCTTTCAGATAATCCAAAAGACCGCGACGTTTACCGACCATTTTCAAAAGTCCGCGACGGGAATGATTGTCCTGCTTGTGCTGTTTCAGATGCTCGTTAAGGTGATTGATTCTCTGCGTCAAGAGAGCGATCTGAATTTCGGGCGAACCGGTGTCGCCCTCGTGCGTTGCGTGTTTTGCAATGATTTCCTGTTTTTCCATTTGCTTTTATCCTCCTATGGAATTTTAGCCCGTATCGCCAAGGGAAACGTGGAGATTCGATTCTCTTCGCGAACGTTACTACTATTTTACCACATTCTTTTGAGAATGTAAATTAAAATTGCGAGTGTTTTTCGCTTTTTTCGGCGTTTATTCGAAAAATTTACGTTTTTTGGCAATAATTTCGTCGATATTTTCGATATACGTTTTCAGATCCTTTTGCGAGGCGAGCCGCTCTATCCGTCCCTTTTCATTCCACACGCGTTTGGATATGGCGTTCGTGCCCACGGCAAGATTGTCCGCCGTTTCTTCCATAACGTCTATATTATATACGCACGCTTTCCCCTCTTTCGTCCAGCCCACGTTCTCGTTATTCCCTGCCTGATATTTTTGTCGGTACATATAATAGGGCTTATAACCGCCCCCTTCAAGCAGTTTTCGCGAGCTTTCGATCATTTGGGAAATGTAATCGTTTTCGATATACGTCGTTTCCTCTTTCATTTTCGCGCCCGATTTTAAGGAAAGACAATGTACCGTGATATTGTCCGCACCCGTTTGAATCGCCTTTTCCACGCCGCGAGCAAACGTTTCTATTTTTTCGTCCGTCAAGCCTGCGATCAGGTCGATATTCACGCTGAAACCGTATTTTTCGGACATTTCAAACGCCTTGAAAAAGTCCTCGACCGTATGTTTTCTGCCGATTTTTTGCAGGGTTTCGTTGGAAAACGTCTGCGGATTGATACAGATACGGCTCACGTTATAATCCTTTAACAGCCGTAATTTTTCTTCCGAAAACACGTCGGGACGACCTGCCTCCACGGTATATTCGGCGTTTTCGTTAAATCTTTGCAAAATGGGCGCGGTGGCTTTGAGTACCCGTTCGAGCTCGTTTGTTTCCAACGCAAACGGCGTGCCGCCGCCGATATACGCACTGCGCAAGTTTTTCACGCTATCCGCCGCCGCGGCAAGCTCCTTTTCCAAGCA
>JAFTPZ010000021.1 GCA_017463025.1 Clostridia bacterium
CGTACTTGGGTTTGTCGCCGAAGCGGTGCTCCAAGAAATACAGCTCGAAGTGATCGGAATAGTCGGTGATCGGGGAGAAGTCCTCGAACACTTCGCCTATGCCCTCTTCGATAAAGGCGTTGTAGCTGTCTTTCTGGATCTCAACGAGGTCGGGAATGTCGATGACTTCGTTGATCTTACCGAATTTTCTTCTTTCGGTTTTGCCATACTTGGAAATAGGTAAATCCATCTGCTAAATTGCTCCTTATAAAAATTTTTCAGCGATCTACCGAGTATATCTTTTCATCGATAAAAATCGAATTTTTCTTATTTTCGTTTTTTCGCTCTCTACGCTTTACTTTTTTACGCGTATGCGTTATAATAAAGTATGCAATGCGCGCACCGAGCGACATTATACCACAATAGCATAATGATACATTATCTAATTATATCCCACCCCTGAAAAGATGTCAAGCATTTTTTCAAGCGAATTTCTATTTTTTCAAAATTTTTTACCAAAAGGACGGTCGAATATATGCGAATCGACAAATTTTTGAAAGTTTCCCGTATCTTGAAGCGGCGTACGGTCGCACAGGAGGCTTGCGGCGAAAACAAGGTTCTTATCAACGGCAAAGCCGCAAAACCGGCGACGGCGGTGAAGCTCGGCGACGTTGTGGAAGTGATCTACGCCACGGGCACGCTCAAATTCCGCGTGCTGAATATCAAAGAAACGGTGAAAAAGGACGAGGCGTCGAGCCTCTACGAGGTGATCGTATGAAAACAACGGTATGCGCTATTATCTGCGCGGCGGGCAAGGGCTTTCGCGCAGGCTTTGAAAAGAATAAGCTACTCGTTCCCCTCGACGGCGAACGGGTACTCAAAAAAACGCTCTGTGCGTTCGATTTCCCTTTGATTGACGAAATCGTGATCGCGGCGGCGCAGGACGATCTTGCGGAGGTTTCCGCTTTGGCAGCGGCGTTCCCCTCTGCCAAGGTCGTACTCGGCGGCGAAACGCGTTCTCTTTCCGTGTATAACGCGCTCAAAGAAGCGCAGGCGGATATCGTTCTCATTCACGACGGCGCACGCCCGTTCGTTACGCGCGAAATCATCGAGGGTTGTATACAAAGCGTAAAGGCGTTTGGAAGCGGCGTATGCGCGATCGATTGCACGGACACGATCGCCGTTTGCGACGGGGAGTATATCAAAAGCGTGCCCGAGCGCAAGAGCTTACGGCAAATTCAAACGCCGCAGGGCTTTTACCGTGAAAATATCCTGTTCGCCTACGAACGGGCTTTGGAAAACGGAGACGTATGCACGGACGATTCGTCGGTGTTTGCGATCTATTGCGGTAAGCCCCGTCTTTGCGCAGGCGCGCGAGAGAATATGAAATTGACGTACGCGCAGGATTTCGAAAGCGGCGCGGCGCGGTGCGGATTCGGCGTGGACACGCACGCGTTTGGAAAGGCGCAGGACTATATCGTGCTCGCAGGCGTCAAGATCCCCTCGGACAGCGGACTTGTCGCCCATAGCGACGGGGACGTACTCGCCCACGCATTGATGGACGCCCTGCTTTCGGCGGCAGGTTTGCGCGATATCGGATTTTATTTCCCCGACACGAGCGACAAATGGAAGGGCGCAAACTCTATGCAAATGCTTGCGCTCGTTATGGAAATGCTGGGCGAAAAGGGGTACGGCGTGCAGAACGTTTCCATCGCGGTACAAGCGGAAAAGCCGCGGCTCGCAAAATATATCGAAGAAATGAAAAACGCCCTTTCGTCCGCCTTGAAGATCGATCCGACGGCGATCGGTATCACGGCAGGTACGAACGAGGGCTTGGGCTATATCGGCGAGGGCAAAGGCATCACCGTAAACGCGTACGTATTGTTGAAATAATTTTCATTTCGAAATAGGAGAGCAGAATGAAAAAACGCCGGCAAAAAAAGGATAGCTTTATTTTTCACAGTATTTCTTCGCCCAACGATTTCAAAGCAAGAGTACGAGAATCCGCCGCGAAAGAACGTTTTGCCTTTTTTGAATCGGCAAACGGTTTTTCGTTAAAAATCCGCTCTCATCACAGCGGAGAAACTTATTTTGATTGCGAAGTTAAACTCGATAAAACGGGCGGTTCGATTATCAGCGGAAAAATCATTACAGTTCCGTGGCACGCCTCGGTGAAAACGAAAAAGAATGTTTCAGAAAAATTTTTCACGGTTTTAGGCTACATACTTCTTATTCCTTTTTTCATTTTGATGTTTATTCCGGTTTTGATATTTACCCTTATCGATAAAACCCCCACGCCCGAAGAAACATTGATAAATTTTATGACAAAAACAATGTGTTGCACCGAGCAAGAATCCGATCAATAAAAAGGAGAATTTTATGGATCTATACGCCACCGATCTACGTTTTATGGGCGATAATGAAGAAGATAAAACGTATGACTTTTGTATTCACGGAAAAGTCGTCTTAAAAATTGACGGCGTCGTGCTTTCCGACGGCAATACCGAATGGTGCGTGAGCGCTTCTGCTTATCACTTTTTACGAACCTTATTCCAAGACCGTTTGATCGACGCCGAAAATCAGATAATTCCTTGTTGCGGAGAGTTTTTAATACCGTCGGAAGACCAAACGACCGTTACGATCATCGGTTGTCCAAACGGAATCGATTTTAGCGTTTCGCGCGAAAAAGAAAATATTATAATCCGCATGCGAGATAATAAAACTTTTACCGTGCGTTTTGACGAATACGCGTCTGCCGTTATTGCATACGCAAAGCAAATCGAGGACTTTTATCGGCAAAATCCTCCTCGGCGTTTTCAGGATAAGTTTGACAAAAACGGTTTTTCCGCCTTTTGCAACGAATGGTATACGCTTATGAATAAAGCGCGCGCTTTTTCAAGCGATATTGCAAACGTTGAAAAAATCGTATTCGACGAAAAGATATATCCTAAAAATATAAAGATAACGAAAGAAAGTAAAAAACCGATTTGGAAAGACACTTTGCTAAACGTCTTAAAAGAGCTTGGAGCAGGTCTTGTTGTCGCAAGCGTTGCAGTCGTTCTGTTCCTTTTGGGAATCGCCATATTTTACACCGACGATCTACCTATGGAATTTTTTGTATTTTTAGGATTCTTCGTCGTTCTTGCAATATTGTGCATTATTGCAGCAATCGTGTACATAATTCAAAAAATAAAAGCCAAACATACTAAAAAGAAAAATTCCGACGATAAGGAGTAATTATGCCAAGTAAAATCAAAGCGCCTACAAGTCAATTCGTTTGCTCCACTTGCGGCTATACCGCGCCCAAGTGGCTGGGCAAATGCCCCGACTGCGGCAATTTCAATACCATGCAAGAAGAACTCGTACGCCCCGTTGAAACGGCTTCTCCCTTGCGCACGGGCGTTTCGCAAATAAAAACGCGCGCCCTGCCCCTTTCCAAGATCGGCTACGAAAAATTCGAGCGCGAAAAAAGCGGTATCGGGGAATTTGACACCGTGCTCGGCGGCGGTATCGTCCGCGGCTCGCTGGTGCTTCTCGGCGGCGACCCTGGGATCGGTAAATCCACCCTACTCACGCAGGTTTCCGCACACCTTGCCCAAACGAAAAAAGTCCTCTACGTATCCGCAGAGGAAAGCTGTTCGCAGGTAAAAATGCGTTGCGATCGGTTGGGCTTGAACTCCGACAACTTGCTCCTACTCAACGAAACGTGCTTGGAAGATATCGAAACCAACCTCGACGGCGTGGAATTCGTCGTGATCGACTCGGTGCAGGCGATCTACACGGAAACGCTGTCGTCGGCGGCAGGTAGCGTGGGACAGGTGCGCGAATGCGCGGCAAAGCTTATGCGTATCGCCAAATCGAAAAATATCACCTTTTTCATTATCGGGCACGTAACCAAAGAGGGCGCGCTCGCAGGGCCGAAAGTACTCGAACATATTATGGACACGGTACTCTATTTCGAAGGTCAGCCCGAGGATAATTTCAAGCTACTGCGCGCGGTGAAAAACCGTTTCGGCTCGGCGCAGGAGGTGGGCGTGTTCGAAATGACGGGCGAGGGCGTGAAAAGCGTGAGCGATTATTCCGCGCTGTTTTTATCCGAAACGCGCGGCGTGGCGGCAGGCTCGGCGGTTACCCCCTCCGAAAGCGGAAATCGGTGTATGAGCGTGGAAATTCAAACGCTCATCTCACGCACCGCCTACGGTATGCCCCGTCGAATGAGCCTTGGTGTGGATTATAACAAGCTCGTCGTTCTGATCGCGGTACTTGAAAAGCGTTGCGGTATCCCCTTTTTCAACGCCGACGTATATATCAACGCAATGGGCGGCATCAAATTGAACGAACCGTCCGTCGATCTTGCGATCTGTGCGGCGCTTGCCAGTGCGGCGAGCGACGTGCCTATCGACAAATACACCGCGGTATTCGGCGAAGTGGGCTTGACGGGCGAAATACGCCCCGTTACGTATGCCGAAAAGCGCGTGAACGAGTGCTTGAAAACGGGCTTTAAGCGCGTGATCCTACCTGCAAAAAACCTGAAAGCGTGCCAAAAATACGCCGACAAGATCGAGCTTATCCCCGTGCAATACGTGGGACAAATGGTGAAAGAGCTCGGCTTACGCGCCGCGACCACAAAAAACGAATAACGAAAAAAGCGTTACGGAGTCGTTTCCGTAACGCTTTTATGTTTTATAACAATTTTGCGATCACTTCGTCGCGGTCTTTCGGGGAGAGATACACGGGGGGCACGTCGAACACCGTCTTGCAACCGCACGCACCCTCTTTATTCAGTCGCACCGCCGCACGCGCAAACGCCACGAGCACGGACGCGGTGAACTCCGCGTTGGAATCGAGCTTTAACGAATACTCAATCACGTGTTTGTTATTTTCGCCCGTCGCGCCGCTACGGATCACCACGCCGCCGTGGGGCAGTCCGCCGTGCTTTTCGTTGAGCTCCTCCTGCGATACGAAATGCACGGTCGTGTCGTAATCGGCGAAATAGTTGGGCATCGTTTTGATCTCCCGTTCGATGCGCGCCTTATCCGCGCCCTCTTTCGCCACGACGAAACACTCGCGCGTGTGCTTTTCACGCGTCGTCAGCGTAGGATTTTCCCCTGCGCGCACTTTCGCGAGCGCCTTTTCCACGGGAATAGTATACTGCTTTGCGTCCGCCACGCCGTCGATACGGCGTATCGCGTCCGAATGACCTTGACTCACGCCCTTGCCCCAGAACGTGTAATCGTTGCCGCTGGGCAACACCGCGCCGCCGTACAATCTTGCGAGCGAGAACAGCCCTGGATCCCAACCGACGGAAATAAACGCGACTTTTTTCGCCGCTTTCGCCGCCGCGTCCACTCTTTGCATATGTTCGGGTATCTTCGCGTGCGTGTCAAAGCTGTCCACCACGTTAAAAAGTTTCGCCATTTGCGGCGTCTGCTCGGGCAGATCGGTGGAACTGCCGCCGCAAAGAATCAGCACGTCGATCTCATTTTGCATCTTCTCGACTTCGCTCGCCGCGTACACGGGTATTCCCGTTTGCGTTTTTACGCTTTCGGGGGCGCGGCGCGTAAACACGCCTACCGCGACCATATCGGGACTGTTTTTAACCGCAAGCTCCACGCCGCGACCGAGATTGCCGTAGCCGTAGATACCGACTCGAATACTCATAATCATACCTCACTTGTTTTATTATAGCATATGCAAACGTATTTTTCAAGCGCTCGCAGGTGAAAAATATTTGAAAATTTTTTATAACGGTTATGCAAAAGACTTATAAAAGAAAATCGGCTTTCGAAAAAGCCGATTTGTTTTTCCGTTAGAACATTTCCACGTAAGCGTCGCGCTCCGCGCCAACCGAAACGTATTTGATCTTGCAATCGCAAGCCTTTTCGATATACGCGATATAATCGAGCGCCGCTTGCGGCAGATCCTCTTTCTTCCGACATCCCGAAATGTCGCAATTCCAACCCTTAACTTTCGTAAACACGGGCTTACAATCGTCCAACACGTCGATAAACGGGAACTCGTGAATGACTTTGCCGTTCAACTCGTACGCCTCGCAAATTTCGATCTCCTCGTACGCGGACAACACGTCCATTTTCGTCAGCGCGATCTCCTTTGCACCCTGACAACGTATACCGTAGCGCGAAGCTACCACGTCGAACGGACCAACTCTGCGCGGTCTGCCCGTCGCCGCGCCGTACTCGCCGCCAAGATCACGCAAATATTTGGCTTTATCCCCGAAATACTCCGCCGTGAACGGGCCCTCGCCCACGCACGTGGAATACGCTTTCATAATACCGATAGAATTATCGAGTTGAAGCTGGGGCACGCCTGCGCCGATGGGTGCGTACGCCGCGATCGTCGAGGAGGAAGAGGTGTAGGGGTGTATACCGAAATCGATATCGCGCATTGCGCCGAGCTGCGCCTCGAACATAATGTTTTTGCCCTGCTCGTTCGCTTCGGTCAGATACAGCCCCACGTCGCAAACGAACGGTGCAAGCTGTTTGCCGTATTCCTCAAAATAGACAATGATGTCCTCCGTTTTTACAGGCTCAGCCTTGTAACCGCCCACAACGGTAAGGTTCTTCCATTCTACGATGTCC
>JAFTPZ010000022.1 GCA_017463025.1 Clostridia bacterium
AACTATTCTGTAATTCGAGGATACGTTCAGCGTAACGAAGGAATATTTCCCCTGCTTCGGTAAGCGTTACGGTTTTCGAACCGCGCGAAAAAAGGCGCTTGCCGACTTCCTTTTCAAGTTCGCTGATACGGTTGGTAACCGTCGATTGCGCAATGAAAAGCTGTTCTGCCGCCAAAGTAAAGTTTTTCACTTTGGATAAAAAGATAAATGTTTTGAGTTCTTCTGTATTCATAGAAAAAATTGATTATCCTTATCGTTTTTATCTATTGTATTAATTATAACGCTTGTTTAGTAAAAAAGCAAGTAAAAAGTCGTGTTTGTGTAAAAAAATGCGAAAATTTTCCCGTTTACGTATTATTTACGCCCGTTAGATTGACAAAGAAAGAGAAAAAGAGTATACTGAATAGAAAAAAGGTGAACGGCGTATGAAAACGGAAGAAATCAAAGAAAGGGTACGGGCAATTCAAACAGAGCTTTCAAAAGGCAACGTATTTGGCGAGCGTATATTGCTTGTCGCGGCAACAAAAATGCAAACGGTAGAGGCGATCAATGCGGCGATCGAAGGGGGCGTGGACGCGGTCGCGGAAAACAAAGCGCAGGAATTTCGAGATAAAAACGCGTTGTTATCCCCCTGTACGCGGCATTTTATCGGGCATCTACAAACGAATAAAGTGAAATATCTCGTGGGAAACGTAGAATTATTTCATTCCTGCGATCGTGATGAACTGGCAAACGAAATCGCACGCCTTTCTTTGAAAAAAGGCATTACGTCTAACGTACTGCTGCAAATAAATATCGGTTGCGAGGAAACGAAAGGCGGTTATGATTACGACGAGGCAAAAGAAATTTTTTTGCGACTTATGCAAACGGACGGTTTGTGCATAAAAGGGTTTATGGCTATGTTGCCTAATTCAGAAGATACGCAATTACTCCGAAGCCTTACGAGAAAAATGCGTTCGCTGTTCGAATGGGCAAAAACGCAATCCAAGAGTGTAGAATATTTGTCGATGGGCATGAGCGGCGATTATAAACTGTGCGTGGAAGAGGGGAGCAACATGATTCGACTGGGTTCGACGATATTCGGGGCGCGGAATTATTAAGGTGAGAATATGAAAAACGAGCACAACGGATACGCACTGATTACGGGCGCGACGGGCGGTTTGGGAAAGGCCTTCGTCTTTGCTTTGGCAAAGCGTAAACGGAAATTGATTTTAACGGGTAGAAATGAAGAAAAATTGCTTGCCTTGCGACAGGAAGTATTTGAAAAATATTCACTTGACGACGTGTACGTTTATGCCGCCGATCTTGCAAACGAGCAGGACAGGTATGCGTTGACGGAAAAAATTGCGGCGTCGGGCGTAAAGATAGGATTACTTGTCAATGCGGCAGGCGCGGATATACAAAAAGAATTTGCGCTGTATACCCAAGAAAAAATAAATTTTCAATGTCGCGTAAATTTCGAGGCGGCAGTATCGACGTGCCGCTTTGCAATCGAGCACCGCGCGGAGTATTTGGAAATTATCAATATATCCAGCGTTTCGGGGATATATCCTATGCCGTATTTCGCTATATACAGCGCGACGAAAGCGGCGCTTACTTCTTTTTCGATCGCACTTCGCGAGGAACTCAAAGGCAAAAACGCCGCAGTTACGGCGGTGTTGGCAGGCGCGATGCCCACGCGCGACGATATTAAAGAACAGATTAAAGGACAGGGGCTTTGGGGCAAGCTTGCCGCAAAATCTCCCGAATGGGTAGCGGAGTATTCCTTAAAAGCCGTGCGTAAAAATAAACGCAAAACGATCGCAGGAGCTTGGAATAAAGTTATGTATTTCGGAACGGCGCTTTTGCCGCAAAGCTGGAAATTGCGCTTTATTGCAAACCGATGGAGAAAAATTTCCAAAGACGCTTTTTGAAAAATGTGAAAATCCCCATTCAAATCCTTGACAAAAGTAAGTTTTTCTTGTATAATCGATTTAATGCATTAAAAATGTATGCATAATCGAAAAAATAAAACAGAAAGGAGAATACTATGATCGAATTAAATCCTTCCAGTAATTTATTAGAGCAAGACCCTTACGAATACGAATTGCAGGACGTGCCCGAAGCACATTTGTTCCGCGATATTTATCCTTACGACGAAATTCCCAAAACGCCGTTCAATCACCGTCGCGTGCCGATGAATATGCCCAAAGATATCTGGCTTACGGACACGACGTTCCGCGACGGTCAGCAGTCGCGCGCGCCGTACACGGCGAAACAGATCGTAGACATTTATAAACTCATTGCGCGCCTCGGCGGACCGAAAGGGCTGATCCGCCAAAGCGAATTTTTCGTATATACGAAGAAAGACAGACAGGCGTTGGAAGAGTGTATGGCGCTTGGATATAAATTCCCCGAGATCACCACTTGGATTCGGGCAAAGAAAGAAGATTTCGAGCTCGTACACGATATCGGTATCAAAGAAACGGGTATTCTCGTCAGCTGTTCCGATTATCATATTTTCAAAAAATTGAATATGTCGCGCAGACAGGCGTACGACCATTACTTATCCGTAGTAAAGCAAGCGTTTGAGGCAGGGATTGCCCCTCGTTGTCATTTGGAGGATATCACGCGCGCGGATTTCTACGGTTTCGTCGTTCCGTTCGTCAATGCGTTGATCGAGCTTTCGCACGAGGCGAATATTCCCGTGCGTATCCGTATGTGCGATACGATGGGTTACGGTCTGCCGTTTACGGGCACGGCGTTGCCGCGTAGCGTCCCTGGGATCGTTTACGGTCTGCACCACTATTCGGACGTCACTTCGGAAATGCTCGAATGGCACGGTCATAACGATTTTTATATGGGCGTTGCCAATGCGGTAAGCGCATGGCTGTACGGCGCAAGCGGTATCAACTGTTCGCTCCTTGGTATCGGCGAGCGTACGGGCAACGTACCCTTGGAGGCGATGGTGATGCAATACGCGTCTTTGCGCGGTACGCTTGACGGTATGGATACGACGGCGATCACGGATATTGCGGAATATTTCCAAAAGGAACTCAAATATCCGATACCGCCTATGACGCCGTTTGTGGGTAGTGCGTTCAATCTTACACGTGCAGGCGTACACGCCGACGGTATGATGAAAGACGCGGAAATTTATAATATTTTCGATACGGAAAAGATATTAAAGCGCCCTGCGGCTGTTTCCATTTCGAATACTTCCGGCCTTGCGGGGATTGCGTATTGGATCAATAAGCATTACAATTTGCCCCAAGAAAAGCAGGTGGGTAAACAAGATTGGATCGTCAAAGAAATGAAAGAGCAGATCGACGCGCTCTACGCCGACGGCAGAACGACGGTCATGGGCGAGGAAGAACTTGAGCAACTGTTCCGCACCTATTGCAAGGACGGACGTTGTAATCTGAATTGGTTTGATTTATAATAAAGAGAGGACGAAACATGGGCTATACGATAGCACAAAAAATCATAAAAAATCATCTTGTTTGCGGAGAAATGACCGTAGGCAAAGAAATCGGTCTGAAAATCGATCAGACGCTTACGCAGGACGCTACGGGCACGATGGCGTATCTGCAATTCGAGGCAATGGGTATCGATCGCGTGAAAACGGAGCTTTCCGTGGCGTATATCGACCACAACACCTTACCGGCAGGGTTTGAAAACGCGGACGATCACCGTTATATCCAAACGGTAACGAAAAAACACGGTATCCGTTTTTCGCGCCCTGGGAACGGTATTTGTCATCAGGTACATTTGGAACGCTTTGCCAAGCCGTGTAAAACGTTGATCGGCTCGGATTCCCACACGCCTACCGCAGGCGGTATCGGAATGCTGGGTATGGGCGCAGGCGGACTGGACGTTGCCGTGGCGATGGGCGGCGGTACGTATTACATAACGATGCCGAAAATGATCAAAGTCAATCTCGTCGGTAAGCTGTCCGATTACGTGGGAGCAAAAGACGTGATTTTAGAGGTCTTGCGTATTCTCGGCGTGAAAGGCGGCGTGGGCGCGATCGTCGAATACGGCGGAGAGGGTGTGAAAACGTTGTCCGTTCCCCAACGCGCCACGATCACGAATATGGGCGCGGAGCTTGGCGCGACGAGCTCGATCTTCCCCTCCGACGAGGTTACGAGAGAATTCTTGAAAGCGGAGGGCAGAGAGGAGGACTATATCGAACTTTCTTCCGATCAGGACGCCGTTTTCGACGCGGAATACACGATCGATCTTTCGGCTTTGAAACCGCTTGCCGCCTGTCCGCACAGCCCCGATAACGTGAAAGCGGTGGCAGAGCTTTCGGGTATGCCGATCCATCAGGTATGTATCGGTTCGTGCACGAATTCCTCTATGCAGGATATGCTTACGGTGGCGGCGATGCTCAAAGGCAAAACGGTGCATCCGAGCGTGAGTTTATCCATTTCCCCGGGGTCGAAACAGGTGTATACGATGCTTGCCGAGTGCGGCGCGCTTGCCGACCTCATCAACGCAGGTGCAAGAATACTCGAATGTGCTTGCGGTCCTTGTATCGGTATGGGCTTTTCACCGCAGTCGGCTGGGGTGAGTTTGCGTACGTTTAACCGTAACTTCCTTGCGCGTAGCGGTACTGCGGACGCACAGGTGTATCTCGTTTCGCCCGAAACGGCGGCGGCGTCTGCGATCGCAGGCGTATTCACCGATCCTACCACGCTTGGCAACGCGCCCTGCGTAAAAATGCCCAAAGCGTTTAAGATCAACGATAATCTGATCGAAATGCCCGTAAAAGCGGAGGATATGGATAGCGTAACGGTAGAACGCGGACCGAATATCAAACCCATTCCCGTTGGAAAAGCGCCCGATAAAAATTTACAATGCGAATTGATCTTAAAAGTGGGCGACGATATCACGACCGATCATATTATGCCGGCAGGTACGAAAGTATTGCCGTACCGTTCCAACGTACCCAAACTTTCGGAATTTTGCTTTACCGTTTGCGATAAAGACTTTCCCGAAAGAGCGAAGAAAAAGGGAGGCGGCGTGATCTTGGGCGGCGCGAATTACGGACAGGGTTCGTCCAGAGAACACGCGGCGCTCGTGCCCTTGTATTTGGGAATCAAAGCGGTAGTGGCGAAAAGCTTTGCGCGTATTCACGTGGCAAACCTCATCAACTTCGGTATCGTGCCGATGACGCTTGTAAATCCCGAAGATTACGAGAATTTCAACGAGGGCGATTGCCTTGAAATTCAAGGCTTTGCCGAGGCTGTGGCAGGCAAGGACGAGGCGACGCTCGTGAATAAAACGAACGGAAAATCGGCAACGTTAAAGCTTACGCTGTCCTCGCGGCAAAGAGAAATTTTGCTTGCAGGCGGCAGATTGAATTATACAAAACAGGAGAAGAAATAAAAATATGGAAAAAGCAGAATACAAAACGCAGCTGGACGCGGCTTGCGAAAAATTCAGAAAACTTATGGCGGAGCAGCTTACGCGCATAGAAGATATGAAAGCGCAAGGCGATTTTGTGGATTATACGAAACTTAAAACGTTGAAGATCGGCGTTTGCGGCGGCGACGGTATCGGACCGATCATTTCCGCGCAAGCGCGGCGCGTGCTCGAATTTATTTTGGACGATCTCGTGAAAGAGGGTAAAGTCGAATTTAAGGATATAGAGGGCTTGACGATCGAAAATCGCATTGCAAAAGGGAAAGCCATTCCCGACGACGTCATGGCGGAGCTGAAATCCTGCCATATCATTTTGAAAGGCCCGACGACCACGCCGCAAAAGGGCAGCGGTATGCCGAATATCGAATCGGCAAACGTGGCGATGCGTAAGGCGCTGGACTTGTTTGCGAATATCCGTCCCGTAAAAGTACCCGAAGAGGGTATCAACTGGACGATCTTCCGTGAAAATACCGAGGGCGGCTATGCGATCGGTTCTTCCGGTTTTAATATCACCGACGATCTGGCGGTCGATTTTACGGTTACGACCAAACAAGGCTCCGATCGTATCGCGAGGCTTGCGTACGATTACGCGCATAAAAACGGCTTCAAGAGAGTGTCGCTCGTTACGAAAGCGAACGTGATCAAAACCACGGACGGTAATTTCCTTGAAGATTGCCATAAAGTGGGGGATTTGTACCCCGATATCGTAACGGACGAATGGTATGCGGATATCATGACGGCAAAGCTCGTCGATCAGAAGCGCCGTCGCGATTTCCAAGTCCTGCTCTTGCCCAATCTCTACGGCGATATTATTTCCGACGAGGCGGCGGAATTCCAAGGCGGTGTGGGTACGGCAGGTTGCGCGAATCTCGGTAAAAAATACGCAATGTTCGAGGCGATCCACGGTAGCGCGCCGCGTATGATCACGGAGGGGAGAGGACAATATGCCGATCCTTGTTCAATGCTCCGTGCGTGCGTAATGCTCTTATCGCATATCGGTTTGCAGGATCGGGCAGATAAGCTCGAACGCGCGCTGGATATTTGCTCGTTTGAGGAAAAGAAATACGTCATTACGGGACGTGATACGGGCGCGACTTGCGAGCAGTTCGGCGATTACGTAATGGAAACCCTTCAAAAGTTTGTATGATTTTCAAAAAACTCCCTTTCCGAAAGGGAGTTTTTTATCGTCTGAAAAAATTCTTTTTTCGGGAAAACGCTTTACAGGATATATTTTTTGTGTTATAATGTGATATAGAGGATAACTTATGAAGTATACGTTGCAATCTTGTAAATACGTTTTGAAAAACTTTATCTACGTTTTTCCATTCGCCGTGCTCCCTGCGCTTTTTTTATCCGTTTCCACGGACGAAAGCGCGCTGATTTTCGTATTTGAAAATTTCTTTTCGGGCAACGTAAACGCTTGGGACTTTTCAAATTTATTTCGCGCCGTTTCCGTGTTGAATTTTGCCTCTTGGGAAGCGGTTGCTTTCGGTTTTGTGGGGATAATCGCAGTCATATTTTGCGTGTCGCTGATGATGGCGCTGATGGAAAAGCATATGCGTATCGGAAAACGTACCTTTAACGGCATTTTTTCAAAAATCAACGACAATCTGCTTTCTACGAGCGGCTACGTGTTTTTGCTTTTCGTGATCTACGAATTTTGGTCGTTGATCACGGCGGCGCTTTTGTATTTTGTTTCTCGTATCACGATCACGGCGCTTGCGTATATTTTTATCGTGGTCGTGTTTTTTGCTATGCATTTCGCGCTGCTGTATTGTATCGATCTGATTTACTTGTGGTTGCCGTGTATGCAAATAACGGGTTTCAGAGCGGCGGAAGCGTTGTATTATTCCAATCAGCTTTCCGCGCCCGTAAAATGGCATTTACTTTTAGGTCAGACGTTGAGCTTGTTATCCGTAGAAACGTTGATCTGTTTTTGTACGCTGTTTGCGCCCGATCCCGTCAGTTTCACGATCTTTTCGACGGCGCTGTATGCGTTGCTTATCGTCGTGTATTGCGTACGTATGCAGATCGCGTATTTCGATCTCGACCATATCGAGCGAGCCGATCTTGTGAAATACTACCAAAGATAATCCAAAACAAAGGAGAGAGGATATGCTTTTCAGAAACAGTCTTCGTTTATTGTTGGAAAATTTCAAAAACGTTTATAAAATCTTACTTTATAAATTCGTAGTTGGGCTGGTCGCCGGCGCGCTGTGTTGCGCAATGGTTTTGCCCGAACTGATAGAGCTTTGGAACAGCGCGCCGATGCAAGAGCTGATCGACGGCGTGAACGGCTTTTTCAAGGCGTTTTTCGCAGCGGACGCGGAAGGATTGCAAGCGGTTAAAGATCAACTTTTCGGGGAAGAAGGAACGTTACACAACGTAGTAAAGCTCGTGCTTTCCAAAACGACGGGTATCGTTTTGGCTACGGTCGGTTGCGTAGTCGTATACTTATTCAAACGTTTTGCCGATACGCTTTGTTACTTTGCCGTTGGCGGCGTACTCAACGATAAAATGTCCACGTATACAGAAACACCCCTGTCTACCTCTTACTTAACGAATATCGGAAAAGGTTGCCGTTACGCGCTCGTATACGTGCCCATCGCGTTTGCGTTCGACGTGCTCGCGGTAGGATTATGTTACGTGCTTATTCGATATGTAAATATATTACCTGCATTGTTTTTGTCGATGACGACAATCGTTCTTCTTCAAAGCTTGAAATTGACGTTTACGGGGCGTTGGATGCCTGCAATGACTGCCGATCAAAAACGTTTGCGCGATTCTGTCAAATATGAAGATAAAACGGAAAGAAAGCAGCGTTTGAAAATTTTCTCGACGAATCTCACGTGCGTTTACGGCGTGATCATCGTCAACGTGATGGCGGCGATTGCTACCATCGGCAGCGCGCTGATTATCACCGTGCCCGCGTCTTATTTTCTGTTTATTTGCGTGCAATACGCATATTATTACACGATTAAAGGTAAAAAATACTTTATAACGTATGAAAGAATAGCCAGCAATCCCGATCGTGGCGATCGCGAGCATTTTTTTAATTATATCGACGCTACGCAAGAGGAAAAATAAAAAATCGAAAAAGGAGAGAAGAATGAACTATCAGGAAAAGTATACGGAATGGATGAACAGCCCTGCGCTTTGCAGGGAGGGAAAAGAGGAACTCAAATCGATTGCGGATAATCAAAAGGAAATGGAATACCGATTTGGCGGCGAACTGGAATTCGGTACGGCAGGTATGCGCGGATTGATCGGCTACGGTTTGAATATGATGAATATTTATACGGTCATGCGCGCCACGCAAGGGCTCTGCGAATGGATCAAGAGCCTTGGAAAAACGGAAATGGAGCGCGGCGTGGTGATTTCTTACGATACGCGTAGGAAATCGGAAGAGTTTGCAAAAGCGGCGGCGGGCGTACTTGCCAAAAACGGAATCAAAGCGTATTTATTCGATGACGTACATCCCGTTCCCATGCTTTCTTATGCCGTGCGGTATCTGAAAACGATCGCAGGTATTATGATCACGGCAAGCCATAATCCCAAGGAATATAACGGCTATAAGGTTTACGGCGAGGACGGTGCGCAGATGTCCCCCGAGGATACCAAAAAGGTCGTTTCATATATGGAAAAAATCACCGATTACCTCTCGGTAAACGGCGACGAAAGCAGTCCTTTGATCGTTCCCGTACCTCAAAAGTTGGACGATGATTATATAGAGGAGCTTTCCCGTCTTACCCTTTCCAAAGAGGCGATCGAAAAATGCGGCGCAAGCTTGAAAATCGTTTACACGCCCGTTCACGGCAGCGGTTACGTGCCCGTGATGCGAGTACTCAAAAAGCTCGGCATCAACGCCACGGTGGTGGAGGAACAGACGAAAAAAGATACGGAATTTTCTACCGTAAAAGTGCCTAATCCCGAATATAAGGAAACGCTGTCCATGGGTATCGAGCTTGCAAATAAGATCGACGCCGACGTCGTATTCGGTACGGACCCCGATTCCGACCGTTTGGGCGTGGCGCTGAAAAACGAGGTGGGAGAGTTTGTGGCGCTTTCGGGAAATCAAGTGGGGATTTTGTTGTTGGATTATATCCTCACCCGACTTTCCGAGGACAAAAAGATGCCCGAAAATGCGGCGGTGGTGAAATCGTTCGTAACGACGGGCATGGCAAAAGCGCTTTGCGACGATTACGGCGTCGCACTTTACGAAACGCCCGTCGGCTTCAAGTTTATCGGTGAAAAGATCAAACAATGGGAGTACGACGGCAAGCATACCTACGTATTCGGCTTTGAAGAATCTTGCGGTTATCTTCGCGGTACGCACGCAAGGGATAAAGACGCGGTCGTAGCGTCCATGCTTTGCGCCGAAATGGTGTGCTATTATACGTATATCGGCAAAACGGTGTACGGCAGATTGCAGGAAATTTATCAAAAGTACGGTTTCGTGCTCGATAAAAACGTATCGATACAGTATTCGGGCTTGAACGCAATGAAAGAAATGAACGCAGTCGTAGACGGCTTAAAGAGCTTAAAGCCTACCGATTTCGCGGGTGAAAGGGTGAAGGCGGTCCGCGATTACAGCGCGGCGAAGCGGTACGTTTACGATAGCGGTGCAACGGAAGAAATGGATATTCCCAAGTGTAATTGCGTGTATTATGAAATCGAAGGAGGCTCGTTCGTTTGCGTACGTCCGTCGGGAACGGAGCCCAAGCTGAAAATTTATTATTCGATCAAGGCGAAAGATGAAAAAGCGGCAAACGGAAAGCTTTCGCAAATGCAAAATTCGGTAAACGCGCTGCTTGAAAGCGTGAAAAAATAAAGGAAGGTATAAACCTATGAAAATTTTATTTTATGGTGATTCAATCACCGATGCAGGCAGAAATCGTGAAACCGATACGGCCAACGCAAGCTACGGCTTTGGCTACGTACGTTCGATCGCAGGTAAGCTTTTGTTTGAAGATCCTACGAAATATCAAATACTCAATCGCGGTATCAGCGGAGACCGCATCGTCGATTTGTATGCGCGTATCAAAAAGGATCTTTGGAATGAAGAACCGGACGTTTTAAGTATTTTGATCGGCGTGAACGACGTATGGCACGAAATAAGCAGAAAAGACGGAGTGGAATTGTCTCGCTTTGAAAGGGTATACCGTATGCTTTTAGAGGACACGAAAGAAAGACTTCCAAGCACGAAAATTATTCTTTGCGAGCCGTACGTTATGAAAGGTCTTGCGACGGAGGAGGAATACGACGAGTTTTTAGTGGTAAAAGAATACGCAAAAGTCGTGAAAAAGCTTGCAAAGGAATACGGACTGTATTTCCTGCCTTTACAGGAAAAGCTCGACGAGTACGCAACGAAATTCGACGTAAAATATTTCCTTGCGGACGGCGTACATCCGATGATTGCCAGCGCACAGCTTATCGCCGACGAATGGTTGAATCTTTTCAAAAAAGAAATCGATAAATAAAAAAATCGCGTGGGGAGAAAATCCTTACGCGATCTTTTATTTTATACTCGTTTTGTATTCACGTGGCGTCATACCCGTATAGCGCTTAAAGACGAGGCTGAAATGGGAAACGGAATCAAAGGATAGCTTACCGGAAATATCAGCAAACGATCTTCCTCGCCGTATCAGTTTTTTTGCCTCGTCGATCTTTAATTTCAAATACGTTTGATAAATACTCATACCCGTCTTTTGTTTGAAAAAGGAACAAAGTCGGGTTTTTCCGTAGTGGAGCTTGGCGCACAGATCGTCGAGGGAAAGAGTGTCGTAAAGTCTTGAAGATAAAAAGCAAACGATCTCGTCTTGCAGATCGTTTGACGAGGTGATCTGCGACACGAAAAATTCCTGCGGATAGCTTTGGTTGTTTGCATGCCGTAACATATAGATCAGTAATAATTCAAGCTGATTTTTCAAGACCTGTTCTCCGCCAAGGTTGGGATTGTCTTTCAATTCCAACTTATTCAGATCGGGATCGAAATCGGGTATTTTGAACGTTTCCGTCGCCTCCGACATCACGTTTTGCAAAAGGTAACGGTATTTATCGGGTACGCGGTATTGCTTGTCGTTGAAAAAGGACATACTCTCCGAGCGACACTCAAAGGAGATAATGAAAATATTCGCCTCCTCGCCAAGACATTCCACGCGGTGGCTTTGGTTGGGTTTGATAAATACCATTTCCCCTTGTTTAAGTAAAGATTTCTTATCGTCTTTCACGATATAGAAGTCTTTCTTATCGGCATACATGATTTCCCAAAAATCGTGTTTTTCTTCCTTGGAAACGTAGTGCTTTTCCGGTTCTTGATAGTGAATGGTAACGATTTTCTGAACGTTGAGGAAGTTGGAAATCTTATGCTTATAAAATTTTTTTTCGCTCGGTTGTTTGTTCATATGGACATTATATCACATTTTTAACCGATTTGTAAAATCTTTCGCGGCAAAAACAGTGAAATAATTTATAAAAATTAAGAAATATTTTCTATTGCAATTTTTTCATTTGGTAGTATAATGGAATTAAGAAAAAAGAGAGAGAGGAATAAATTTTATGAGAAAACCCGTATTGGACAAGAACTTTTATCCTATGATCAAAGCGCTTAACGATTTTGATAAAGTCGTAAAAGAAAGCGGCAGATCGGTGAAGGTAACGCTCGTTGCGGAACGTAGCGGCGGTTATAACTACGTATATACCTATAACGCCTTGCAGGACGGCGTCAACGATACATTGAATTTCCGTATCGCGGAGCGTTTGGCAAAAACCATTCTTTGGGTGGTCGGCGGTTTCAAAATTTCCGTTGCGGGCAGTAAGTCCGTTTACGAGTATTTGAAAGAGGCGTACACGCTGAAAGGGCTTCGCGCGTTCGACGTGGATTTCATGAGCGGCGTATATGAAAGACCTTTTGAAGTGGAATGGCTGGAAAACGATCAAATCCCCGAGCAGAAGAATTGTTCCGTGCGCGTAGGCGGCTATCTCAAAGGTTGCCGTATCGGTTTCGACGCAGGTGGTTCGGATAGAAAGGTGAGCGCGGTGATCGACGGGGAAGTGGTTTACAGCGAAGAAGTCGTTTGGAATCCGAAGATCACTTCCGATCCCACCTATCATTACAACGAAATTCTCACGGCTATGAAAACGGCGGCCTCCAAGATGCCTACGGTCGACGCGATCGGCGTATCGTCTGCTGGCGTATACGTGGATAATAAAATCATGGTCGCGTCCCTGTTTTTGAAAGTGGATAAAACGCAACACGGCGATTACGTAAAGAATATGTATATCAACGTCGCGAAAGAAATGAGCAAGGAACTCGGCAAAGAAATTCCGCTCGAAGTCGCAAACGACGGCGACGTAACGGCGCTTGCAGGCGCGATCGATCTCAACGACAACGGCGTGCTCGGTATTGCTATGGGTACGAGCGAAGCGGTCGGTTATATCAATACGAGCGGCGGCATCAACGGCTGGCTTTCCGAGCTTGCGTTCGCGCCCGTAGACTTCAATGAAGACGCGATGGTGGACGAATGGAGCGGAGATATCGGCGTAGGCTGTAAGTATTTCTCGCAAGACGCCGTGATCAAGCTTGCCGAAGCGGGCGGTCATACGTTCGCGGAGGGGCTTACCCCTGCGCAGAAACTCAAAGAGATTCAGGCGCTTATGGATAAGGACGATCCTTTGGCTACGCAGATATATACGGATATCGGCATATACCTTGCAAACACCATTCCTTTCTATGCGAAGTTCTACGATATCAAACATATGCTTTTGCTTGGCAGAGTAATGGGCGGTAAAGGCGGCGATATCATTCTTTCCACCTGTAAAGAAGTACTTGCGGAGGAATATCCCGAATTTGCAACGCTCGATATCGGACTTCCTGACGAGAAAAACCGTCGCGTAGGACAGAGTATCGCCGCGGCTTCCCTCCCTGCAAACGTGGATTGATAGGAGGATAAACGAATGAAGTGTTTCAAAAACGCAACCGTCTACGTAGACGGCGAAGGTCTGAAAAAAACGACGGTATGTTTCACGGATAAAATCGAAAAAATTTCCCGTTGCGCGGATAAGAGCGCGGAAGTGATCGAACTTCCCGAAAACGCGATCGTTCTCCCCGGATTTATTGATCAGCATATCCACGGCGCAGGCGGCTCGGACGGCATGGACGGCACGGTAGAGGATATCGCGACCATTGCAAAGACGGTCGCGGCGGAGGGTACGACTTCTTTCCTCGTTACCACGATGACGCAAAGTAAAGAAAATATTACGAAAGCGATGCAAGCGGTGAAAGCGTATCGCGAAAACGCCCCCGAAGAAGGCGCGCGCGTGGCAGGCATACACCTCGAAGGTCCGTTTATCGCGGCGGCGCATAAAGGCGCGCAACCCCTTGAATACGTAAAAGAACCGAATATTCAGGCGTTTGATGAATATAACGCGGCAAGTGGAAACGCGATCAAGATCGTAACGCTTGCCCCCGAAGTGGAGGGCGCGGAAGAATTTATCCGTCATTTGACGGCGGAGGGCGTCGTAACCTCGATCGGACATACGGGCGCGAAGTTTGCCGACATCGAAAAAGCGATCGCGGCAGGCGCGCAGGACGTAACGCATACGTATAACGCACAGTCGGCGTTGCATCACCGCGAGATCGGCACGGTCGGTAGCGCGATGCTGTTGGATGAGCTGAATTGCGAGCTTATCGCCGATACTATTCACGTGTCCGTGCCTGCTATCCGTTTGCTTGTAAAAAATAAGCCTGCGGATAAATTGACGCTCGTTACCGACGCTATGCGTGCAAAGGGTATTCCCGACGGCGTAAGCGAGCTCGGCGGTCAGACGGTATACGTTAAAAACGGCGAGGCGCGTCTTGCGGACGGCACGTTGGCAGGTAGCGTTTTGAGAATGAACAGAGCCGTGCAGAATATGGTAACGAAAGTGGGCGTTCCTTTCACACAAGCGGTAGATTATGCGACGATCAATCCTGCCAAAACGTTGAAAATCGACGCTGAAACGGGTAGTATTAAAGTCGGTAAACGCGCAGACTTCACCGTTATCAACGATACCTACGACGTACTTTTGACCGTTCGCGACGGCAAAGTGATATATAAAGCTTAAATTTGCTCATAGATTATTTCCTCTTATTTAAGGACTCGGTCGGTTTTTAATCGATCGAGCCCTTTTTTTGTTCATAACCGACCGTAAAAAAACATATTTATAAACGAATAGCTTATAAAAAAATTAAGGAAAGATTGATCAAACACTTTCAAAAATTAAAAAAATATGTTATAATAGGAGCTGAACGAATTGAGCGGATACGATAAGTTATCGGAATATGTAAATTACGCAAACGAAACTCCCTTTGATTTCGTGAAAAAAAGTTCTATCGGTTGCGGTGGAACGGCAAAAGTCGGCTTTTATCCGAAAACGGTCGAGGAAACGGCAGAGCTTTTGAAACGGTTGCAAGCGGATCGGATAGATTTTGTCGTCGTGGGAAATATGACGAACGTACTTCCGCCCGACGGTGCGTTTGAAAAGGTCGTCGTTTGCATAAAATCCTTAAAAGGTATTTTTGAAACGCCGACGGGCGTTTCCGTTGCGGCAGGCGTAATGAGCGGCGAGCTTTTGAAAGCCTGTAAAACGCTTAAAAAGAGCGGCGCGGAATTTTTAGAGGGAATTCCTTGCACGGTTGGCGGCGCGTTGTTTATGAATGCAGGCGTGGGAGGAGCGTATATCGGCGAGATCGTGAAAAGCGTAACGGTGTTCCGTAAAGGAAAGATCGAAGTTTTACAAAAAGCCGATTGCGAGTATTCTTATAAATCGAGCGTATTTATGCATTCGGACGACGTGATATTGGGCGCAAATCTTCGTTTGGATTTTGCAAGCGAGGCAGAAATCACGCGAAAAATCAAGTATTTTCGCGATCGGCGCGCGCATTTGCCGAAAGGTAAAAGTATGGGTTGCGTATTCAAAAATCCCGAAGGGTTTGTTGCAGGAAAGCTGATCGAGGGCGCAGGCTTAAAAGGCTTACGCGTAGGCGGTGCGTTCGTGTCCGAACGACACGCAAACTTTATCATCAACGACGGCTCGGCGACAGCCGCGCAAATTAAGTCGCTCATTCAAATCATTAAAAACGCGGTATTCGCGCAATATAAAATACGGTTGGAAGAAGAAATACGGTATTTATCGTAACGGGAGAAAGAAAGTGATTTTAACGGCAGATTATCATACGCATACGCCTTATTCTCACGGCAAAAATACGGTCGAGGAGAACGTTGCGCGCGCAAAAGAGTTGGGCTTAAAAGAAATTGCGATTACCGATCACGGCTTTTCGCACGTCGTTTACGGCTTGCGAAGAAAGGAAGTTGCCTCCTATAAGGCGGAGTGCGCGGCGGCAGAGGAAAAATACGGCGTACGCGTGCTCGTGGGGATCGAGGCGAATATTCGAGGCACGTCGGGAAAATCCGATCTCACGAAAAAAGATTACGAGGATTTCGATATTTACCTGTGCGGCAATCACGTATTTATCTATTACGAAACCTTGCGCGATTGGTTTGCCTACGGCTACGGCAATATGCTCTTAAACAGCGTATTTCGAAAAACGACGAAAAAACAGATCGCGCGGAACACGAAAGCGTATATTAACGCAATCAAGAACAATCCGCTCGACGCGATCACACATTTGAATTACCTTTGCCCTGCGAATGCGTTGGAGGTGGCGAAATGCGCCGCGGACTACGGCACGTATTTGGAGCTCGACGCTAAAAAAGAGCATTTGTCAGATGAGGAATTAAACGAGATCGTACAAAAAACGTCGGTGCGATTTATTGTAGATTCCGACGCACATTCCGCATCGCGCATAGGCGATACCGCGCTCGTGGAGCAGCAGCTCAAAAGAATAAACTTTCCTATGGATAGGATCGACAATATCGACGGACGTTTCCCTACGTTCCGATTTGCGGCGTTTAAGAAAACCCTTTAACGGGAAAAACAGAAAGAGGAAATGAATTTTACTTCGGAAATCAAAAAGGAAATCGTAAGCCGTAGCGGACAGGAAAGTACGTCTGCGGATAAAAACGCGCGAAAATCGAGTTTTTCGGCGTTTATTCGCACAAGTGGCGCGCTTGGAGTGAAAGACGGCATTCCCACTTTTTTTCTCGTAAGCGAAACGGAGCACGTGGCGGAATATTTTACGAATCTCTTTTCGGAAATTTTTGACTTCGAATTATCCGTTACGCACGCCACGATGGATCGAATGAGCGGCAGGGACAAGCTGGTTATGCAATGTCCGATAACAAGCTCCGTTCGGGTTTTATCCGAGCTCGGTCTGTTGAAAAGGGGCACGGAAAATTTTCGAGAGGGGATATTGCCGTCGTTGATCAAAACGGAAACGCAAAAAATTGCGTATATTCAAGGCGCATTTTTAGGGGGCGGCAGTTGTACGCTACCCAAAGGCAACGGCACGGGGTATCATTTAGAGGTCGTGTTCAGCGAGAGAAAAACGGCGTGGGATTTTTGCAAACTTCTCGACGAGTTTGAATTGATCGTGCGCCTTATCGAACGTAAAGACGATTTCGTTGCGTATATCAAAAGCAAAGAGACGATCTCCGATTTTTTGGCGGTAGTCGGCGCGGAGAACGCTTTGAAAAAATTTACCGCGTTTTTGGATAAGCGCGACGAATCGAACCGCGACAATCGCGCCAAAAACTGTTTTTCAGGCAACGCAGATAAAACGGCGATCGCCGCCGTAAAACAGGTGGTTGCGCTGAAAAAGCTGGAAGAAACGAATTTTAAGGATTTGAGCGAGGAGCTCAAACAGCTTGCACGGGCAAGGTTGCGTTATCCCGAAAAATCTCTTCGGGAGCTTGCCGAGCTTTTGGGGGAGAGTAAGAGCTGCTTGAATCACCGTATGCGAAAACTTATGGAACTTGCGGAAAGAATAGCCGATTAAAAGAGGAAAAGACATTATGACGGATTTCGTACACTTACATCTACATACGGAATATAGCCTTCTCGACGGTGCGGCGAAGGTGGACGACCTGATCGATTATTTGGTGAAAAACAATATCGACGCTTGCGCCGTAACCGATCACGGGAATATGTACGCCTCTTTGTATTTTGCGGAAGAGTGCGTTAAGAAAGGAATAAAATACATTATCGGTTGCGAGCTTTACGCAACGGACGATCATTTCGATAAACGCTACGGCACGAAAACGGAGCATATCGTTTTGCTTGCGAAAAATAAGACGGGTTACAAAAATATCGTCAAACTCGATTCCCTTTCGTATATCGACGGCTTTTACGGCAAGCCCCGTATCGGATACGACTATATCAAGAAACACAGCGAGGGCGTGATTTGTCTTTCCGCTTGTCTTGCAGGCAGAATACCCCAACTCCTGTTAAACGGGGATTACGAGGGCGCAAAAAAATGGGCGTCGGAAATGAAAGAGATTTTCGGCGACGATTTCTATATTGAATTGCAAGATCACGGTATTGCCGACGAAAAACAGGTGATCCCCGATCTTATCAAAATCGCCCGTGAATTGAATATCGGGCTCGTGGCGACGAACGACGTGCATTATATCGAAAAAGAGGACTGGGAAGCGCACGACGTGCTTTTGTGTATTCAAACGAATAAAACGCTTGCCGATCCCAAACGTATGAAGTTCGATACGCACGAATTTTATATGAAATCGGGCGACGAAATGGCAGAGCTGTTCCACTACGTGCCCGAGGCGATCACCAACACGCGCGTGATCGCAAATAAGATCGAAGAGCCCGTGTTCGATCTCACACCCAAGGGCGATCCCATTCGCGATACCTCCCTTATTCCGCTGTATAAACCGGACGACGGCTCGACTTCTCCCGAATATTTAACCAACCTCACATGGAAAGGGCTTGCAGGCCGCTATGAAAATATCACCGACGAGATCAAGGAGCGTGTGGAATACGAGCTCGGTATCATTATTAAAATGGGTTTTGCCGATTACTTTTTGATCGTTTGGGACTATATCAACTGGTCGCGCTTAAACGGTATTCCCGTGGGCCCTGGGCGCGGTTCGGGCGTAGGAAGTATCGTAGCGTATTCTATCGGTATCACCGACGTCGATCCTCTCAAATACGACTTGATTTTCGAGCGTTTCTTAAATCCCGATCGCGTATCGATGCCCGACTTCGACGTGGACTTTTGCACCAAACGCCGCTATGAAACGATCGAATACGTACGCAAAAAATATCACCCCGAAAACGTGGCGCAGATCGTTACGTTCGGTACGCTTGCTTCGCGTGCCGTTATCAAAGACGTAGGGCGCGTTATGGGCGTACCGTATTCGGAAACGGATAAGGTGGCGAAGCTGATGGACGGTAAATCGACGATCAGCGAATTGCTGGGGTTGAAGATCCCGAAAATCGAAAAGGAACTTGCCGATCCCTCGTTGAGCGAAGAAAAGCGCGTCGAGATCACGAAAAAGCTAAAAGAGCAAAAAGACAAGAAAAACTCCGAGTTTATCGAGGTGTACGAAACGAACGAAGAACTTCGTCGCGTGATCGATATGGGCTTAAAGCTCGAAGGTATGCCCAAAAACACTTCCGAGCACGCAGCGGGCGTGGTTATCTGTAATAAAGTATTGTCGGATAACGTACCGCTTGCAAGAAACGGCGAGGATATCGTAACGCAGTTCGATATGAAAGAGGTCGAAGCGGTCGGAATGCTCAAAATGGACTTTCTCGCGCTCACGACGCTCACGGATATCCAAAATACGCTCGAATATATCAAAGAAGGGCAGGGTATCGAGATCGATTTCAATAAGATCGGCGTAGACGTACCCGAAGCCTATCAGCTTATTTCGTCGGGGGATACCGACGCGGTGTTCCAACTCGAACAAGGCGGCATGAAAAAGTTCATGAAAGAACTGCAACCCAACTGTTTGGAAGATTTGATTGCAGGTATTTCTCTGTACCGCCCCGGACCTATGGATTTCATACCGACTTATATCCATAACAAGCATCATCCCGAAGATATCGTTTACGACACGCCGTTTTTAGAGCCTATCTTGAAAAATTCTTACGGCGTAATCGTATATCAAGAACAGGTAATGCAGATATTCCAACAGCTTGCAGGGTATTCGCTCGGTCAAGCCGACCTAGTACGTCGTGCCATGGCGAAGAAAAAGAAAAAAGAGCTGATGGAACAAAAGGACAAGTTTATTTACGGTG
>JAFTPZ010000015.1 GCA_017463025.1 Clostridia bacterium
CTATCCACCCGATAATATTCTCGGGCGCGCCTGCTTTCACCGCCGCGTCCAGCACGATCTTTGCCGCCTCGATCGTACATTTTTTCGCGCGCGGATGGGGCGATATGATCAATCCGTTCCGCGTTTTCAAGCAGATCAGACACTTAAAGATCGCCGTGGAAGTAGGGTTGGTCGTCGGGATCACCGCCGCCGCCACGCCGATAGGCTCTGCAATACGCGTATACCCGTTCGCCTCGTCGCGCTCGATCACGCCGCAGGTTTTGTCGTTTTTATATCGGTTATAAATATATTCGGCGGCGTAGTGGTTTTTGAGTACCTTATCCTCGAACACCCCCATACCCGTTTCTTCTACCGCCATTTCCGCGAGCGTCATTCTCGCCGCGTTCGCCGCGGTTGCCGCCGCCTTGAATATCTCGTCCACTTTCTCTTGTGAAAAACTCGCAAACTCTGCCTGTGCCGCGAGTACTCGCATTAATAATTCTTCGTTATTCATAAAAAATAAAACCCCCTCTCGGCGGCGTTTCCGCGCCCGAAAAGGGGTTTGAACGACTCGCCGTTTCAGCGATCGCCCGTCTTATACAATTTCCCTGCGAGAATGGCAAGCGAGGCAGCCAAATCTTCCGTTTTCAGTACGATATCCTTGGGTACGCGGAGGGGCGCAGGCGCAAAATTCCAAATTGCGCGCACCCCTGCCCCCACCAAACGGTTAACGACCTCTTGCGCCGCCGACTTCGGCACGGTAACGATCCCGAGCGGAATATTATGCTCCGCCACGAATTTTTCCAACTCGTCCATATGCAGAATGTCCTTACCTGCCACCTTCGTCCCTACGAGTTTTTCGTCGAGATCGAACGCCGCTACTACGCTCAAACCATTGCTTTTGAAGCCCTCGTAGCCAAGGAACGCTCTGCCCAGTCCCCCCGCGCCCACGATCACGGCTTCGGAAAGATTGTCGTATCCCAAAAATTTTTCGATATCCACCATCAAACGGCTGACGGCAAACCCCAGCCTCGGACGTCCTGCTTCGGACGAAACGAGCGCGAGGTCTTTGCGTACAAGCACCGACGATACGGAAATATTTTGCGCAATAACCGTGGAAGAAATGTACTGCGTTCCCTTGGAATTTTCTTCTTGTAAATAATGCAGATACAGCGGCATTCTCGCGATCGTCGCTTTGGATATCTGTTTTTCCTCCGTCTTATTCATCTTGATCTCCTCCCAACAACACTTTTAATAACGCTTTCTTTTTCTCGCTTTGCTCACCAAAAACGGGCAAAGTCGTATGCCCCGTTCGCACGTCGAATACGATCTTTCCGTCGCGGAGCACGACCACCCGATGTCCGAGCGACCACGCCTCCTCGATATCGTGCGTAACGAGTACCGCGGTCGGCTTTCGTTCCTCCCAAAGCCGCGCAAACACGCGATACAGCCGAATTTTGAGCGAGGTATCGAGCGAAACGAACGGCTCGTCGAGGAGCAACAGCGGCGCATTCGATAAAAACGCACGCGCGATCGCCACCCGTTGCTTTTCACCGCCCGAAAGCGCGCAGGGGCGCTTGTTGCGACAATCGGAAATTTCCACCTTTTCGAGCATATGCTCTATCTCCCGTTCGTCCGCGCCTACGTACGCTAAATTTTCCGCCACCGTCAGATTTGCGAGCAATCTCGGTTCTTGAAAAATATACCCCACGCGATCGGACGCGCCCTCAATCTCGCCCGTAAAATCGATCAGCCCTGCCAAAATATTCAATAAAGTCGTTTTCCCCGTACCCGAATCGCCGAGCACGCATAAAATCTCCCCTTCGTTAATTGCCAACGCAAGGTCGTCTAAAACCACGCGCTCGCCATACGTCTTGGAAATGCGTATATCCATCAGCGTACCCTCCTTTCGATCGCGCGCGCCGCAAGCATTCCGAGCGTTTCGAGAAGTAAGCCCAACAAAAAGGCAATACTGACCAAAGCGAATAGTTGGGGTATTTGCAAATACGCTTTCGCCTCCTGCATCAAACCGCCCAAGCTTTGGAACGTCCCTGCGAGCACCTCCGCCGACGCTACGAGTTTGAGCGCAAACGAGATCGCCGCCGCCGACTCTCTTGCCACCAGCGGCAATACGGAGGGTAGATATAAGCAAAATACGCGCTTTTTCAGCGGTACTCTATATACGCGACTCATTTCGATAAGGTCTTTATCCACGCCCGTAAACGCCGCGAAAAAGCCTGCGTAGAGCGAGGGAAACAAGGACAAAAACGCCACGACCACGGGCGCGATCGCCGCGCTCGTCCAAACGAGAATAATCAAAAGCACCGCGAGGGTAGGTAACGAGCGAAAAAAGCCCACGATCGGCGCAAAAAAACGCCCAAACGAGGGTAGCAGGTATGCGATCATCGCAAAAATCAACGCCAAAACGAAAGAGATCGAAAACGCAAAAAATACCCGTAAAAGAGTACTGCCTATCCCACGCCAAAGGGTTGCCGTACCCAATAGCCGCACGGTTTCTTTCAAACAAACGAAAAAATCGGGCACGAGCAATTCGTTCCCCACCGCCGCGTGCGCGATCATCCAAACGATTGCCAAAAAGAGCAACGCCGTCGCCCATGCGCCCAGATGTTTCCAAACCGTCCTTTTCAAGCTCTTAACCTCGCCAATAAAAACTTTCGTCGGGTATTACCGCCGCGTTTTCGTTCACACCGCGCATTGCCCGTAAATACTCCTCCACAAACGCCCTGCAATCGCTCGCAGGCGCGTATTTGATCCCACAACGCGCGATCGTAGCTTTCGAAAGCGTTTCCGCGCTGAACACAGGCGTTTTCGCTTCGTCCTCGAAATGCGAAGTAACCGCCGCGTAGATCTCCTCCGCGCTCGCCTGTTGCAACCACGCGCCGCCGTTTTGCACTTTCGAAACGAACGAGCGCAACCATTCCTCGCGCGAATTTATAAGCGAAGTTTTCGCCACGAGCACCGCTTGCGGATATCCCTGCCCGTCGCCGTACAACGCTTGCATATCCCCCACGATCTTCAAAACGCCGCTTGCCGTTTTCTTACTCACGGCAGGCTCGGCAAGCAGCTCGATCTCACCGCTCGCCACGCTTAAATTGACCTTGCTTTCGTCAAACTCCGTATCCGCCCCCGTTACCGTCCAAGCCACTTCCGCGGCGTTTAACACTGCTTTCAAGGTCAGCCCAGGGACTTCGTGCATCTGCGCCACGGCAACCGTTTTTCCAACGAGATCGGATAAGTTTTCTTTATGATAGGTAGTTTCCGTAGCGGAAACGAGATATAAATTCCCCTGCGTAACCACGCCGAGCATCTGATACGCCTCTCCGCTCCCCAGCAGCTTACTCGCCGCGGTAACGGGCAACACGCAAATATCGGCGTTTTTGTCCGTATCCTCGTAATTCACCACCGACTGTATCACCGTGGGCGCGACCACGCGATAGGTTATCCCGTCGTTTTCGACGTCCTCGTGCATCAAATTTGCCAACGCAAGCGCAGGCGCGCCGTCGGGCATATATATCACTATCTCGTCGGAAGACGAACCGCCGCAAGCGCTCAACCCCAACGCCGCAAAAACGCAAGCAAGCGCGCGTGCAATTTTTTTCATTACCAAACAGCCTCCACACGGTGAATGGGAAATCCCCTGTCTACCCATTTTTGCTCGTATTCCGTTACGATATTCCATTCGGGATTGCCGTTTTCATGTAAATTATAAGTAATATTTTCAAGCGCAAACCCACACGCGCGGTACTCCTCCAACGAAAAATCGAAAAACTCCCGATCGTCCGTTTTCTGTAAAATACGTCCGCCCTTTTTCAAAAGTTTTTTGTAAACCTCCAAAAAATTACGGTGCGTAAGCCGTTGCGTCGCATATCCGAGTTTAGGGAGCGGCGTGGAAAAATTCAGATAGATCTCGTCGATCGAATTTTCGGGGATATAGCAAGGCAAACACTCCGCGCGGATATTTAAGAAACGGATATTTTCAATACCGAGCCTTGCGACCTCCTCCATCGGCGTTAAGATCACGTTGCTCATCTTTTCCAAAGCCAGATAGTTATATTCGGGGCGCGCCGTTGCCAAAGCGCAGATAAAGCCGCCCTTACCGCAACCGATTTCAAGCGCCACGGGCTTGTCGTTCCCGAACGCCGCGGAAAAATCGATCAAAGCGCGGTAATGCTCCGCCGCCTCTTTCATATTGAGTATACCGTTTGCGCCGCGTGCCAACAAAAGCTCGCTCCGCGCCTCCATACGCGCGTCGAAATTACGCTTTTTTCTCATTCTCATCGACATAACAAAACCGCCTTATTTCGTCCCCGTACTCCCAAATCCGCCGACGCCGCGTACGGTGTCGGAAAGCTCGTCAGCAAGCGCAAAATCGACCTTCAAAAAGGGTGTAACGACGAGTTGTGCCACGCGTTCGCCCGCCGCGATTTTTTGTTCCACGCCCGAATGGTTGTGGAGTGCGACCATAATCTCGCCGCGATAATCGGAATCAATCACGCCGACTTTATTCGCCGGCGCAAGACCGCGTTTGGAGGCAAGACCGCTGCGCGCGTATACCAAGCCTGCATACCCCTCGGGAATTTCCATTGCAAGCCCCGTGTGCACGAATTTGGTTTCGTTCGGCGCAAACACGAGTTCGCCCTGATCGGGCAAAGCGTAAAGATCGGCTCCTGCGGCAAACTCCGAGCCGTAGGTGGGCAAGATCGCGTTTTCGTTTAATTTTTTCACAGAAATAGTAGGCATAAACCATTCTCCTTTGTTTTTATCGATATTATTATATCAAATACTTTTCAAAAAAGCAAGTGGCGGCAACACTTTGCCGCCCGTTTTTCTTTATTTTTTATCTATTATCCGTTATTTATTTTTTTCTTTCTCACACGAGAAAACCGCGGCGTTTCCACGCCGCGGTTTCAACTTCGTTCCGTTCCTTAAATCACCTGCACGTTAACCGCGCGGAGCTTTTCGGGATTTTTAGGATCTTGTTCGGTTTCAAACGACACTTTCTGTCCCTCTTTTAAGCGTCTGTAACCGTCCATTACGATCGCGGAGAAATGTACGAATACGTCATCGCCGCCCTCATCGTTTGCGATAAATCCGTACCCTTTTTCCGCGTTGAACCATTTTACAGTTCCCTGACTCATCTTCTCACCCTCCTTAAATTTTTGCCACCGACAAAAACGCCGCCCCCATAGCAAGCCAAACCGAACACAACCTACCGCGGTCAAACCGCGATTTTTATCTGTTACTCTATTATTATAACACATTTTTTCGACGATTGCAATATTTAGAACGGTTTTTTTTTCGATTTTCCTTTCTTTTTTATCTTTTTTGTGGCATTTGGTAGACTTTTCCACCCGTAAGTGCTATAATAATTCCGTCAAATTATAAATCAAAACGCTTTCGCATACAATAATCCGAAAGGAGAACGTCATGGAATTTATTGAAGTACTCAAAGTCATACTCCTCGGTATCGTCGAGGGGATCACCGAATGGTTGCCCGTTTCGAGCACGGGACATATGCTACTCGTGGACGCGATCCCCACGCTTACCTTACAAGCCACCGACGCGTTCAAAGAAATGTTGTTCGTCGTCATTCAGCTCGGCGCGATCCTTGCCGTTTTGGTACTATTTTGGAACAAACTTTTTCCTTGGAAAAAGGAACGTATCGCGGTAAACCCCGACGAGCCGAGCGGCGTAAAAACACGTATCGCAACGGATAAGGGCATTTTGAATTTATGGGGAAAGGTACTCGTTGCCTGTTTGCCTGCGGGTGTGATCGGTATTTTATTCGACGATATTCTCGAAGAATATCTGCATACCCCTCTCGTCATTTCCCTTACGCTCATTCTCTACGGCGTGGCGTTTATCGTCGTGGAAAACCTCAATAAAAACAAAGAACTCCCCTTAAAAACGACGGCGGAGATCTCTTATAAGCACGCGCTGATTATCGGTGCGTTTCAGGTGCTTTCGTTAATCCCCGGGACTTCCCGTTCGGGCGCGACGATCCTCGGCGCGCTCCTCGTAGGCATTGCCCGTCCGGCAGGCGCAGAGTTCACGTTCTTCCTCGCGATCCCCGTTATGGCAGGCGCGAGCGCGATCAAGCTTTTGAAATTTTTTATGGAAAGCGGCGGTTTTACGGGCGCGGAGATCGGGTATCTTCTCATCGGCGCGATCGTGGCGTTCGCCGTGTCTATGCTCGCTATTAAATTTTTAATGAAATTCGTACAAAAACACGATTTCAAAGCGTTCGGTTGGTATCGTATCGCGCTCGGCGCGATTGTCATAGCCACCCTCGTTATTCCCCCTTTCTTCGCTTAAAATAAAGGTAACGTACGATATAAGGCGTTAAAAAAAACAGTCCGTTTAATGACGAACTGTTTTATTTTATAGCACGAGCCAAGTATTTCCCCCGAACACCGTCATAATCAGCGCAAACATAATCGGAATGGTGAGCACGCAAAGGGTGTGCGAGATCATCGCCATCGACGCGCCCGTTTCGGGATTTCCGCCGTACGCCTCGGGGAATACCACCGTGTTCAGCCCTAACGGCGCGGCAAGTGCAAAGAATAAAAGTATGAGCGGCGTATTGTCGATAGAAAGACCAAACAGCAGATTCGCAAGCTCTTTCAACCCGAACAACGCGGCTAAAATCACCACGGGAATAACGATCAACCGCAACGCCGTCGCTACGTATACCTTTTTATTTAAGAGCATTTTCTTAAAATCGTAGCTCGCGATCGTAAAGCCTGCAATCAGCATTGCCACGGGCCCCATACACGCCTTTAAGCCGTCCATAGTGCTTACGATAAAGGCAGGGAAAAGCATATCGTACGCCGTCGTTCCCTCGGGCACGTCCCCTGCCGCCGCGCCGCAAATCAAACCTGCCGCGATACCAATCAGCATTGCCACCATAGGCACGTTGAACAGCTTTTTCCACACGCTTTCCTTTTTCTCGCCCTGCGGCACGAGTACACTGATTCCCCACACGTAGATAACAAGCGTAAACGGCAAAGTGGCAAGCTTATAATAAGACAACACCTCTTCCCCAAACAACGCCAACACGAGCGGATCGCCTATGTAACCGAGATTTGCAAAGGTCAACGCGTATTGATACACTCCCCTGTCGTACGATTTTTCTTTCACGAATACGTAGGACAAGGGGATGGCGATCGCCATAGCCAAAGCCACGCAAACGATGGAAATAAGAATATTCGTCGCGTGCAACGTAATCGTTTTCACGGTGAAAAACCGTGCCATCGTCGCAAAGGACAACGCGGGGCAAAACACCCAAGTTTCCAGCTTTGCCATCACCTTCGCGCCGTTATCGGGCAATATTTTGCATTTTTTCAATAGAAAGCCTACCGCTATGCACAAAAAGAGCATCAGCATAGGGGTTAGCGTCGCCAAAAAGGTTTCTTTCATAATCGTTTATTTATCCTTCGTTTGCTTCTTTGCTATCCAGCCTTGCACCAAGTAAAAAGCGTTTAACCATACGGCAAGGAATACGAGATACACCATAAGATAGATGGGATAATCGAGCCCGAGCACACCCTGCGCCTCGTTGCCGTCCATAAAGTATAAGGGATCCGCCTCGATCTTCAAAACGAAAATTTCGAGGAAGGCATACGCCACAACGATCGCAAGCGTGATCAGCTCCAAGATCGCGCTGTTTGTCCAACCGTCGCCGCGCTTATAACGGAAATCGGTGAATTTCAAGGTGATCATACTCACCGCGCTGATAAGCAGTAACGAATGCGTACCGATCGAATATACGTTTTCGAATAATATATATTTATTGTTAAAGCCGACGGAGGGATACGCAAAGAACACGAGCGCGTTGAGCAACGCGGTGATCGCGGTGAAATTATATAAAAACTTCTTTCGCGTGAATACGGTGATCATCACGAGCCAACACGAGATCGCGCACCAAGGGCGCGGCAACAGCGTACGGAGCGTACTCGTCAAGTCCGCGCAATTCCCTTTGGAAATATTGATAATACGCCGCGAAAGCTCGAAAAACGCAATGCAAAGCGCCATCGCGAGCAACACGGTGTAACGCGTCTTTTCGCTTTTACCGCGGAACAAAAACGCAATCGCGACGATTGCAAGTACGCACACGACGAGCGTAGCGATATGTAACGCGCCCCATTGACCGCCGATACCGCTATTCGGAGGGTAATTGCTGAATAACCAGTCCTTGAAAGTCATTTTTCTTATTCTCCTTTTGATTTATCGACCGAACGACGCGTCTTGCACTTTTCTTTGAAGGCTTGTACGTCCGCTTTGAAACTCTTGTGATCGAATACGAGCGTTACGATAAACGCAAGCGGCGTAATAATGATATACGCAGGCACGATCATCCAAAACCACGGCCAGTATTTTGTCTGCCCTGCGAACTCGCCCGCGGGCACGGTCTTGAAAATTTTAGGGCAGAACAGCGCGATTATATTCCCGATCGCGTCGTCGGGGCCCCAAATATAAGACGTATTCTTATACCCGATCGCAAAGAAATCGTCGCCGCGCAGGGGCACGAATCCGAGCTCGCTTTGGAATATTTGATTGAGCATGATAAACAGCATAACGAGGAGCAGACTGCCAGGGACCTGCCACACGCGTTTATAACTGATCTCGTGTAATTTGAAAATGACCGTCAAAAGAGGCACTATCCACAAAATGGAGTGGTGGATATAAAAGCGTACGATATCCAACCATTCCGCCGCCTGATCGACTTTTTTAATCGGCTCTAACGGGTACAGCACGGACACTATGCCGCTGATGATCCCAAAGATGACCATATAATCTTTCGCCGCTTTGTTTTTGGAAAGAAAGATAAACGGGAACAGGAAAATATTCGCGCCGCAGATATTAACGAACCAGATATCGCGATATAATCGCGACTGATCGGTGGAATAAGGCGGAATAAAACATTTCAGGAAATGCAGAACGAGCGCAAATACGAGTATGGAAAACAACGTCCACTTTTTCGTTTGCTCCGTTTTATTTTTCAGCAAAAAATACAATCCGAAAAACGCGCCTATACACAGCGCGAGCCAGACAAAATACCAAAAATTAAATAATTGAATCTCCATATTCCGTGCGCGCCTCTTTTCTTTATCGGTCTTATTATAACACTTTCTTTCCATAAATGCAAGAATTTGAACGC
>JAFTPZ010000023.1 GCA_017463025.1 Clostridia bacterium
GCTTGTTGAGTATTTTTATGGGACTTTCCATCGGCGCGGAAGGACCGAGCGCGCTCGTCGGAGCGTGCGTGGGCGACGGCGTTTCGAGCGGTCTTAAACGCAACGAAATGATACGCCGCTATCAAATCACGGGCGGCGCGTGTACGGGACTTGCCGTAGCGTCTAACGCACCGCTCACAGGGATCGTATTCGCCTTTGAGGAGGCGCATAAACGGTTTACGCCCGAGGTGTTTATCTGCGCCTTTTCTTCCGTTATTTTCGGCGTACTCACGCGTTGGGCGATCTACGGGCTACTCCATATGGAAATACGCAGCGCGTTCCATTCGTATACCTTCCACGCGTTGCCCGTTTCCGCTTACGGCTACGTACTTTTGGCAGGCGTGGTTTGCGCAGGGTTGGGCGTAGGGTTTTATAAGCTCTGCTTTGCGATGCGGAAGCTGTTCAAAAAGATCAAATGCAAAAAACCTGCGTATTCGCACCGCGCGCGTATTTTGACGGCGGTATTGCTGGGCGGCGCGGTATCTTTGGCGGCGGCTGGCGCGATGGGCGGCGGACACGGACTGATCGAATCGCTCGGCACGCACGGCGACGCGCTCGCAGGTACGCTCGCGATCATTCTGGTTTTGAAATTTTTCATTACCACGGTAAACGTGGGATCGGGCATACCTTGCGGTATCTTTATCCCGATCATTGCGATCGGGGCGTGCGTGGGCGGACTTCTGAACGCGGCGTTCACCGCGCTGGGCATGGACGCGGCGTATTGCGATCTGATGATTATGATCTGTATGGCGGCGTTCTTCACCACCATCGTCAAAGCGCCGCTCACGGCGATCATTATGATTTGCGAGCTGACGGGCAGTTTCGCGCCCCTTTTACCCGTGATCATCGCCGTTTCTATCGGGTATACGGTAGGGGAAATTTCCAGAACGGACGGTATTTACGAGGAGCTTTTGGAGGCGTACGAGCACGAAAGCGGTATTCACGAAAACGCCGTACGCGAGGTGTTTACGCTTACGCTTGCGTCGGGCGCGACGGCGGATCGACGGCAGGTGCGCGACGTGTTGTGGCCTTCGGGCGCGCGCGTTACCGAAATACGCCGCGGCGAGGAGCATATCCTGCCCGAGGGCGATACCGTACTCCACGGCGGCGACGAATTGACGATCATCGTGAAAACGAGCGAGCCGCAAAAGGTCAAGGACGAGCTGACGCACATTCTGGATTGAGTCATATCCGCGCGGCGAATCGCATATACTAACCGCGTGGAGGTGTGCGATGCGACTGCTGGATGAAATTTTCAAAAGCACGGAGGGTACGGCGCTTTCCACCTGTACGCTCGTGATCGGTGGCGGCGGCTATTTCGAGGGCGTGAAAACGGTGGGAGATTTTTCCCCCGAACGCATCGTGCTGTATTTTCCCCGTCAAACGTTGGAAATCGAGGGGGAGAACCTGTCGATCGCCAAATACTACGAGGGGGATCTGCGCCTTTCGGGCAAGATCACCAAACTGTTTTTAGGCGGTGAGAAGTAAATGGGCGCGTTGGGATCGGGAATCAAAGACTTTTTCTACGAACGCTTTCAAGAACGCGTGATGATCGAGGGAATTATGCCCGAACGTGCGTTGCTTCGGCTCAAACGCGCGGGAATCGGCGTGTATAAGGTAAAAAAAATACAAAAAAATCAAATACTTTTTCATGTAAAGAAAAAAGATAGTGAAAAAGTTTTTGCAATTTTTCCGAACGTGTGCTATAATAGTAACGGGTATACTCCGTATACCGTCCGAAAAATGGGTGCGGTGGGGATCGGAAAAACGTTCGAGCGGATCAAAAGCCGCACGGGCGTTATCGTCGGGGCGTTGCTGTTTTGCGCGCTTACGCTGTTTGCCGACAATCTGATCTTGGGCGTGGACTTCGTGGGTACGGACGTGTATGCGCGCGAGGCGATCGCGGTGCTCGAAGAAAACGGTATCAAACCCTTTTCCGTGTATCGGACAGGTAACGAAGATCTCGTTTGCGCGAAGATACTTTCGCAAAAGGGAGTGGAGTTTTGCTCGGTAAAAAAATCGGGACTCGTGGCGGTGGTGGAAGTACGCCTTTCGCCGTTTGCCGAAAAGACGCTCGCGGCAGGGGATATGCGCTCAACGCGCACGGGCACGGTCCTTTCCGTTACGGCGCTTCGCGGTACGCCCCTGAAAAGTAAGGGGGACAGCGTGCAGGCGGGTGAACTGCTCGTGGGCGGATATTTCTTAACGGGCAGCGGCGAGGAAAAACGCGTGGAAGTGATCGCGCGCGCGAGCGTTGCGTGCGTATACGAAACGGAGCTCGCGGCGGAAAGCGAAGAGGAGGCGTTCGCGGCGGCGTATTTGGAGCTGGGGCTTTTAGAAAAGGACGAGATCACGAATAAGACGGTCGTGCAAACGGAGGACGGCGCGTATGCCGTCAAGATCGAATACACGGCGATACAGACGATGAATTTTTAAGGTTGCAAAAGGCGAAACGGGGAGGACGCAATTTGGCAGGTAACGCAAAAAGAACGGAGATCGTAGACACGAGATCGGTGGACAGGCTCGCAAGAGTGCTCGGCACGTTCGACGAAAATTTGAATTTTCTCACGCGCACGCTGGGCGTGAACGCTTACGTGGAGGGCGTGAAAATACGCCTCGACGGCGCACAGGAGGAAGTAGCGTTGGGGGCGAAGGTGCTGACGGCGATGCTTAAAATCGTGGACGCAGGCGAGGAGATCGACGAGGGGCGGCTGATCTACCTCGTGGAGCTTGCCAAGGAGGGCAAGGAAGATCAGATCGTCGAGCTGGGCGAGGGCGTGGTGGCGGTTACCGCGCGCGGCAAACAGATCAAATGCAAAACGGTCGGGCAGAAAACGTACGTCGATATGATCCGCAAAAACACCGTCGTATTCGGGGTCGGTCCGGCAGGTACGGGCAAAACGTATCTTGCCGTATGTATGGCGGTGGCGGCGTTTAAGAGCAAGCAGATCGAAAAGATCATTCTCACGCGCCCTGCGGTGGAAGCAGGCGAGAAGCTCGGCTTTCTCCCAGGGGATCTGCAAGAAAAGGTCGATCCGTATCTGCGCCCGTTATACGACGCGTTGCAAGAACTTCTCGGCGTGGAAACGTATGCAAAGCTTATGGAACGGGGCGTGATCGAAGTCGCGCCGCTCGCGTATATGCGCGGCAGAACGCTTTCGAACGCGTTTATCATTTTGGACGAGGCGCAAAACACCACGCGAGAGCAAATGAAGATGTTCTTGACGCGTATGGGCGAGGGCAGTAAAGTGGTGGTTACGGGCGATATCACGCAGATCGATCTGGACGGAAAGGAAAGCGGACTCGTGCACGCAACGCAAATTTTAGAGGGCGTCGAGGGCGTAGGCGTGTGCCGTTTGACGGCAAAAGACGTCGTGCGACATCCGCTCGTTATGCGTATTATCCGCGCGTATGAAAGCGCGGCGGAGAAAGAGGATAAAAACCGCGAAAAAACGCGGAAAGAGAGGAACGAAAGATGACTACGAAAGAATTCGGCAGGAGCTGGACGAAACGGGACGCCTTAAAAAGCAGTCTACTGTTTTTTCTGCATTGTATAATATTTTTATGTATCGCGGCGGTGTTGTTGCTCGTTGACAGATTACCCGACGTGTTCGGCTTCGTCAGCGAAAACGGCGCGAATTATCTCTACGCGGTATTCTGTATTTTCCTGCTGTTCGTCATTACGTATTTCTATTTCTTTTTCGAAAACCGCGATATTTTACGGAGCGGCAAGAGTATCGCGCTCGTATTCACGGTGCTCGATCTTTATTTGATCCTTTCCTGTCTGATCGGTTATAAAGTTGCGATATACGCCCGTCCCGTGGCGGTGGTTGCGCTGTTGATCTTCGTGTTGATCGGTAGACGGGACGCGATCTTTATGAACATTATCAGCGCGCTGTTCGTGTTCATTATCGATACGTTCGCCGTGCCCGAAGTAACTATGAAAGAATGTTATTCTTCGCTCGTTATCGCGTTCTCGGCGGGTATGTTCGCGATCTTCCTCGGCGGCAAAGCGAAAACGCGTTTCCGTATCGTGAATATCGGACTTTTTATCGTCATACCCATCGATTTGGTTATTTTCCTGCTCGAACTTACCCAACTCGTCGGGCCGACGGATATCGTAACGAGCGCGCCTTCGGCTTGGCAGGGTATCTTTACGCAAATGGGTTACGGTCTGTTCGGCGGCGTGATGTCCACCGTGATCTTCCTTGCCGTGTTGCCTATCTTCGAATATACGTTCAACTGTCTGACGGTGTTCAGAATACGCGAATTGACGAGCTCGGACGCGCGTATCCTCAAAAAGCTGAAAAACGAAGCCCCTGGGACGTATAATCACTCGATGATGGTGGCGCAGCTTGCGGAAGCAAGCGCGGCGGCGATCGGGGAAAACGTCGATTACGCCCGTGCGGCGGCGATGTATCACGACGTAGGGAAATTGCAATATCCCGAACACTTCACGGAAAATCAAGGGGATTATAACCTGCACGACGAGCTCACGCCCGAGCTTTCCGCGGATATTATCCGTTCGCACGCAAACGACGGTTATAAGCTCATTCGCAATCACCGTCTGCCCGAATTTTTCGCGGACGTAGCGCTCCAACACCACGGCACGATGCCCATTCGCTATTTCTACGCAAAGGCGCTGAAAATGACGGACGGCGAGTTGAATATAGAGGATTTCTCGTATATGGGGCCCAAACCGCAAACGAAGATCGCCGCGATCATTATGATCTGCGACGCGTCGGAAGCGGCGGTACGTGCGGCAAACGCCCGTTCGCCCGAGGAAACGGAAAAGGCGATCCGCGCGGTGATCGAAGAGAGAATGGATCTCGAACAGTTCGCCGAATGTGATATCACGATGGCAGATCTTACCAAGATCCGTCAAGCGCTCGTCAACGCGCTTTCGGGTGTGTACCATCACCGTATCAAATATCCGAATATCAAGTACCGTCGTACGGAAAACGGCACGAAAGGAGAGAACGAATGAGCGGCTTTGCGATCGATTGCGACGAGAACGAATTTGCAAACGCCCGTGCGTTGGAAAACGCTCTCGACGGCTTCGTGGAAACGGACGTACCGCTCGCGGTGGAATTTCTGTTCGTGGACGAAACAGAAATACAACGCTTGAATAAGGAGCTTCGCGGCGTGGACAAGATAACCGACGTGTTGAGCTTTCCCACGCTCGATCATATCAAAGGACAAGCTCTTTATAAAAAGGACTATCCTTTCGATATCGACGAGGAGGGAAGATTGCTCCTCGGCTCGATCGTCGTTTGCTGTAAACGGGCGAGGGAGCAGGCGGAGGAGTACGGACATTCGTACGAGCGCGAATTGCATTACCTGCTCGTGCACGGCGTGATGCATTGCTTGGGCTACGATCACGAAACGGACGAGGAGCGTGCGGAAATGCGCGAAAAAGAGGAGTTTGTTTTAAGCAAGCTCGGTATTACGAGATCATAGGAGAAAGATTATGAAAAGCGGCTACGTAGCAGTTATCGGCAGAGCAAACGCCGGAAAAAGTACGCTCATCAACGTAATGGTCGGGGAAAAGGTATCGATCGTCTCCCCCAAACCCCAGACCACGCGCGACCGTATTTTAGGCGTACTCACGGAAGAAGACTATCAGATCGTGTTCGTGGATACCCCTGGGATATACAGGGCGAGAAACGCGCTTACCGATATGATGATGCGCACGACGGAGCAAAGCGCGCAGTCCGTCGATTATATCCTGTACGTGGTGGACGGGCACGACGGTATTTCGGACGAAGATTTCGAGCTGATGAAAAAGTATAAGGCGTTGGGGATACCCATGGCGATTGCGTATACGAAGATCGATATCATGCCCAAGGAAAACATTCCGCTCGATATGGCGAAATTCTCCGATTCGGGACTCGATCTCGACGTGTTCCCCGTGTCCGCGAGAAAGGGCAAAAACGTGAAAGCGCTCAAAGAGTTTCTCGTGAAACAAATGCCCGAGGGCGAAAAGGTATTTGAAGAGGATATCGTTTCGGATAAGAGCGAACGCTTTATGATTTCGGAGATTATGCGCGAAAAAATACTCCTCAAATTCGACAAGGAGATTCCCCACGGTATTGCGATCGTGATCAACGAATTTAAGCAAAACGAGGGGGGCGTGTACGAGATCAACCTCGATATCGTGTGCGAGCGGCAAAACCATAAGGCGATCCTGATCGGCAAGCAGGGCAGAGCGATTAAAGAGGTTTCCTCTTTTGCCCGTCAGGATATGGAAAAATTCCTCGGCGCGAAGGTATTCCTCACCACGTACGTGAAAGTGAAAGAGGACTGGCGCGACCGTCCGAATCTTCTCCGCGAATACGGCTACGAGGAAAGCAAGCGCGAATAAAACCCCTCTCCCTTTCGCACAATAAGCGGTGTAGGGAGGGAGAAGAGTATGCGCGATAAAAATTCGGAAAACGAAGCGGCAAGAATGGCGTGGGAAATGTTTGAAAAAACGGGCAGCGTCAGTTATTATATGCTGTACTACGATCTGATGCGGCGAAAATAAAGGAGCAAAAAAGGTGGAAGTAAAAACGGACGCGGTGGTGTTGCAGACGCTCGATTATAAAGATAACGACAAACTGCTCACGCTGTTTTCACCCTCTTTGGGTAAATTTACGACGGGTATTCGCGGCGTGAAGAAACCCAAAGCCAAGCTTGCGTTCGCCGCCCAGCCCTTTGCCTTTTGCGAATACGTACTCGCGGAAAAGGGGGGTAGATACACGGTAACTTCGGCGTATTTGCACGAGAGCTTTTTCGAGCTTCGCGGCGATCTGGAAAAATTTTACGCCGCCTGCGCCGCGGCGGAGATTTGCCGAAGTTTAACGGTGGAAAACGAGCGCTTTCACTCTCTTTTCATCGGCTTTGTCGAATGTTTGAAAGCGCTTTGTCTTGCAGGGGAGGACGGAGCGGAAACGCTGATCGCGTTTATCCTCATTGCCCTGCGCGAAAGCGGTTATCCCCTCGACCTCGGTTTTTTGGAGGAGTGCGACGGGGATATCGGCGACAAAATCTGGTTCGATTTCTCGGACGGGCGGTTCACCACGTTCGAGCGTTGTCATGCGGGGGAGCGTGCAAGCGTATCGACCTATTTCACTTTGCGCAAATGCGCAGGGTTGACCTTCGAAGAAAGTAAGCTTACGGGCGGTAAAAAACGCGCCCTGCGGCTGCTCAAAGCGTATCTTACCGAAAAGACGGAGGAACGTTTCGAGGGGTTGGGTGAATTTATAAGATTATACGAAGAATAAAAGGAAAGAATAAAAATGGAAAAGAAAGAAAAAACGGAAAACAATAAACCTGCGGTAACCCGTGCGGAAAAACGGGACGCGGTGAAAAATCTCATTCGCGAAATACTCGCGAAAGGCAATCAAAAAAGTAACGATCTGATCGACGAGGCGGCGCGGTTGTTTGCGGAACGTTTCGGCGGTGAAGATACGCCCAACGACGTGAAAGGTCGCGTGGGATCAGTGCTCGACGTGATGAAAAAGGAAAATGAAGTGCGATTCGACGGGGGCGTGTACGCGTTGAAAGCGGAAACGCCCGAAGAAACGGTGGAGGAAAAGCCCGTCAAAAAGACGCGTAAAACGACGAAAAAAGCGGCGGAAGAAGTCAAGGAAGAGGCAAAAGAAGAAAAGATAGTGAAAGCAAAACGCACGGCGAAGAAAAAGGAAGAAAAGACGGAACCTTTGCCTGCCGCGCCCTTACAACCGATCGCGCCTACCGCGCCGATCACGCCCGAAACCGCGCCCGAGCCTATCCCCGAAAAAGAGGAGAAAGAAGAAAAAGCGGTCGCGCCTAAAAAACGCGGCAGAAAGCCCAAAACCGCGGAAACGGAAGAAAAGGTAGTTGCGCCCGTCGCGGTAGAGGAAAAAATCGAAGAAAAGACGGAAGAAAAGCCCAAAGAAAAACCCGAAGAAAAAATCGACGCCTCGCCCAAGGGTACGGTGATGGATATGAGCTTTTTGTTCGGGGGAGTGAAACCCGCGCCGCAGCCTGTGAAGAAAGAAGAAGCGCCCACGGAAACGAAACCGAAAGCGGAGGAGAAAAAACCGCCCGTTCAAAAGGAACAGCCGAAAAACGAGCAACCCAAAAAGGAACAGCCGCAAAAAACGGAACAAAAAAAGACGGAGCCGCGCAAACCCGTGCGCGAGCAGAATAAGCCCGTACGCAATAGCGGCGGCAGAGGCAGGGCGTTGACGGCGGACGAGAAATTACAAGAGGCGTTTTTGAATAGACTGCACCGCTTGGGCGGCGAGTATTTCGAATACTATTCGGTATATTTGCTCGAAAGATATTCCAGAAGAAACGGCAGACGGTTGGAAAGCCTGAAAATCACGGGCGGCGACCACGACGGCGGTATCGACGGAGAGATCGAACTCACGGACAAGCTCGGTTTTCGCGAAACGATCTACATACAGTCGAAGAATTGGGATCCCGACAAGGGAGACGAGAAGCTGTGGGTAGTGGGCGAAACGCTGTTGCAACAATTTATCGGCGCGTGCGTTTGTCGGCAGGCGAAAGAGGGCAAACAGCATTGTCGCGGTATTTTCATCACGACGTCGCGCTTTACGCCCGAGGCGAAAAAATTGCTCGACGACACTTCGGATAAATTCGTCGGCTACGACGGTGCGGAGCTTTACGAAACGGCGAAAGAGTGCGAATTCGGCGTTATCAAGAAAAACGGCGAATGGGTACTCGACGAACAACTTTTAAGCGGTGTGAAAGCTTTTTTCAATATGATATAGTAAAAACGGTATGCCGTCCCGAAAACGATCGTTTTCGGGACGGCGTTTGCTCCTCATGTGAAATTTCAAAAAAACTGCGTTCAAACGCTTGCTTTTCAGGGGGGGGGGGTATGGTATAATGTGATTGGAAATATATTCCGCGTGCGGTGAGTAAAAACGCTCGCTCGCGCGTCTAATAAGTAAGAAACTCTGGGAGGGATACTATGAAGAGAACGAAATGGTTGTCGGCAATACTTGCGTGCTTGTGTTTGTGCGTAGGCACGTTCGCGTTTTCCGCTTGTAACGAAAGCGAAACGACGGGTAACACGCCGTATATCGGCGAGAACGGGAACTGGTGGATCGGCGAAACGGATACCGGTATAGCCGCAAAAGGCGAAAACGGCAAGGACGGTGAGGACGGTAAAGACGGTGAGGACGGTGAGGACGGAAAAGACTTTACGGCGTGCGTCCATTCCTATTCCGAGTGGGCGACGGCGTTAGAGGAAACGTGTACTTCGATCGGCTACAAAACGCGCAGCTGTACCCTTTGCGATAAGGTAGAATACGAATTTATGCAAGCGACGGGGCACAGCTACGGCGAATGGACGGATATGATCTCGACCTGTCAAAGCAGGTGGCAGGTGCGCTATTGCGCCGATTGCGACCTTTCCCAGACGGTGCAAGCGACGCCCGAAGGGCATAGGTACGTCGAGGGGGTTTGCGAGGATTGCGGCGCGGACGTAACGGAATTATACGAAAGCGACTACGGCTACGAATACCTCGGCACGCTGAAAAGCGGCGAAGCCTTACAGCGGTTATATAAAGAAATACATACGATCGTGCGCGAATTCCACTTGGATAGTTCGCGGAACGCGGAAAACGGCGTGGTCGCCCAGATCGATCACACGGCGTTCGGGCTGACGCTGGACGAGGCGACGGCGGTGTGGAAAACGTTCAAGGGCGACAATCCGTTATATTACTGGTTGTCCAATTCCATTCAGGTCTCGCCGCAGTTTATCCGCTTGCAGGCGGTGGACGAATACGCGCTCGGCTCGGTGCGGTCGGCGTATAACGAGGAGCTGTATTCGCGCATCGACGAATACGCGGATATCGTGAAAGGGGAAGGGAGCGAATATATGATCGCGCTTGCCTATCACGACGCGATCATAAACGCGATCGATTACACGGAAACGGCGTTGCAAAACGAGCATTGGGCGCACTCGATCGTGGGCGTATTCGATAAGAAAAGCGGCGTTTGCGAAAGCTACGCGCGCACGTTCCAACTCCTGCTTAATTACAGCGGTGTGGAAAACGTGTTCGTAACGGGGAAAGGCGACTCGGAAGATCATGCTTGGAATCTCGTAAAATTAGACGACGGGCTTTGGTATTGGTGCGACCTGACTTGGGACGACACGCCGTATTCGCAGACGGGAATATCCTATCAGTATTTCTGCGTAAACGATACGCAAAGCGTGAATTGGCAAGACGATCTTTCTTGGGAAAATCAACCCGAGTCTCTCGATTTCTTGGATACGCATACCGTAGATACGGCGACGGGCGTGGGGACGAAATTCTTGTACGAATTACCGAAACGTTCTCCCGTCGAATACGAACCGCAGGGCGCGCTCGATCTTCGCGACACGTTCACGGTGGATAAAAACAGCTACGCGGTGCTTGGCTATAACGCCGTACAGTTTATTGACACAACGCGGAGCGGAAAGTTGGAAATTCCCGAAACGGTAACGTATGAAAACCGCACGTATACCGTCGTTGCGATCGGCGGCTATCGGGACGGGCTCGTGGGGAACTTCGGGCTGATGGGCTTGCATAATATCACGGAGATCACCCTGCCGAAAACGGTCAAAGGGTTGTGGTATAACTCGATGCGGTATATGTTCGAAAATATTTTCGTGGCGGAGGAAAATCCCTATTATACCTCCGTGGACGGCGTGCTGTTCACCAAATCGTTATACACGCTCATTCAATACCCGTCGAAGAGCGAACGGACGGCGTACGCGATCCCCGAAGAAACGGTGCGCGTGGGCAGATACGCGTTTGAGCTGACGACGAATCTGGAAAGCCTTACTCTGGGGAAAAACACCTCGATCATCGGATTTGTCAATTTTAACGGACAATACAGGGACGACATCGGCGGTGCGATCATCAGCGGCGGTATTCCGGCGCTGTTCGAGGCAATGACGGGCAAGAAAGAGCTGTTGATCGCCGAGGGGAACACAAAGTACGCGCGCGACGATTTCGCGTTCTATAATGGGAATAAAACGAGTATTTTGTACGTATACGATAAAGAGATCACCTCTTTTGAAGTACCTGCGAACGTCAAAGATATAGAAACGTTGAGCTCGGGCTCGGACGTATTCACCGACTGTCTGAAATTGGAAAAATTCACGGTGGCGCAGGGTAACGAACGGTACGTCGCGCACGACGGTATATTGTATAATAAAAACGGAACGTCGATCGTGAGTATTCCCAAAGCGATCAAGGGCGAAGTGGAAATTTTAGAGGGCGTAACGGAGCTTGGATTGCAAAGTGGGTTGGGCAGAGTGTTTAACGACTGTAAGGAATTGACCTCCGTGATTCTGCCGAAAACGCTTACGATGATCGGGGCAACCGCGTTTATCGGTTGTGAAAAGCTGGAAAGCGTGGTGATTCCGTCGTCGGTAACGACGATCTACGGTTGGGCGTTCCTTCATTGCGACGCGCTGAAAACGGTGTTTTACGACGGCACGGCAAGAGAGTGGGAGAATATTGTCGTGGAGAAGCTGAACGAGGCGTTGACGGCGGCGACGGTGTATTATTACAGCGAAACGGGCTCGGACACGAGGAACGATCTTTGGCATTACGACGAAAACAGCAAGCCCGTCGTTTGGTAAAAACACCGTTTCTTGGCAGAAAAAGGGAAAAATTTTTATAAAAATGCGAAAAAATATGTAAAAACGCGTTCCAAAGACTTGATATTTTGTGCGATTTATTATAAAATAGAATAGTTCAAAAGGCTGAAAAGCCGTGCATAAAAAATTCTTGCGCCCGAAAAAAGAGAGCGCGAGAGTTTTTTGTGGTGTTTTTGGCAATAAACAGGAAGAAAAAATCTATTTTTGGAGGAAATAAACACTATGGCAAAAAAATATTGCTATCTCTTCACCGAGGGCAACGCGAAAATGCGCGAGATCCTCGGCGGCAAGGGTGCGAACCTTGCGGAAATGACCAACATCGGTCTGCCTGTACCCCAAGGTTTCACGATCTCGACGGAAGCTTGTACGCAGTACTATGAAGACGGAAAACAGATCAACCCCGACATTCAGGCGGAAATCATGCAGTATATCGAAAAGATGGAAAACATCTGTGGCATGAAGTTCGGCGACAAGGAAAATCCTTTGCTCGTATCCGTACGTTCGGGCGCGCGTGCGTCCATGCCAGGGATGATGGACACCATCTTGAACCTCGGCTTGAACGAAGAAGTGGTCAACACGCTCGCGAAAAAATCGGGTAACCCCCGTTGGGCTTGGGACTGTTATCGTCGCTTCATCCAGATGTTCTCCGACGTCGTAATGGAAGTTGGTAAGAAGTACTTTGAAAAACTTATCGATGAAATGAAAGAAAAGAAAGGCGTTACGCAGGACGTAGAGCTTGACGCTAACGACTTGAAAGAACTCGCAAACCAGTTTAAGGCTGAATACAAAAAGCAGCTTGGTAAAGACTTCCCCACCGATCCCAAAGAACAGCTCTTTGAAGCAGTTAAGGCTGTATTCCGTTCTTGGGACAACCCCCGTGCGAACATCTACCGTATGGACCACGATATCCCTTACAGCTGGGGTACCGCAGTTA
>JAFTPZ010000024.1 GCA_017463025.1 Clostridia bacterium
CCCCAAGGCGTCAAAGGACCGGCATGACCGATCGGCGACTTACCTTCACCACCGCCGTGAGGGTGGTCAACGGGGTTCATTACCGAACCTCTTACTTCCGGTCTTAAACCGAGGTATCTTGCTTTACCGGCTTTACCAAGCGATACGAGCTCGTGGTCTACGTTGCCCACTTGTCCGATCGTCGCACGGCATTTTAAGAGAATGTATCTCATTTCGCCGCTCGGCATTCTGATAGTTGCATACTTGCCTTCCACAGCCATGATCTGCGCGGAAATACCTGCGCTTCTTGCGATCTGACCGCCCTTCCCAGGGGTAAGCTCGATGTTGTGTACCATCGTACCTACGGGAATGTTTTCAAGCGGAAGCGTGTTGCCGACTTTGATATCTGCGTTCACGCCGCTCATTACCTTGTCCCCTACGTTGAGTCCTACGGGAGCAAGGATATAGCTCTTCACACCGTCTGCATAAACGAGGAGTGCGATGTGCGCGCTACGGTTGGGATCGTATTGGATACTCTTAACCGTTGCGGGGATATCGTCCTTCTGTCTTTTGAAGTCGATGATACGATACTTTCTGCGATTGCCGCCGCCGATATGTCTGGTCGTAATTCTGCCCAGATTGTTGCGGACGCCGCTATGACGCTGATCGTGCATCAGCGATTTTTCGGGCTTCGCACCTGCCGTGAGATCGTCGTTCGTCAAAACCGTTACGAAACGACGGCCTGCGGAGGTGGGTTTATACGTTTTAATAGCCATTTTTCTCTCTCCTCCTGATTAGCTCAACGCCTCGAAGAACTCGATAGCCTTGCTGTCTGCTTTCAAGGTAACCACCGCTTTCTTGCGATCGGGCGTATAACCTTCGTTTCTGCCCATTCTTTTAAGCTTACCTTTGCAGGTAATCGTGTTTACCTTGGCAACCTGTACGCCGAAAAGCTTTTCGACTGCCAATTTGATCTGCGTTTTATTCGCGTCTTTCTTCACGTAGAACGTGTATTTCTTGGACGCGATACCGTCGTAACCTTTCTCGGTGAGGACGGGTTTAATGATAATATCCTCTGCAAACATTACGCGTTGACCTCCTGGAATTTCTCAACCGCCGCTTTCGTCATAACCACTTTGTTATTCGCAACGACTTCGTAGGTGCTCAGTTGCGCAAGGGGAAGAGTTGCAAGCTTTGGCAAGTTCGCCGCCGCACGGATCACGTTGATATCGTCGTTATCCATAACCACGAGCGCGGTCTTATTCAAGCCGAGCGCTTTTTGGAACGCCGCCATTTCCTTCGTCTTGGGCGCGGATACTTTCAATTCGTCCACGACGATAAATTCTCCGTCCGCAACCTTTTTCGAAAGCGCGGACAAAAGCGCCGCTTTCTTTGCTTTTTCGTTCATCTTTTTGGAGAAGTCCCGAGATTTGGGTGCGAATACTACGCCGCCCTTGATCCACTGGGGAGCACGGATAGAGCCCTGACGAGCGCGACCCGTTCCTTTCTGTCTCCAAGGCTTGATACCGCCGCCGCGAACTTCCGTTCTCGTGAGGGTGGATTTCGTGCCCTGTCTTTCGTTCGCAAGACGAGTTACGACTGCCTGATGAATCAAAGATTCTTTATATTCGACGCCGAATACGTTATCGTTCAATTCGATCTCGCCCACTTCCGCGCCGCTCATATTCAATACTTTAATAGCCGCCATTTTTCTCTATCTCCTTATTTGCTCTTAACGCTGTCCGCAATGGTAACGACGCTGCCTTTCGGTCCGGGGATAGCGCCCTTGATCAGGATCGCGTTTCTCTCTACGTCTACTCTTACCACTTCAAGGTTCTGGATCGTAACGTTCTCCACACCGTACTGACCGGCGAGGTGCTTGTTCTTAAACACTCTCGAAGGGGAACTGATAGGACCCATAGAACCAGGTTCTCTGTGTACGGGGCCCGTACCGTGCGTCATCTTCAAGCGCTGTTGATTCCATCTCTTGATTACGCCCGTGAAACCATGACCTTTCGTAACGCCCGAAACGTCTACCTTATCGCCTGCCGCGAACACGTCCGCTTTAAGCTCCGTGCCCACCGCGTACGTTTCCGCGTTCGCCACTCTGATCTCTTTCAAAACTTTATGGGGTTTCACGCCCGCTTTTTTGAACTGACCGAGTTCGGGTTTCGTAAGCGCCTTTTCGCTCGTTTCGATAAAACCGAGTTTCAACGCGGCGTAACCGTCGTTTTCCACCGTTTTTACCTGTACTACGGGGCAGGGACCTGCCTCCACTACCGTTACGGGAATCAGTTTCCCGTCTTCTGCAAAGATTTGGGTCATACCCACTTTGCGACCGATGATTGCTTTATTCATTGATAAAGTTCACTCCTTAAAATTTTTTATTCTCGAATACCTTAAAAAGTATTTCTCGGCTGATTTGGTTTGCTTTACTGATCAAAGCTTGATCTTGATATCCACGCCTGCGGGGAGGTGAATGGAATCAAGCAGTTTTGCGTTCGGCGAGTAGATGTCGATGATTCTCTTATACGTTCTCATTTCGAACTGTTCGCGCGAATCTTTATATTTGTGGGGGGAACGAAGGATCGTGATGATCTCTCTTTCCGTGGGAAGAGGGATAGGACCGGAGATCTTCGCTCCGCTCTTTTTCATCGTTTCCACGATACGGCTTGCCGCTTCGTCTACGAGTTCGTGGTCGTACGCCGCCAACTTGATTCTGATCTTCTGAACTGCCATTTTTGTGTTACTCCTTTTACTGTTTATACTAACATTTTATTTACCGTGTCAACCTACCCGTGTGTATCGAGGTTATCCGCAAAATAAAAACACTCTTTCTTTGCCCGAGCGTTTTACCGCAAAGCCTCGGTTAGTCGCAGGAGTCAAGCCCCCACTTTTGTCAACGGAAATTATCTGTCAAGACGGCTTTTGCCTTGAAATTTCAGTAACTTCCCGCATCAACCCATACAACGCGTTTTTACACAGCCTATTAATAATATCAAATTTACAAACCTATGTCAAGCGTTTGAACGAAAATTTTTGAAAATTTTTTAACTTTTTTTGAAAATTATGCATATTTTCTTTTTTTATGTCCAAACCGCCGTAATTTTATACCTTTATATTTATATGTGCGCGCGCACGCGCGCATAAAAGAAAGGCGTGGAAGGTAAAGTTCCACGCCGCGTCTTTTCGAAAATTTACAATTATTCGGCTTGTTGCCCCTGTTCGAGCTCCGTTTTCATAGCGTTCCAATTATCTTTCGCCGCCGTGATCGCCTCCGCATAATCGTTTTCGAAGTTCGTAAAGAATTCCGTTTGCGCCTCTTGACGTTTGGTTGCGATCTCGCTTGCATATTGACTGACCTTCGCGGAATATTCTTCGATATATCCGACGACGGAATCATACGCCGTTTTTACCTGTGCTTTTACGGTATCGAGCGCGTCGTTCGCATTCTCGCCCGTTTGCAACAGCGCCGTTTCCGCACTATTCACCAAGCCCTCGTAGCTTGCGAGCTGTTCGCTGATCGCCGTCGTGAGCTCGGTTTCCTCCAACGAGGCTACGTAATTACGGTAATTGAGATAGTCCGCTTTTGCCTCGCGGAAAGCTTTAAGCGCGAGCTGATAAATACTGTTCTCGTTGACGAGCAGAGTCATACGCGTGCTTTCGATCGTATCGATCGCCGTCGTATACGCCTTATAAGCAACGTCAAACAAGCCTGCCGTTATCGTCGAAAGATCAGCCTGCGCTTTCACTGCCTGCAATTCCGCCTGCTCCATCACGAACGACTTTGCCTCGTAATAAGCGTTTTTCAATTCCTGCGAATAAAATTCTGCCGTTTCCTTTCTCGATTCTTCAAGCTTTTCCAAAAGTTCTTTGTATTCCAGCGCTTTGATCTCCGCCTCTTCCAAGTAGGGCGCGCATTCCGCCACGAGTTCTTCCAATTTTTCCTCGGTGATCGCCGCCGCCTGTTCGATCGTTGCCGTGATATTTTCGGACGAGAAGTATTCTTCCACCTTACCCTTTACGTCGTCGTACAGTTTTTTCGCCTTTTCGGTATCGCCGGAAAATGAAATTTCCAGCTCGTTTTCACCCGTATTTACTTTACCCGACACAAGGAATCCCGTTTCTTTGGAAACTTCCACGAACAGCGTCGCAGCCTCTTCCGCCGTCTTACCCGTAAACACTTCCGCGCTGACGATCAGATTTCCCTCCTCGTTGAGCGCGTTGACGCTGACGACTTTATCGTTTTCGTCGAGCAGAAATTCCACCTCGGGATTGAGGGAAAGATTCATCACTTTCTTTTCTTTCGCGCCGTTATTACAACCAACGAACGCCGAAACGCTCATTCCCATCGTTAACGCCGCACATAAAATCGCTAATTTTTTCATTAAAAAAATCTCCTTTTTATTTTTGTTGGTATATGTATTATAGCACGAAAATAAAAAAATTGCAATACTTTTCCCAAAAAAAAATTTCCGAACCCACCAACGGATTCGGAATTTTTCATTATTGTTGTTTCTTTTCCTTTGCCCTCGCTTTGGCGCGCAGTTCGCTATCCAAAATACGTTTACGGATACGCAACGATTTGGGCGTTACCTCCAAAAGCTCGTCGTCTGCGATAAATTCCAGACATTCTTCCAAGCTCATTTTACTCACGGGCACGAGCGTGAGCGCGTCGTCGCTACCCGACGAACGGGTGTTGGTGAGGTGCTTTGTCTTGCACACGTTCACGTTGATATCCTCCGCAAGGTTGGTATATCCCACGACCATACCTTGATACACGGGCGTACCTGCCGTTACGAACAGATTGCCGCGACTTTGCGCGTTAAAAAGACCGTACGTTACCGCCTCGCCCGTTTCAAACGCTACGAGTGAACCCGTATTTCTGCGTTGCATATCCCCCTTATACGGCTCGTAGGAATAGAAGATCGTATTCATAATCCCCTGTCCCTTGGTATCCGTTAAAAATTCGCTCTTATACCCGAACAAGCCGCGCGAGGGAACGGTAAATTCCAAGCGCATACGGTTGCCCACCGCATTCATCTGCACGAGGTTGCCTTTTCTATTACCCATTGCCGAGAACACCGCTCCCGTCATATCCTCGGGCACGTCGGCAACGAAACGCTCGATCGGCTCGTGGCGTACGCCGTCGATATCCTTATACAATACCTTGGGCGTGGAAACTTGAAACTCGTACCCCTCGCGGCGCATCGTTTCAATGAGAATGGAAAGGTGCATTTCCCCTCTGCCGCAAACGCGGAAGCTATCTGCCAAATCGGTGTCCGAAACGCGCAAAGAAACGTCGCGGAGCAGTTCTTTATACAGTCTGTCGCGAAGCTGACGGGAGGTTACGAATTTACCCTCTTTGCCCGCGAACGGGCTGTCGTTGACGGAAAACGTCATTTCCACCGTAGGGTCTTCGATCTTGACGAACTCAACGGGCTCGACCTTGATCGGCTCGCACACGGTATCGCCGATATTAAGTCCGTCGATACCCGAAAATACGACGATATCGCCTGCTTGCGCGCTCGCCACGGGTACGCGCTCCAAGCCCTCGATTTGATAGAGGTTGGCGATCTTACAATTCGTACGCACTTTCGGTTCGTTAAAATTACAAATAGACACGGGCTCGTTGGCGCGGATCGTACCGCGCTCGATACGTCCGATACCGATACGTCCCACGAATTCGTTATAATCGATACAGGATACGAGGAGCTGACCAGCGCCCTCCACGTCCATATCCATAGGCGGTATCGTTTCTAAAATGATATCGAACAGAGGATTAAGGCTTTCCTCCTGCTTATCAGGGGTAAGCGACG
>JAFTPZ010000025.1 GCA_017463025.1 Clostridia bacterium
ACGGTACGGGTAAAACCAAGAGAGTTTTGGTTATCGCAAAAGGCGCGAAAGCAGACGCGGCGGAAGCGGCAGGCGCAGACTACGTAGGCGCGGAAGAGCTCATCGCGAAGATCCAGAACGAAAACTGGTTCGATTTCGACGTACTGATCACCACCCCCGATATGATGGGTATGGTAGGTCGTATCGGTCGTGTGCTCGGTCCTAAGGGATTGATGCCTAACCCTAAGTCCGGTACGGTTACGATGGACGTTGAAAAGGCGATCAAAGAAGTGAAAGCAGGTAAAGTCGAGTACAGACTTGACAAAACGGCGATCATTCACTGCCCGATCGGCAAGAAGAGCTTCGGCAAAGAAAAGCTCGTGGAGAACTTCACGGCGCTTATGGACGCGATCGTGAAAGCGAAACCCGCGGCGGCAAAAGGTCAATACGTGAAGAGCGTAGTTATCGCTTCGACGAGGGGCCCTGGGGTAAAAGTCGTATCAAAAGCGTAAAAACAAAAAAAATTTCTGCCAAAGGCGGTCAAAAACAGTTGACTGCCTTTGGCGGAGATGATATAATAGTATAGTAAAAAATAAACGACCGCAGAAAACGAGTATCGGAAGATTTGATGGGAAACCGCTCGTCGAGGTTTAAGGAAATAACCGTTTTGATAAAATGAGTGTGTCCTTACGCCGTGCGGCGTGAGGGATTTTTTTATCGTCAGGCGGAAACGCTTAAAGGAGGTAAACTATGTCGGCGAATATTGAAGCTAAAAAACAAATCGTAGAGGAAATCAAAGCGAAGATCCAAAACAGTAAATCGATCGTGCTTGCAGATTACAACAAGCTTACCGTGTTGGAAGTAACGGCTTTGAGAAACAAGTTCAAAGAAGTGAACTGCGAATACAAAGTGTATAAGAATACGCTCGTGAAAAAGGCGTTCAACGAACTCGGGATCACCGATTTTGACAACGACCTCAACGGCACGACGGCAACCGTATTCTGCGCGGACGAAACGAGCGGTGCGGCGGTGTTTGCGAAAGAAACGAAAGCAAACCCTGCGCTCGCGGAGAAAGTCGTTCCCAAATGCGCTTACGTGGAGCAGAAATATCTGGACAAAGCAGGCGTAAAAGCACTTGCGGCGATCCCTTCCAAGGAAACGCTCATTGCAAAAATGCTCGGCTGCTTCCAGTCGTCGCTTTCGAAATTTGTTGGCGTTTTGGACGCTATTGCGAAAGCAAAAGAAAGCAACTAATTATTATTAAAAAATCATTAAATTAAAAAAATCGGAGGATTAAAATTACTATGGACGTACAGAAACTCATTGAAGAAGTAAAAGCTATGACCGTTCTTGAATTGAACGAACTCGTTAAAGCGCTCGAAGCAGAATTCGGCGTAAGCGCAGCAGTTGCAGCAGCACCCGCAGCAGGCGGCGCGGCAGAAGCAGCACCCGCAGCAGAAGAAAAGACGGAATTCGACGTTGTTTTGAAGGACATCGGTCCCAACAAGATCGCGATCATCAAAGTTGTTCGCGAAGCTACGGGCCTTGGTCTTGCAGACGCGAAGAAAGCCGTGGAAGCGATGGGCGTTATCAAAGAAAACGCACCCAAGGCAGACGCGGAAGCGCTCGTTGCGAAACTCAAAGAGAACGGCGCTACGGCTGAACTTAAATAAGTTTACCTTTTTTTCAAATAAGACACCTCGCTCACGATCGGGCGGGGTGTTTTTTCGTACGCTTTTTCGTACGCTTTCAAAAATCACTCAATCCAAGTAAATAATCGGCGGATACCTCCAAAAATTGACACAATAAATACAGCGTTTCGATGGACGGAACGCTTTTTCCCGTTTTATAATCGGTTACGCATTGTTTAGAAACATTGATCGCCCTTGCGATCTCCACTTGAGATTTCCCACTTATCTTCAAGATTTCGTTAAATCTTTTTGTAAAATTCATAATAATATTATAAGAAAAAGAGTCAGTTTTTACTTGACAGTCAGTTAAAAACTGACTATAATATATGGTACGAGTAAGTTAATAACTTACTTTCATGGATTTTCGGACGGGAGAACGTAATGTCGGAAAAACGTAAAAATAAGAAAAAATGGGTAACCTACATAGTTTTTACGATCCTCCTCGTTATGATCGTACTTTGTTGTTTTTCCATATGTCGCAAGCAAAGGGAAACGGGCAACGTGATCAACGTGATCTTAAACGAAGACGGCGCCGATCGCGAAAAGTTGGAAACGGATATTATCACGCTGTACCCCTCCGGTTCAGACGAATATATCCTGAAAATCACGTGTAAAGTTTCAGGCAGATACGCCTTAACGTTTGCCTTTACGGCAGAAAGCACGCCGCCGCTTGCAGAGCAGGTAAGTGTGGAGATCGTGGGCGAGACGAGCGAGACGAGCGGCAATTTAGGCACGCTGTTGCAGGGTGAAACGCTCGCAATGGAGGAAAATTTCACGAGGAGTTCGAAAACGGAATTGAAAGTAAAATATACGATGAGCAAAGACGTGGGGAACGAGGGGAAAGGCGCGAAGATCGATTTCGATTTGGTCCTGACGGCTCAAAAAGTGGGATAAGGGAGTATGAAAAAGGCTTGGAAAGTTTGTAAAATCGTGTTAAACGTACTGTTATACGTAGTGCTTGCGCTCGTTCTGTTCGTTCTGATCGTATCGATCGCAACGAAAAAGGGCGACGACGGCGCGGCGACGATCTTTGGAAAACAAATGCGTATCGTGCAGTCGGATTCCATGGCAAAATGCGAATTAACAGACGTTTCCGCCTATGAGATCAAAGACCTGCCCGTGAAAACGTTGCTCGTGATCGAAACCGTACCAAAAACGCAATCGGACGAATGGTATCGACAGCTCAAAGAGGGCGACGTGCTCACTTTCCGTTATAAATACACCGAACAAGTAACGATTACTCACCGTATTTCGAAGATCACGGAAAAGGAAACGGGCGGATTCGTGATCGAGCTGACGGGGGATAATAAGTCGAGCGAGGATAATCTTTCGCAGACGATAGACACTTCGCAAATCGATAGCTTTAATTACGTGATCGGAAAAGTGGTGTGGGCAAATTATCCGCTCGGTTGGCTGATTTACGCCCTGCGTTCGCCCGTAGCGGTCGTGTGCCTGATCATCATTCCGTGCGCGATCGTGATCGTGTTGGAGATCGTGCGGATCGTAAACGTACTGAATGAAGGAAAACGCACAAAGGCGCTCGAACAAGCGCAAAAACAGGAAGAAGAGATCGAAAGGCTCAAACGCAAACTTGCAGAGCTTGAAGATAAAGAATAATTTTTTTTGGAGGTATCAATATGGCAAAAAGAATCAGAGCGGTTTTTCTCGCGCTCGCGGCGATCGTGCTCGCATTGCTACTCATCATAACGGGTAGCTACGCGTTATTCACCGATCAAGCGACGATCAAAAACCACTTGCAAGCAGGTACGCTCGAAGTAACCTTGACTCGCTTGACGCTCACGGGCAATAAAATCGACGAAAGGGGTTATATCGGCGACTACGTGAACGAAACGGACGTGGATTTCAGCGGCGAAACGACGGAAAACGTGTTCGATTTCGGCGAGAACGAAAGGATCGCGCCGACGAGCTATCGCGTGGCTGAAATGGAGCTGAAAAACGGTAGCGACGTAGCGTTTGCGTACTGGATCGAGATCGTGCTCACGAGCGAGCTTACGGATGCGGAGGATATAGCCCTTGCCGAGCAACTCGAAGTGAGCGTTACGACGGAAAACACGGAGGCGAAAGCGGAAGATCAAGCGATCAGCAATCAAACGATCGCGGTCGGTAGCGCGGAAAGTCCCGTCGGCGTGGTGGAGCTTGGACAAAGCAAAACGTTCACGGTGAAAGTATCGTTCAAGGACTACGGCGCAGAGCACGGTAACGCGAACGACAACGCAAAGAACGGCGACTTGTCTTTCGATATGATCGTACACGCGGTACAGGTAACGGAATAACGGCGTTTCCGCGCCTCTTGTCATTGAGAATGACAACACACCCCCCCCCCTCTGTCATTGCGAGGAGCGGGGCGACGAAGCAATCCCAAGGAGATTGCCACGCCTAACGGCTCGCAATGACAACACACAAAAACAACGAAAAAAATTTTAATTTAAGGAGATAAAAACAATGAAACAAAGAAGTAAAGTGATAGCTACTTCGATTGCAACGATCGCAATGTGCGCAAGCCTTGCGGTGGGCGGCACGTACGCGCTTTTCACGAGCGAATCGGAAGTGAATATCGCGGTTACGGCAGGTAACGTGGAGCTGACGGCGACGATTGACGAAAAGTCCATTCAAACGTATTCAGGTCAAGCGAACGGCGGCACGACGAAAACGGAAGCGGATTACGATATTGTAAAACAAGAAATGCCTACGTATTTCTCGAACGGCGGTTTTGTAGAGCTCAACGGCGGCAAGCTTTCCATTAACAACATCAGCCCGATGGATAGCGTGGAATTTAATATCGTACTTAAAAACGAAAGCACCATTCAGATCAATTATCAAACGATCATTGAAAGTGCGGACGAAGGCTTGCTTGGCGGTTTGGAAATGGAGATCGGCGGCGTAGCGTATACGAGCGAAAGCGGCAGAGTGGTTTCCGAGGCGGAAATTCTCGTTGCGGCGGATAAAGAAGTAACGATCCCCGTATCGATCGCACTCCCTTACGAGGCTGGTGAAGAATACGAGGGTACGGCTTGTGAATTGACTTTCACGGTTGCGGCGGTACAAGGTAACGCGAACGCGCTTTACGAACCGACGGCAAAAGACGATGAGGAAGAAAGCACGCACCTCGTGGTAAAAACGGCGAGCGACCTCGTGAAATTTATGAATAACGCAGGCAAGTATCAAACGGTAGAGCTTGCGAACGATATCAACCTTGGCGGTATGGTATGGAAACCCGTTGGCGGCACGAGCAGTTGGGATAGCGGTTGGGCAGGTACGTTCGACGGCAAAAATTACACGATCTCCGACTTCAAGATCAGCACCTCCACGACGGCGGCAGGGTTCTTCTCCGCACTTAAAGGTACGGTGAAAGATTTAACGTTCGACGGCGTAAGCGTGTATAACACGAACGAGGCGGTAGAGCCGACGGGCGTTGTCGCAGGTACGATGACTTACGTTGAAACGTTGGTTTCGAACGTACACGTTAAGAACAGCGCGGTAAATGCAGTACGTTGGGCAGGCGGCATTGCCGGTTACCTCAACAATGCGACGATCACCGGTTGTTCCGTTTCCGATACGACGTTCGTGGCAACGCCGAATTTCGACGGCACGAAATACGATAACGGCGATAAAGTTGGCGGTATCGCAGGCTATTCGGACAGCACGGCGAACACGCTTACGAATAATAAAGTAGAGCGCGTATCGATCACTGCATACCGTGATTTCGGCGGTATTATCGGCGGTTTGAGAAAAGCAGACACGTTCACGGGCAATACCGTTGACGGGCTTACGCTTACCTATTTGACGGTGGACGGCGTTTACGACGACGGCGCAACGCCTAACGGAAATGCAGGCGCGATCGTCGGCAGAGATTTGGACGGTATCACGCTTGACGCTTCCAACACGGCAACGAATGTTACATTGAACGTAGCGGTAGCGGATGCTGAAACTTTAACGAAAGTATTAAATTCGAACGTGGACACTCTCAATATTACGCTTGCTGACGGCAACTATATGAACAAATTCACCGCAAGCAACAAGACGATCAACGTTACGGGCGATAACGGCGCAGTTATCGGAATTACGAAAGATCTTACGGCAGGAGCACTGACGCACGAACATCTTGCGTTGCACGGTTGTACCGTTACGTTCAACGGCGTAAAAATACTGTTTGAGGACGGCGGTTATTATTCGGCGTTTACGCACTATACCGAAATCACCTATAATAATTGTACGATCACGGGACAGTTCTATACGTATGGCAAAACGAACTTTATCGGCTGTACGTTTGACAACGACGACGAGGCGGCAACGACGGCTATGCGTTATACCTACGTATACGGTGGCGATGTTTTAGTGGATGGCTGTACTTTCCTTACGAGAGGACACGCGTTGATTATGTTTAGCGACACTGATTCCAATTCTCGCACGTTGACCGTGAGAAATTCGACGTTCAAGGCTTTGGAAAACGGCAGGAATGCGAGCGGAATAACCAATCAATGGACGGCAGGTATCGAAATCGACAGTACGTATACGAGCTATACCCTGAAATTAGAGGGCACGAATACGGTCGAGGGCGATTATTTCAGCGGTCTTTGGAGAATTAAAACGATGAACAACAACGTTACTGTGAACGATACTACGTATACGAAAGATATGGGCGACACGTTTGTTGAGGGAGAGGCTTATACCAAAACTTCGATCGGAAATAATCAATATACCGTAGCGAAGAAAGAGAACGCATAATTTATTCAGCTCATAATTTAACCGCGCTCAACCCCGATAGTGCGGATATGAGAGGACGGGTACGGCTTTGCCGTGCCCGTCTTTGTGTAAATCGCGTAAAAATTCTAAAAACACCTGAAAACCGCTTGACGAGAACGCAAAGAAAGGGTAAAATAGAAGAGTAATAATTTCAATGGAGTAAAATACCATGTTCAAAAAGATGAAAAGAATGATTTGCAGTATTTTGGCGATCGTAGGCGTAACGGCGTGCACGGCGACTTTTTCCGCTTGCGAAACTTCCAACCCCGAAGTGGAAATGAAAATTTCTTTCAACGGCAAAAGCTACACGTTGAATTACGATCTTTATAGAAAGATCACGCCCACCACCGTCAACCATTTCCTCGCGCTCGTGGAAAACGGTTACTACGACGGGCTGTGTATTCACGATTATTCGACGGACGCGCTCAAAACGGGCGTGTATACCTACGAAAACGAGGAGCTTAAATATAAAGACTATTTTGCCACGGTAGCGAGCTATATTCCCCAAAGCGTGTGGTTGGATAAGGACAAGACGCGTCCCACTTACACCCTCTACGGCGAGTTCGAGGACAACGATTTCGGCGTGGAAAACGGAACGTTAAAGGATTCTTTCGGCGCGCTCGTGATGTGCTACGAAACCAAGAGCGGCGACGATCAGGTATACGTGGCGCGTAACAGCGGCGGTTTAGCGACGCGTAGTTATGAATACAACAGCGCGACCTCGCAGTTCTATATCTCGCTGAAAACGACTTCTGCGAGCGTAGACGACGAATGCGTGTTTGCGACTTTGGACGAAAACAGTAAGGACGATCTCGAAAGCTTACAAGCGGCGATCACGGCGTTTGTCGAAAGCGAGTACGACGACGAGGATGATTTCACGAACGATAAATACGGCGAGCTCTCCGATCCTATCGACGGGGAAACGGAAGTGGAGTATTCCGTACCGAGCGAGCCGATCGTGATCGAGAAAATAACGGTTAAAAAATATTGATGAAAGAAAAAACCTCGGCGGTCGTGCCGAGGTTTTTTCGTGTCGTTTGTCATTGCGAGGAGAGCACCGCCCCCCTGTCATTGCGAGGAGCGGAGCGACGAAGCAATCCCAAATAGATTGCCGCGCCCTTGCAGGGCTCGCAATGACAAGCAATAACAACAGCTCGCGATCAGTTTTGCGCAGCGAGCCAAGCTTTCGCTTTTTCCGCGCCCATTCTCGTAATATCTTCTTTGGGATATTTCGAGCTCGCGCCGCCGTTCGTGTAAAGGAAATACGAGCCGCTCTCCGTTTGGTACAGGCTTTCCTCATACCCCTCGGGGCAACCGTACGCGCCGCAGGTTACCTTTTTCACGAGCGTGGATTTTTCGGTGTCGTACTCCTTTTTACAAATGACTTTTTTCATAATAAGTACCTCTCTTTCATTTTTTATACTCATATTGTATACGAAAATCCCCGTCCGTGTCAAGTGCGCAGACGGGGTATTTTTGAAAAATACGACGGTTTTGCCTGTTAAATTTTACTAAATTGTCGTTTAACCGCGAATGTCGCAAATTTTTCCGTGCTCCGTTTTTACGGTAAAATACGCGACCTCAAACAGCCGATCTCCCTTTTTCCGTACCAAGCCGCAGGTGTTGGTGTCGTCCGTGAGCGTAACGGCGCAAAAATCGCCCAAATACGCGCCGATTTTATCATAGTCGGGCGCTAACTCGTCGGAGAGCATTTCGCGGTAATTTGCCCCAATCAAAACGCTTTCAAAGAACGCAAAGGGCAACAGCTCGTCTTTGATCTTTTCTCTCTCGCTTTCGCCGTTTTTCGTCCGTGCTTGCGAAAGGGAAAATTTCGTGCGCTCCACGCCGCTTTCCGAAAGCGACCATTCGCAATCGGCAACCCGACCGAGGGAATCGGAGAGGGGCAGTACGGCGGAGAGTACGCCGTTTTCCACGCGATGGGAAAGTACTTTTTCCTGTAAAACGCATTCTCCTTTTTGCGTGTATACGGCGAGGGAATCGGGGGATTTCAAGAAGAATAAGCCGCTTTCGCAAAACGCCTCACAGTCGCTAAACGAGGGGGGCAGGGTTGCGACGAAAAAGCCCTCGCGCGTTTCCAAGGACAGTTGCAGCGCGCCCTGACGAAAGATCGTGAGCGTGCCCTCGTCAAAGCGTTTTTGGAGCAGGACTTGCAAAGAAAGGTCGCTTGGCGGAAAGTCGCGCGCGTAGATCGCGAGCCCGTCGGGGAGGAGATAAATTTCGCAACCGCTCGGCGGCGTGAAACGTATATTTTCCGTGAGAAAAAAGGAGATAGGAAGCGCGCCCTCGGGGGTAAAGCGGACGAACATACGGTCTTTCAAGGAAATATCCGCAAACCGTTCGAAACGGTCGGTGAGTCCGAAATAGGCGTCGTTGATCGTAAGAGCGCAGGGTTGAGAGGATAAAAAATAGACTTTCATAATTTACTTATATTCTTTTCGTGGAAAAAAATGTATAAAATGAAAAAATCCGTCAATAATTTTTTCAAAGATCGGCAATCGGAGGAAAAAAATTATGACCAAGATCAACGGTTACACGGAAGAAGAGGCGAAAAGCTTGGTGGAATTTATCAAGGAAGGCAAAAGCAAGGGCAAAACGCTTACGTATCTTTTCGAAACCTACGGCTTAAAACGGGGTAGAGCAAAGGGCAGCGTGCGGAATTATTACTACGCGCTGATGAAAAACGAGAAGCAGGACGAGAGAATCGTCAAGCTCCTCGACGGATCGAGTCTGTCCGTGGAAAAGATCCGTGAATTTACGGAGGAAGAAACGGACAAAGTATTGCGGAGTATTCTTGCGGAAAAGAGCAAGGGTTTGTCCGTGCGTCGCGCTATTTTCAATCTTTCGGGCGGCGACGATAAGCTGATGCTGCGTTTACAAAATAAGTATCGGAACACGCTGAAAAAGAACCCTGCGCGTATTGCGGCGATCGCGGAGGATATGGGTTTGCAAGAGGAAGTACAGCGCGTGAATGCGCGCACGTTGGGGAATAAAGCCCGTCCCGCGCTACCCGATAAGGATTTTTTACGTCGGCGGTTGGAAAACGAGATCAACGCGTTATATGATCGACTCGCGCAAGCTCTGAAAGCGGAAAACGAACGCTTGCGCGCGGAAAATCAAAAACTGAAAGATGAATTGCTAGCGAAATAATAAAAAGCCGACCGTTTTCAAACGGTCGGCTTTTCTTTAATTTTCCGATTTTTTAGCGCGTGATTTGCGCGGTTTGGATTGCGGTTTCGGTTCGTCCGCCTCGTCGTCTTCGCTCATTTCGTCGAAAGCGCGCAGCTTTTCGTCCAACAGCTCGTCGAGCTTGGCTTGCACTTCCTCCTGACTTTTTTTCACGAGCGAACGCATTTTATAATTATTCGTAGCAACGAGCGCGCCGCAAACGCCGCCGAGCAAAAGTCCGATTGCAAATTTTTCCATAATTCCTCCTCGAAGCAAACGCCGACAAAGGGCGTTTTTCCGTTTTGTAGGAGTAGTATGTGAAAGAATACGAAAACTATACGCGCTTTCTTATACTTCCGTCGCGCCGTCTACGGAGAGGAGCGCGCCCGTGATATAGCTTGCCTTATCGCTTGCAAGGAACACGAAAGCGTTCGCCACTTCCTCCGGCTCGCCCACTCTGCCGAGGGGGATCGTAGCGGCGATCCTTTCCACCATAGCCTGCGGCAACGCCGCGACCATATCCGTACGCGTAACCCCGGGGAGTACCGCATTCACGCGGATGTTGTCCTTGCCCAGCTCGCGAGCAAGCGATTTGGTAAGCCCGTTGACCGCGAATTTGGACGCGGGATATGAACAGCCGGAGGGCTGACCGTACAGACTGACCATAGAGCTGGTGTTGATGATCGAGCCGCCGCCCTGCGCTTTCATGATCGGCGCGACCGCTTTGGAACAGTAGAACACCGAATTTACGTTGAGGTTGATCACTTTATCGAACGCGGCGGGATCGTACTCGTAGATCGGCTCGCGTGCGGATACGCCCGCGTTGTTGGCGAGAATATCGATCTTGCCGAATTTCGCCTTGACCTCCTGCATTGCGCTTTCGATTTCCGCGTAATTACCCAGATCGGGGGAAAGCCCGATCACGGGATACGCCGCGTTTTCTTCTTTGAGCGCGGCAAGCGCCTTATCCACCGTTTCCTTTCTCGAACCGAACAGCGCCACCGACGCGCCCTCTTGCAAAAACGCTTTTACGATCGCCAGACCGATACCTCTCGTGCCGCCCGTAACGACGGCTACTTTACCTTGTAACATACCCATAATATTTTTCTCCTTTTTTATTCCAACGACATAGCCTCGTCGCTGTTTTCGTATTCTTCGAATTGATGACAAAACTCCGCAAACACCTCGTCCATCAGCTGTTCGTCGTCGAGGGTGGCAAGGCGTTTTTCCTCGCCCTCGCCCTCCAAGCGGAACATGACCACTTCATCCTCTTCTTCTTCCGTTTCCGGCTCGGCTTTCTGGAAGAAACAATACCACTCGCCGCGGTATTCGATCGTGCCGATATGCAGGTATTTTTCGCTGTTACCCTCCTCGTCCTCTAATTCCACGATATGTTCTTCTTCCTCGTATTCTTCCGTTTTGATCTCGTCTTTCATAATTTTCTCCTTTTCTTGATTTTTCTTTCTTTTCAGATAACTTTCGAGGATAAACGACGCGGCGATGGAATCCACCGTCTGTTTGCGCCGATCTCGTTTCACGCCGCTCATCATCTGCGTTTCCCGCGCCTCGGCGGTGGTAAACCGTTCGTCCTCAAGCTCAATGGGGAGGTCGGTCGCGCCACGGAGCGCGTCGATAAAGCGACGCGTCTTTTCCGTCTGTTCGCTCTCCGTGCCGTCCGTGTTCACGGGCATACCGCACACGATCACGACCACGCCCTTGTCTTTCGCGATTTTCGCGATCGCTTGTACGTCCGCGCGGAAATCACGGGTACGGAAATAAGTGTCGCAGGGCATCGCGTATTCGTTGAACGGATCGCTCACGGCAACGCCGATTCTCTTGTCGCCTATATCGAAGGCTATCGCTCGTTTGGTTATCATACCATTATTATACCACAAAACCGCGCGCCCGTCTATCGTTTGCAGGGGAATTTTTACCTTTTTTCTTTCAATCGCTTGACGGCAAAGGGGAAAATAGAGTACAATAAAAATATATTATCAAAGGAGTGGAAAGTTTTATGAGAAACGGTAAAAAATATCTTTTGTGGCTTTTGGCATTGACGGCTTGCGCAGGGTTTGTCGCTTGCGGCGGCGATTCGAGCAGTAGCTCGTCCTCTTCTTCGTCGGACGAACCGGAAGATACGCGTACGCTCGAAGAGATGTTGACGGAGGCGACGGGCGAATATACCTTGCAGTTGACGGAAACGCGTGAGCTTACGCAACAGGCTTTTGGGGTGCATTTGGGCTCGGATAGCGTGAAAAAGATAACGGTCGACGGCGGCGAGGACGGCGCGGAGATCGTGATCACGGGTTCGGGCGACTACGGGTGTATCTGTGCGAACAACAGCGGCGAGCTCGTATTCAAAAATATTACGTTCTCGGATACCACGTACACCAAATCGGGTTGGAACACTTGGGCGACGGAATGGGGCGGCAAGCTGACTTTTGAAAATTGTACGTTTCAATCGGAGGTCCTGCTCAAAGAGGACGCGGAGGCGACCTTTACGAATTGTTCGTTCACGTCCACGGACACGAAAAAATATGCGCTTTGGATGCTGGACGGTTCAGCAAAGCTGAATAATTGCATTTTTACGGGCTATCGCGGCATAAAGGTGCACGAGGCGAGTATTGCGGACGACGTGGTGAGCTTGACGGTGGACGACTGTACGTTTTCCAACCTTGCCTCCAAGCCCGCGTTTGCGTTCGGGACTTTCAATCAAGCGACGACGGTAACGGTGAAAAACTGTACCATAACGGGCTGTCAGCCTTGGGCGGACGACTCCAAAGAGGGTATCGACGGATTTTATGAGGCGGATGATACGCTGACCGCGGACTTTACGTTTATTTCGGAAAATAACACGATCGACGGCGTTCCCTCGGATACGCTTATCCCCGAATTTAATAATTAACGATCGTAAATACTTAAAAAAAAGGAGTAATGAATTATGAGAAAAAATTTGAAAGCAAAAGCGTATATTTATCCCTTGCCCGTGCTGATCGTCGGCACGTACGACGAAAACGGAACGCCCGACGCGATGAACGCGGCATGGGGAACGGTCTGCGACACGGCGCAGGTGTCCATTTGTTTGAGCGCGGGGCATAAAACGGTGAAAAATCTGTTGAAAACGAAAGCGTTCACGGTCGCGATCGCGGACAGTAAAAACGTCGTACCTGCCGATTACGTGGGAGTGGTTTCGGCGAATAACGTTCCCGATAAACTCGCAAAAACGGGTTGGCACATCACGAAAAGCGCGTTTGTCAACGCGCCGATTATCGAG
>JAFTPZ010000002.1 GCA_017463025.1 Clostridia bacterium
ATACCATTTCCCTCTTCCAAGCAGGGTTTGAAAACGTGGTCGCATCCATGGGCACTTCGCTCACGAAAGAACAGGCAAGACTCGTAAAACGGTATTCGGATAACGTGCTCATTAGTTACGACGGCGATTTTGCAGGGCAGAAAGCCGATCTGCGCGGTTTGGAAATCTTAAAAGACGAGGCGTTGAACGTGCGCGTCGTACCTATGCCCGAGGGACTCGATCCCGACGACGTGGCAAAACAGGGCGCGGACGCCTATCAAAAATGTCTGGACGCGGCAATGCCGCTTATCGATTACAAGATACACGCCGTGGAAAGAAAATACGATCTTTCCCGATCGGAGGAGAAACGCAAGTTCGTTGCCGAAGCGCTCAAAGTGGTGTCGGAGGCGGACAGCGAGAGCGTGAAAGAGGAGTTACTCCGAAAATTGCGCGACCAGACGGGCATCAGTTATCACGCTTTGGAACGGGATTTGGAGGGCGCGAAGAAAGCGCCGCCCGAAAAGCAAGCGCCGCAGGTACAAGAGCAGACGCGTATTGCGGAAACGGCGTCGGGTACGGATAAATGCGTGAAAGCCGTACGTTTTATCTTGGCGGCGAAACTGTTTTCCGCGCCGTACGCCAAGGATTACGGCGTGGAGGATATGCCGATCGCGGACACGACGCATAAAGAGATCGCGGCGTATATTGCGGAGAGAGAACGGTTGGGCGAGCGAATGCGCGCAAGCGAGCTGTTCGAGGTCTTGGACGAGGACAGCGCGGAATTTAACGCCATACTCGATCTCAACTACGAGGACAAGCTATCGGGTGAGAACGCCGAGCGGTTTTTCAACGACTGTGTGAAAACGTTGGAACGCGAAACGATCGAAAGGGAGATCGCGAAGCTCAACGAGGAATTGAACGCGGAAACGGACGTGGAGAAACGCAAGGCGATTATGAAAAAGATCGCGATGAACGCGATCAAAAGCAATCAATTAAAAAAGTAAGAGGAAACGGTCAAAACCGTTCTTTATAAACGGAGGATAAAAAGGGTGAATATATCCGAACAAAAACTCAATGAAATTTTAGAGGGCATTATCGGCAACTACGGGAAAAAGGGAAGTATTTCCACCAACGCACTTTGCGATATTATGGAAAAATACGACACCAATCCCAACCAAATCGACTACGTGTATAAATACCTCGGAGAGGCGGGGATTCAGATCGTAGACGAGGATCAACGCGATCGGGAACTGTTCGAACAGGCGCTTTCCGATATCGGGTTGGACGATCCCGTGAAAATGTATCTCAAAGACATCGGCAGAGTGCCGCTTTTGTCGGCGGATGAAGAGGTCGATCTTGCCAAACGTATGATGGAGGACGACGAGGCGGCGAGAAAACGCCTTTCGGAGGCGAACCTCCGTTTGGTCGTGTCGATCGCCAAACGCTACGTGGGAAGAGGTATGCTCTTTCTCGACCTGATTCAAGAGGGTAACCTCGGTCTTATGAAAGCCGTCGAGAAATTCGATTATCAAAAAGGCTTTAAGTTTTCGACGTACGCCACGTGGTGGATACGTCAGTCGATCACGCGTGCGATCGCCGATCAGGCGAGAACGATCCGTATTCCCGTGCATATGGTGGAAACGATCAACAAGCTCACGCGCGTACAGCGTTTGTTGCTCCAAGAGCTGGGCAGAGAGCCTACGCCTGCGGAGATCGCGGAAAAAATGGGCGTAAGCGAGGAACGCGTCTGCGAGATACAAAAGATCGCGCAAGACCCCGTTTCCCTCGAAACGCCGATCGGCGAAGAAGAGGACAGCCACCTCGGCGACTTTATCGAGGACGAAAAGACGATCACGCCCAGCGATTCGGTGGCGTTCACGATGCTCAAAGAACAGCTTTTGGGAGTTTTGGACACACTCACGCCGCGTGAAGAAAAAGTACTTCGTTTGCGCTACGGCATCGACGACGGAAAGCCCAGAACGCTCGAAGAAGTGGGCAGGGAGTTCAACGTTACGCGTGAACGTATCCGTCAGATCGAGGCGAAAGCGCTCCGTAAGCTCCGTCATCCCTCGCGCAGTAAAAAGCTGAAAGATTTTATCGAATAATGGGGTATTCCAAACGCATTGACGCGCTTTGCGCGTTGTTGGAAAAAACGGATACCTTTGCGGACGTGGGTTGCGATCACGGGTATTGCAGCGAGTATATGCTCGAAAACGGGCTGTGCGAGCGCGCGATCTTTTCCGATATCAGCAAGGGCAGTTTAGCCAAAGCGGAAAAATTGCTCTCCGCGTTCGTGGCGGCAGGGAGGGCAACGCCCGTGCTCGGGAACGGATTTTTCGGCGTTCCCAAAGACGTCGGCGAAGTGTTGATCGCCGGTATGGGCGGTAGTGAGATCGTGGCGATATTATCCGATAAAAAGTACGGATTTATGCCCAAGCGGTTCGTTTTTCAACCTATGCACGACAGCGAGAAATTGCGGAGGTATATTCTCGAACAAGGCGGATATATCGAACGCGATTTCACCTTTCAAGACGACAAGTTCTACGACGTGCTGGTCGGAGGAAAGGCAGAGGGGAAAACGGTGGCGGCGTATACGGAAGCGGAGTACGAATTCGGCAGAGAAAATTTGCGTGAGCGTCCCGAGGCGTTTCTTTTGCGGACGGAAAAGCAGTTGAAAAATATCGATAAATACCTCGCGATCTCCACGTTACAGGAACAAAGCCGCGAGGAACTGACCGCAAGAAAAGCGAAATTGCAAGGAGTGTTGAGCGGTGAAACTTTGTGAAATTTATAAAACCTTGAACGAACTTGCGCCAAAGTCGATCAGCGACGAATATTGCGAGAAATACGGCGCGTACGATAACAGCGGCGTGCTCGTCGATACGGGCGAGGAGATCCAAGGCGTTTTGTTTTCCCTCGATCTTTCGTTTGCGGCGATCGAAAAAGCGGTGGAAAGCGGCGCGAATCTGATCGTTACGCACCACCCTGCGATCTACGGAAAAATTTCCGATATCCGCGTAAGCGATTTTCAGCCGCTGGGGAAAAAACTCGTCGCGGCTTTGCGCAAGGGTATATCGGTGATTTCTATGCACCTCAACCTCGACGGCGCGCAGGGCGGCATCGACGAAAGTTTGATGCAAGGCGTTTGCCTGTCGGCAGGGAAAAACGCACCGAAAGACGTCGCGCTGATGCATACGCTTTCGACGGGCGGTTACGGCAGGGCGTACGCGATCGAGCCTACCTCCCTTGGCGTTTTAACCGAAAATATGCAACAGACCTTTTCGACGCGGCGGTTGCAGGCGTATGGAGAGGAAAACAAAACGATTTCGCGCGTGGCGAGCTTTTGCGGCGGCGGCGCGGACGAGGAGGCGGTGGCGTTTGCCGTGAAACAAAAAGCGGACGCGATCGTTTCTTCCGATTTCAAGCACCACGTGATCACACTTGCGGTCGAATCGGGACTTTCCGTGATCGCGCTTACGCATTACGCGTCGGAGCATTACGGATTTGAAAAATTTTATCAAAAAATCCGTCGGGTAACGGAGATACCGTGTATATTCCACACGGACGACATCTTACTTTGACGGGAGGAGTTATATATGTCATATTTACAAACTATTTTACAGTATCAGGAAATCGACGGGAAGCTTTTCAAGCTGGAAAGCGAAATTGCCGAAAGCGAGGAGAGAAAAAAGTACGTAAAATTACAGAAATTTCTCAAAGTTGCGCCCGAAAAGCTCGATTCGCTCGACGGGAAAGCGACTTCGCTGAAAGAAGAAGCGGACGCGCTTGCGAAAAAGTACGAGCAGATCGAAAGCTTACTCGCCGATTTTGAAAATCTCGACGAGCTGATCGGCGGCGGCGCAGACGTTTCTTTCTACAAGAAAAAGGCGCAATCGGTCGTGGAACAATTGCGTAAGCTCAAAGCCGATCTCGGCGTGTTGTCGGCAAGCATTAAGGACACGGACGCCGAATATCAGAAACTCAAAAAGCAGGTCATTTCCGCGCAGAAACAGTACGCGGAGGCGGCGGAGGCGTATAAAGCTGTGAAAGGCGCGCGCGAGGCGGAGAAAAAGGCGCTGGAAGCGGAGCTTACCAAAGCTGCCGAAGCGGCGAAAAAAGCGGACGGAGAAACATTGGCGCGGTATCTCACCAAACGTAAGGAAAAAATCTTCCCCGTCGTAGGCGCGCTCTATCAAGGACGATGTCCGTTTTGCAGCATGGAACCGCCTATCGCGGCAAAGAGTAAGCTGCCCACAGGTATCGATTGCGATAACTGTCATCGCATTATTTTCAGCGAATAAGCGGCGCGAGGCAGACACGATTTTCGAGGCTGTTGCATACGATAAATCGTGCAAAAAATCAGAGCGGAAATTCATTTACGGAATATAAAGCATAACGCCGAGGCGTTCAAAACGCTCACGGGTAAAAAGCTATGCGCGGTCGTGAAAGCGGACGCTTACGGGCACGGCGCGGAAGAAGTCGCGCTTGCGTTAGAGGGCGTTGCCGATTGTTTCGCGGTGTCCCTTTTGGAAGAGGCGGTCGCGATCAGATCGGCGGTTTGCGGAAAGGATATCCTCATTTTAACGCCGCCCCTTGACGTATGGGAAGCGGTCGCGGCGGCAAAAAACGGCTTTATCGTGAGCGTGGGCGATCTGTATTCGGCAAAGCTCGTTGCGGCGGCAGGGGAAAAGTGTAAAATCCCCGTGCGCGTACATATCCAGATCAATACGGGTATGAATCGATACGGTACGTACGGCTCGTGGCTGGGCAGAGTATGCGCGTTTCTGCACAACCGTTCGTTTGTGAAAGTGGAGGGGATATATTCCCATTTGCACGATTACACGAGAGCGAACGCGCTTTTGCAACGGGAACGTTTTTTGGCGGCGGAACGCGTTTGTCGGAAGTATTTCCCCAAGTGCATACGGCATTTGAGCGCGACCTACGGAGCGCTGCTGGGCAGGGAATTTACTTTTGATATGGTGCGCGTGGGGATAGGTCTGTACGGCTACTTACCCGACGGCGCGGAAGATATCGACGAGGCGCTCGTGCAAGAGCTCGATCTGAAAAAAGGTATGACCGTATACGCGCCCGTGGTTACGACGAGGAAATACTCGTTCGGCGGCGCAGGGTACGGAAAGCCGCTCGACGAAAAACAAGCGCAGAAGATAAAAGATCTGCATATCTACCGATACGGCTACGCGGACGGATTTTTACGGAACAAAGAAAACGGCGTTTGCGGTTTTGAAGATCACGCAAATAATTTATGTATGGACGCGTGCGTACGCGTAGGGAAAGCAAAACGGGGCGCGGAAATTGCCTTGCTCATCGACGCGGCGGAAACGGGAAAACGGGTAGGTACGATCTCTTACGAAGTACTGTGCGCGGCGACCCGTCGGGCGGAGAGGGTATACGATTACGATTAAATAAAAGAAATACGGGAGAAAAATTATGGCAAAATTCAAAAATACGATAAAAAAAATAGGTAGACAAGTATGGGAGCTGTTCAAAAGCTCGATCCCTGCGGCGATTATGTATTTTTGCGCAGGCTCGATACTGATGATGCTCACGATGAAAGAGAATGAAATTTTGTGGGACGGGGGCAAGCTGGCTTGGACGCTCGTTTGCGCGATCGCCGCGGCGGCGTATAACGGGCTTGTAACCTACGCGCAGGGCGGAACTGCTTACGAGAACCTCGTTTCGGGAAATTTGAAACGTACTTCGATGGACGATTACGGCGGCGGTTATAGAATTTCCTCGCATAAGTATGCGAAAGAATACCGCGCTTGGAAAGGATTTGCGATCGGTGCGTTTATCGGCGTTTACACGCTGATCGTCGGCATTATTTTCGGCTGCAATCAAGCGGCGATCGACGGACAGGCTTTGCAAAGTACGGGTATGGCGGTCGTTGTTATCGTTTGTTTCCTGATTTCGGGTTGGTCGGTGTTGCCTATCTACTATATGAACGCAAGCGGTATGGCGGTGAGCTATTTCCTCTCTTGTCTGTTTGCGATCGTTCCCGTGATCGTAACGGGCGCGTTCTATATCATCGGTGCGTACGGGCGCAGAAACAAGGCGATCAAAGCGCAAGAGCTTGCCGACAGAGCCGCGGCGGCGGAGGCGAATAAAGTCAAGAAGATCAATTACGGTGGCTTGCCCGGGACAAAACCGAAAAAACGCAAATAAGGAAGTAAAGAAATATGCGGATCATAGGCGGCGAATACAGAAGCAGAGTGCTTACGGAATTTGCAGGGGAGAACGTACGCCCTACGTCCGATCGGGCGAGGGAGGCGTTGTTTAATATCCTCGGCGTTAAGGTGCGCGGCGCAAGGGTACTCGATCTGTTTGCCGGTAGCGGCGCGTTGGGGATAGAAAGTCTTTCGCGCGGTGCGGCGGAGGCGGTTTTTAACGACTTTTCCAAAGACAGCGTGGCGATCGTAAAGAAAAATCTGACGAGCTTGAAGTTGGGCGTAAACGGCGATAAGGCGAAAGTGTTCAACTTCGATTATTCGGTGTTTTTGGACGGTTCGTGCGGAAAGTTCGATCTTATTTTTATCGATCCGCCGTACGCCGAAGCTTACGGGGAAAGGGCGCTTGAAAAGATCGCGCAAAAGGGGCTTTTGACGGAAAACGGGATCGCCGTGTACGAGCGCGACCGTGCGTTCGAGGGCGAAGTCGAGGGCTTGGAAAAATTCGACGAGAGGAAGTACGGAAAGGCGTATCTGACGTTTTTCAGGAGGCGATTATGAACAAGAGAAAATGCGTGTTTGCAGGCTCGTTCGATCCGCCGACGCTAGGGCATAAGGCGGTGATCGACGCGTGCTTGAAAATGTTCGACGAAGTGGTGGTGGCGATCCTCGTCAATCCCAACAAACAGCCGTATTTTTCGGTGAACGAGCGGAAAGAAATGCTTGTGAAAACGGTGCAAAGCGAGCGCGTGCGCGTGGTGGAATTTTCGGGTACGGTCGCGGAGCTGTTGGCGCGCGAGGGTACGGATATTTACGTACGCGGATTGCGCAACGCCACCGATTTCGATTACGAGAACGCCGATTTTTACGCGAGCAGGAAGTTAAACGCGAATATCACCGCGGTATATTTGCCCTGTCCGCAGGAGCTGTTGCACGTCAGCTCGTCTATCGTTCGAAACAGCTTACGCTTCGGAACGCCGATCGACGAGTACGTAACGGAAGAGGTCAAAGAATATATTAACGAAATCAAAGGACAGGAGAGTTGATTATGTTAGAAAAGCAATATTTCATTCCCGAACCGGAAGAATTTATCGCAGAATCGCCGATGACGTCTGCGTTAAAGGAAATGAAAAGCGCGCGCGACGAGGAGATCCGCGCGGTGATCGCAGGAAAAAGCGATAAGATGCTCGTGGTGGTCGGGCCCTGCTCGGCGCACGAGCCTGCCCCTACGCTCGAATATATTTCGCGCCTTGGGAAGTTGAACGAAAAAGTCAAGGACAAGCTCGTGATCGTGCCGAGAATTTACACGAACAAGCCGCGTACGAAAGGCGTGGGGTATAAAGGTATGTTCCTGCAACCCGATCCCGAGGGGGCGGCGGATATCGCGCGCGGTATTCGCAGCATACGCGCTTTACACCTTGCGGCGATGAACGAGTCGGGTTTGACGGCGGCGGACGAAATGCTGTACCCCGAAAACACCGCGTACGTGGAGGATCTTTTGTCCTATCACGCGGTGGGGGCGCGGAGCGTGGAGGATCAGTTGCATCGCCAAGTGGCGAGCGGTATCGACGCGCCCGTGGGCTTGAAAAACCCGATGAGCGGCAACGTGCTTGCGCTCGTCAATTCCATTTACGCGGCGCAAAGTCCGCAAATTTTCAAATACCGTAATTATCAGGTGAGCTCGGACGGCAATCCCTACGCGCACGCGATCTTGCGCGGCGGCGTGGACGGTTCGGGGGCGGACGTGCCCAACTTCCATTACGAAACGGTGATGCAGCTTGCGGAGCTTTTGAACGGCGGCGGCTTGCAAAATCCCGCGATCATCATTGATTGCAACCATTCCAACTCGGGCAAACAGCACCGTCAGCAGGTACGTATCGCACAGGAAGTTATGCAGAACAGGACGTACGATTCCGATTTCAAAAAGATCGTGAAAGGCTTTATGATCGAAAGTTTCCTCGTGGAGGGCAATCAAAAGCACGACGAGGTATTCGGAAAATCCATCACCGATCCCTGCCTTGGTTGGGAGGATACGGAAAAACTGCTTTACAAACTTGCGGAACAGGTTTGATTTACAAGGAGAAGTAGAGATGAAAATAGCGTTTTTAGGGCCGGAGGGCAGTTATTCGCATTTGGCGGCGAAATCTTTTTTGAAAACGGAATCCACGGGCGCAAAAGGCGTGGGGGATTGGGATGAATGTATTCCGTTCCGCAATTTCCCCGAAGTCTTTGCGGCGGTGGCAAACGGCAGAGTGGACGCGGCTGCCCTGCCCATTGAAAACAGTTTGCAAGGAGGCGTGTTGCAAAATCTCGATCTGTTGCAAAGCTCGGAGGAACTGTACGCGGTGAAAGAGGCGGTCATTCGCGTCGATCACAGGCTCGTATATAAAGAGGGCGTAAAGCTTTCGGAGATAGGACGGGTATATTCGCACCGTCAGGCGCTCGATCAATGCGCGGCGTTTTTGAGCAAAGAAATGCCGTTCGCCGCTTTACGCGACGCGGAATCGACGGGATTCGGACTTTCGCGTGCGTTCGAGGACGATTCGGGTAAGAGCGCGGCGATCGTGGGCGCGCATACGGAAAATCTGCGCGGTGGATTTATTATGAGCGAGGAGTGTATTGCGGACGAAAAGAATAATTTTACACACTTTTTACTCGTAAAAAAGGGAAAAAATTCCATTCCCGAACACAGCGAGCGCGTGTTTATATCCGCGGTATGTCCGCACCGCCCGGGGAGTCTTTTGGAACTGTTGCATGTGATCGCCAAGTACGGGATCAATATGACGAAGATCGAAAGCCGTCCCGTGAAAAACCGTCATGGGGACTATCGGTTCTTTATCGAGGCGGATTGCGATATCGGTTCTGCGCAGGTACAAGAGCTGTTGCGCTCTATTAGGGAAAATACCCTCGAATGTAAATTGCTGGGGGCGTATAATCAAAATTAAAGGAGAACGATGAAAAAGAAAACACTCGGATTTGCGTTGGGCTCGGGCGGTAGCCGCGGCGTGGCGCATATCGGCTTTTTAAGAGCAATGGAGGAAGCGGAGATCTACCCCGATTATATCACGGGCTGTTCAATGGGCTCGGTGATCGGCTCGGCTTACGCCTCGGGACTTACGACGGAAAAAATGTATAAAGCGGTACGCGGTTTGCGACTTCTGGATCTACTTGCGCCCACGGGTGGGCGAGGCGGACTGTTCGACACGAAAAAGATTCGCAAACTACTTGAAAAATATTTCGGCGATCCCGATTTTTCCGATCTGAAAATTCCTTTCCGTTGCGTGGCGGTGGATATGATTACGCAAAAAGTCGTGGAATTTTCCGAGGGTAAGGTACTCGACGGGGTAGTGGCGTCGTCGAGTATTCCTGCGGTATTCCGTCCTACGGAAAAGGACGGTATGCGGCTTATCGACGGTGGGATATTGGAGCGCGTGCCTTATTTGCCGCTCAAAGATATGGGCGCGGATATCGTCGTTTGCGTGGACGTTTTGGGACACCGTTCGACGCAAGAGAAAATGCCCAACACGTTCGGCGTACTTCTCGAAACCATCGATCTTATGGATAATTACCGCACGGCGCGGTTGAAAGAAGAACACGCCGATATTATCGATTTCTGGATCGAGCCCGAGCTTGGTAATATGAGTCAATATTCCTTAAAGCAGGTGGAATTTGCCTATGAAAAGGGGTATGAGATCGGGCAGGAATATGCGAAAAAGATAAAAAAGGCGATTGGCGGCAGGAAATAATATTAAAGGACGGCAGGTATGGATCTATTTGATTTTAACAACCACGAAGAAACGGCAAAACCGCTTGCCGAGCGTATGCGCGCAAACTCTCTCGACGAGTTTATCGGGCAACGCCATATCGTCGCCGAGGGTTCGCTCCTTCGCCGCGCGATTGCGACCGACCGTTTGGGGAGCTGTATATTCTGGGGCCCCCCGGGGTGCGGTAAAACCACGCTTGCGAATATTATCGCGCTACGTACGAACGGCGAGTTTATCAAGCTCAATGCGGTCAACGCAGGGGTTGCGGACGTAAAAAAGGCAGTAGAAACCGCACGGGAAAATTTGAAACTGTACAACAAACGCACGTATTTGTTGTTGGACGAGTGCCACCGTTTCAATAAAACGCAGAGCGATTCGCTCCTGCCTGCGATCGAACAGGGTACGATCATTTTTATCGGCTCGACGACGGAAAATCCGTACGCGGCAATGACGCCGGCGATCGTGTCGCGTTGTCGCGTGTTCGAATTCAAGCACCTCACCAAAGAGGACATTATCGGCGCGCTCAAAGGGGCGCTTAAAAGCCGTCATAAGGGCTTGGGAAAAAAGAACGTCGCGGCGGACGAGGACGCGCTCGAACATATCGCGCGCGTGGCAGGCGGCGATTTGCGATCGGCGTATAATGCGTTGGAGCTTGCGGCGCTCACGAGCGAGCCGAATGGCGAGGGGCAGGTCCATATCACGCTTGCGGACGCGGAGCAGTCCATTCAGAAAAAGGCGCTTTCCTATAACGAGGACTCCTATTACGATTTTCTTTCGGCGTTTTGTAAATCCTTGCGCGGTAGCGACGCCAATGCAGCGTTGTATTACGCGATGCGGCTTATCGAGGGCGGCGGCGAC
>JAFTPZ010000026.1 GCA_017463025.1 Clostridia bacterium
ATTGGTAAAAGAAATACATATTAACGCAAACGATTCGGAGGCGAAGACATTACTCCGCAAGATAATCTTTAATTTCCCCATATATTATAATGGTGATAATGACGCTCACCAAATTTTGTGGGAACAGGATGGTAGTGTGGATTCGATCAATCCTCGCGTATATACAGCAAAATTACCGTGCGGAAATTTCGAGAAAAAGTATTGCGCGCGCGCTCGGTTACACGGAGGCGCATATTTCACGCGTATTCCATAGATACTTGGGCGTAGGGCTTGCGGAATATATCAACGGCTTACGGCTTGCGTACGTGAAAAAACTGCGCGCAAACGGCGATACGCGCACGACGATAGAGCTGATCTACGAGGCGGGCTTTAACAGCCAGCAGACGTACTACCGCGTGAAAGGGAAATCAAATGTGTAAACTTTGTGAACGTTTGTTAAATGTTTGAAATACACTGCATAAACGCTTGAAAAAGCTTTTTTAATATGATAAAATAATATAGCAAAAGCGGAAAAACGAAAAAAATTCCGTTTATCGATTGAGGTTGACGGGTATAAATAATTGTTGTTATCCGAAAAACTATAAATAAGGAGAACTCGTTTTGAATAAGAAAACAAAAAACATTATCTGGATCATCGTTGCCGTGGTAGCCGTCGCGCTCGTCGGCGTATTCCTTTCCGATATTCTCAACGCGGCGACGGAGCTTTCTTTCACCGACTTTATGACGAAGATCGGCAACGGCGAGATCAACACCCTTTACGTGGACGGCTACGCTTGGCAGGGTATGCTCGTTACCGACGGCAGGATCGTCGCGTCGTATACCACCGTTGCGCCAAGTATTTACGATTACGCGTCTTTGACGACGCTTTTGCAAGGCTTTGAAAACGTGGGCGTGAGCGTAGACATCACGTTCACCGATCCCAACGCAGGCAGCGTTTGGTCGAGCCTGATTCCGCTTCTTGGCGTGGTGCTCGTTGCCGTTATGTTCTGGCTGATCATGCGCAGTGCGGCAGGTGGCGGCGGTGCGAACATGAGCATCAACAAGACCAAAGCGCACGTGCAGAGCAATCTCAAAGTCCGTTTCTCGGACGTCGCCGGCGCAGAGGAAGAAAAGGAAGAATTGCAGGAAGTCGTGGAATTCCTCAAATCCCCCAAAAAATTTGCCGCGCTCGGCGCGCGTATTCCCTCGGGCGTACTTCTCGTAGGCCCTCCGGGGACGGGTAAAACGCTGTTCGCCAAAGCCGTTGCCGGCGAGGCAGGCGTACCTTTCTTCTCCGTTTCGGGCTCCGATTTCGTGGAAATGTACGTCGGCGTAGGTGCAAAGCGCGTACGCGACCTGTTCGACATGGCGAAGAAAAATCAACCTTGTATCATCTTTATCGACGAGATCGACGCGGTAGGGCGCAGACGTGGCGCAGGGCTTGGCGGCGGTCATGACGAAAGAGAGCAGACGCTCAACCAAATTCTCGTGCAGATGGACGGTTTCGAGGCGAACGACGGTATTATCGTTATGGCGGCGACCAACCGCGAGGACATTCTCGATCCCGCATTGCTCCGTCCGGGGCGTTTCGACAGACGCATCAACGTCAATTTGCCCGACGTGAAAGGTCGTGAGCAGATCTTGAAAGTACACGCGAGAAACAAACCTATGTCCCCCGACGTCAATTTCAAGACGGTGGCGCGTATCACGGCAGGGTTTTCGGGCGCGGAGCTTGCTAACCTTTTGAACGAGGCGGCTATTTTGGCGGCGCGCGCAGGTAAGAAAACGATCGGTAACCTCGAACTCTACGACGGTATCAATAAAGTACTCATGGGCCCTCAAAAGAAGAGTCGCGTAGTAACGGAATCGGATAAACGCTGTACGGCGTATCACGAGGCAGGGCACGCGGTGCTCGCTTGTCTTTGCAAGCATTGCGATCCCGTACACGAGGTGTCCATTATCCCTCGCGGCAGAGCGGCAGGCTATACCATGACTCGTCCCGAAACGGACGACAACGACGTTTCGTATAACAAGCTCGTCGATAATATCTGTATGTCGCTCGGCGGCAGAGTTGCCGAAGAGCTCGTGATCCAAGATGTAACCACGGGCGCGAGCGCGGACTTACAGCACGTTTCGGATATCGCGCGCAGAATGGTTACGCAATGGGGTATGAGCGATAAGCTCGGGCTCGTGGCGTACGACTCCGATCTGCCCGTGTTTATGGGTATGGAATACGGCAACCAAAGCCGCGGCGGATATTCGCAGGAAACGGCGGCGACGATCGATTCGGAAATCCGCAGACTCATCACAGAGGCGCACGAAAGAGCGACCAAGCTTTTGAAAGAAAACCGTTCGATTATGGATAATATGTCGCGCGTGCTCGTGGAGAAAGAAACGATCTACACCGAGGAAGTGCAAATGCTTATGAAAGGCGCGGACTATAAGGAAGTGATCGCGTATATGGACGAAAAGGAAGGTACGCATCGCGACAATCCGTTCGCCTCGATGACGACGCCTTCGCCCGAACACGTGGTGAAAGAGGAAAACGAAAGCCAAGAATAATTGCGAAAGATAACGGGGGCGCAGGATTGCAGCCCTCGTTTGCGTAGTAGGTGTGCTATGAAAAAGACGAAAAAACGCAAGCTTGCCACGATCGATTACGAAACCCGTACTCTGCCCGTGTCGTGGATCGATACCGCGACGGAGAGCGAGAGCTTTCCAAAAAAGGAACTCAAAAACCGCGCGGCGTATTTGCTACTCAACGGCGTGCCCGAATTTTCCGTGAACGATACGGGAACGGGTAGATTTACTTTGCTTTCAAACGATCGCGATTTTCACGCGGCAAAGCTTTCGGGCGCGAAAGAGGTGCAGGCGCGCGTGTACGCGTTTACCGAACAACACGCGGAAATCTTTTCGCTCGTGGAAAAGTTGAAAACGGAGCGGCTGGGGGCGATGGAGGAGGCGTATTTGATGAACCGTTTGACCGCCGATCACGGCTTTACGCAAGACGACGTGGCGGGGCTTGTCGGGCGGTCGCGACCTGCCGTTGCCAACTCGTTGCGGCTGTTGACTCTCGAACCGCAGGTGGTGGGGTTGATCGAGAGCGGCAAGCTTTCGGCAGGTCATGCGAGAACGCTCGTCAAAGTACCCAAAGAAAAACAGCTTGCGTTCGCGGAAGAGGCGATCAAGCGCGAATTTTCCGTGCGTGAAATGGAACGCGCGGTGAAAGCGTTTTTAACGCCGCCGGAAATATTGAAAAAGGAAAACGAAGCGAAAGCAAACGCCAAAAGCGAACAGCTCAAAGCGTTTGTCGAGCGTATGCGCGCGGTCTACCGCACCAAGGTTTCCTTGATCGGGAACGATAAAAAGGGCAGAATTTATATCGATTACTATTCCCCCGAGGATCTATACAGATTTGAAGAATTTTTGGATATGATCGAAAGTTTCGATAGAGATTGAAAAATGCGCGCCGAGAGGCGCGCGTTTTTCGTTAAAGCGGTTAAAAAATCTAAAATACATTAAACGCGTTGATTGTTATTCGTAAATTACGCAAGTTTGGCATAAATACGTTAATTTGCTCCAAATAATTGCAATAATTGCAATTTTATGGAGCAAATAATCAAAAAGGGCTTGATTTTGTTTAAGCAAAGTGCTATAATGCTGTTAAAGGAGATAAAAAATGATATTAACAGCCCAACAACTGAAAGAACAGTACGCAACCTTATCAGACCCGATGGGGAAAATTTCGCGTGATATAAAAAGCAAAAAAATATTTCCTTTGGTTAAAGGCGTTTACGAAACAGATGCTAATGTGCATGGCTCAAAGCTTGCGCAATTTATTTACGGACCATCGTATTTATCTTTTGATTATGTGTTGCAAGCACAAGGGTTAATACCTGAAGCCGTCTATAACGCTTTTACGTGCGCTACGTTCAATAAGAGAAAAATTAAAACTTATACAAATCATTTTGGGACGTTCATTTATAGAGACGTGCCGAAAGAAGTTTTTAATTTAGGGGTACAAGTGTTAACGGATGGACTGTATTCATACCAAGTAGCGACTACAGAAAAAGCACTTTGCGACAAACTTTATACTTTGTCGCCCGTTAAAAACGTTAACGACCTTAAAGAAATGCTTTTTGAGGATTTAAGAATTGACGAAGATGTATTTAACGGTTTGAATAAGGAAGATATATTAAGGATTGGCCCGTTATATCATTCAAAAAATCTAAATTTATTAGTAAAATTTATTGGTGGAGAAAAATAATATGCAACAAGTTTTAACGCAAATGTTGTCAAAATATCAAATTAAGAATATCGAAGACAAGAAAAATGCCATTAAAGAAATTGTTCAAGAAGTGGTATTGTGTGGTCTTTCTCGTGGTGGATTCTTTAGAGAAGCCGCTTTTTATGGCGGAACTGCACTTAGAATTTTCTACGGGTTAGATAGATTTAGTGAGGACTTGGATTTTTCGCTGGTTTCGCAAAATCCCGATTTTAATTTGACCAAATACTTTTCTTATATTGAAAACGAAACTAAATCGTTAGGCTTAAATTTTAGTGTGACTGAAAAGGAAAAAACAATTGATTCAAACATTAAATCGGCATTTTTGAAAGGAAATACCAAAGAACATATTTTAACCTTTTACGAAGAGTCAAACGATGCAAACATTATTAACAAAGAAGAAGTTATTAAAATAAAGTTTGAAGTTGACGTAAATCCGCCTAATGGCGCAACGTATGAAACTAAATTTGGCTTATTACCTTCTCCATATCAAGTAAGGCTTTATGATATGTCATCACTTTTTGCCGGTAAAATTCACGCTTGTTTATGCCGAAATTGGAGAACAAGAGTAAAAGGCAGAGATTTTTACGATTACGTATTTTTCTTGGCGATGGGCGCTAATGTAAATCTCGTAAACTTAAAGGCTAAATTGGTGCAGTCAAAGTATATTAAAGAAGATTATGACCTTACAGTTGAAAATTTAAGAACGTTATTAAACGAAAGATTTTCCAATATGGACTTTGTACAAGCACGCGAAGACGTGCTCCCGTTTGTTCGAGATAAAGCCAAGTTAGATTTGTGGAGTAAAGAATTCTTTATAGAAATTACAAAACAATTACATTAGTCAACACGCAAAAGAGGAAAGTATGAATATAAATGACTTAAAAGATTTCAACGCTGAAAAATCGAGAACAAAAAACTTTGTTCTTTTACTATTGATACCTATAAAAAAGCCTTTATTTACGTCTAATAAATGAGGAGTAAGAAAATGAAAAAGATTAAAAAATTATTGACAATCGGGCTTGCAATTTTACTTATGCTTTGTATGAACGTAAGCCTTTCGGCGTGTGATAACCCTGTGGATTCTTCAAACAGTTCGCAATCAAATTCTTCGTGCGAACATACCTACAAATGGGATAGTAATGAGTATGGACACCAAAAAGTATACACTTGCGGTTGTTCTTATCCCGATATTGTAGAGTTACATAGTGATAACGATACCAACGCATATTGCGACATTTGTGGATATTACGTAGGCGTGGAAGAAAGCATAACGCCCGTACCCGACCCCGACAAGTCCATAATTTCGCTTGCGCCCGAAATTGAAAATCAGTTTGACTTGTCGCAGGAGAAAATTTGGTGGAATTCAGATACAAACACTGATTTTGCGGACGATAAAATTGTCGTTATTTTCAAGAAAACAACGATCTATCCCGAACTTTCGATTGAAGATTTTAATTTTGAAAACGCTGAAAGTATAGAGTATCTATTTTTACGCCCCACAGGTGGTCTGTATGACAATGAAAACTACAGACAAATGGCCGCGATAAACTTAAAAGAAAAAGGGCGTGATAAGGTAATTGAAGCCTTGTGCTACTTTGAAAGAATAAGTATCATTCTTTATGCAGGACCAGAGTTCGAATACTCGATTGAGGAAATATTATAAATATACTGAAAAAAGAAACAAACTCTATGATATTCCGCCGATAGGAGCGATAGAAACGCGTTTTCCGTTATAAATGTTTTCAAATTCCGCAAACTGTACGTATGAAAGACAAAACGCAATCCAAGGGCTCGTTTATCAAAGGCGCGGCGCTCATTGCCGCAGGCGGATTTTTCGCCAAGATCATAGGCGCGCTCTATCGCATACCCCTCACCAACCTCATAGGCGGTCATGGGATCGGCTTGTATCAGCTCGTATACCCCGTGTACTGCCTACTTTTGACGGTATCCGCAACGGGCATACCCTCGTCGATCGCCAAGCTTACCGCCGAACGGCTGGGCAAGGGACAATCGGACAAGCCGCTCTTTAAAACGGCGATGAAATTGTTCCTCCTGATCGGCTTGGTCGGCTCGGTGCTGATGGCGGCGCTCGCGCCCTTTTTAGCCTCCGCGCAGGGAAGTCGAGAAGTCCTCGGCGGCTATTTCACGCTCGCGCCGTCGGTACTCCTCGTGTCCGCGATCTCCGTTTTCCGCGGTTGGTTTCAAGGCAGGAACGATATGTTCCCCACCGCGCTTTCGGAGGTTACCGAACAGATTGTGAAAGTGGCGTTCGGGCTGTTATTTGCATACCTGTTCCGCGATAACGTGGAAAAAGCGGTGGTATTTTTACTCCTTTCCGTGTCCATTTCCGAGCTGTTCGCGCTCGTGCTGATGATCGCGCTGTATAAACGCTCGCCTGCAAGCAAAGAACGGGGAAACGAGGGGGGCAGGGTTGCGATGAAGTCCGTTTTGCGGCTCAGTATACCCGTTACGTTTTCTTCCCTTTTAATACCGTTATCGGGACTGATCGACAGCGTGCTTGCCGTGCGACTTCTGGGCGGGTACGCCGCCGATCCCGTCGCGCTCTACGGCTTATTTTCGGGCGGCGCGGTTACCATTATCAATCTGCCCGTGTCCGTGTGTTACGGCATTGCGGCGGCGAGTATTCCTGCCGTTGCCACGGCGAAAGCCAAAGCGGAGGAGGGGAAAAACGCAAGCGTGAAAAAGCGATTGTTTTTCTCGCTCGGGATCACCGTACTCGTGAGTTTGCCGAGCGCGGTAGGTCTATATTATTTTGCCGAACCTGCGGCGAAGATCATCTTCCGCAGTTTGAGCGGCGAGGAGCTGCAAACGCTCGTAAAGCTCGTTAAAATATTTTCACTCAGCGCGTTCACGCTCTCGTGCGCGCAAACGCTTTCCGCGTGTTTAACGGCGCAGGGTAAGCCGCAATGCGCCGCGATCTCGATGGCGATCGGTATTACGGTAAAAACGGTCGTATACGTATTCTTGCTCCGCGATCCGAAATTTTCCGTTTTTGGCTTGGCGCACGCGACGAATATCGGTTATTTGGTTGCTTTTTTGCTCAATTTCGTGTATAATTTAATCGTATCGAAAAAACGGAGGAGAAAAGCAAATGATAACGGTGATCGGTCTGGGGAATGAAAGAGGGGATTTGACCAAACGCGGCGAAAGCGCGATCGTGCAAGCGGCAAAGACGGGCGCAAAGATCGTGGTACGCACGGCAAACACCCGTTCCTATCAATCGGTGGTCGATCTGGGCGTCGAGCATATCTGTCTGGACTACGTGTATGAAAAGAGCCGCAACTTTGCAACGCTTGCGAAAAACCTCGCCAAAGCGGTCGCGGCGCAGGGCGAAAACACCGTGTATCTCGTAGACGGCGCATCCTCCGAGGATACCTCCGTGAAAGCGCTCGTTAAGCGTACGCGCGGTAAGATAAACGTTATCGAGGGGGTTTCCAAGATCACCGCGATCGTGGGCGCGGCAAACTTTAACGGCTGTTCGTATACCGCCGTTTCCGCGTACGAGCTGACGGAAAAAGAGCTTACTTTGCCGCTGATCGTATACGATATCGACGACAAAGCGCTTGCAAGCGATTGTAAGCTGTTTCTTGGCGATCTGTTCGGCGAGGAGATAAAGGTACAATTTATTCGACAGGGCAAACCTACGAAAATGCCGCTTTTTGAGATCGATCGGCAAAAGGAATACGATTATACGACCGCGATCGCGATCGAAGAAACGGCGTTGCTCGATAAAGAGCGTTTCACGTTAAACGATCTGAAAAAAATCCTGCTCCGACTGCGCGCGCCAAGCGGTTGTCCTTGGGATCGGGTGCAGACGAGCGAAAGTATTAAAATGGCGGCGATCGAGGAGGCGTACGAGCTCGTGGACGCGATCGATCAAAAGGACGACGAAAAAATACTCGAAGAAACGGGCGATCTTTTATTGCAGGTAATGTTCCACGCGGTGTTGAAAGAGGAAACGGGCGCGTTCAATATCAACGACGTTTTGACGGGTATCTGTCAAAAGCTCATTTCGCGGCACACGCACGTATTTGGAAACGACGGCGCGAGCGACGAAAAATCTGCGCTTTCCGTTTGGGAAAAGAATAAAATGACGGAAAAACACCAAATAACCTTTGCGGACGCGGTGAACGACGTACCCAAGGGTTTCCCTGCGGTGATGCGCGCGCAAAAGGTGGGCAAACGCGCAGGCAAGGCAGGTATGGATTTTGCGGACGCGAAAGCGGCGGCGGTACGCTTAACGGAAGAAATAGAAGAATTTTTCGCCGCAACGACGGACGAGGAAAAAGAAAAGGAGCTGGGCGATCTGCTTTTTGCCGCGGTCAACGTGGGCAGAAAGGCAGGCTGTGATTGCGAAAAAGCCCTCAAAGAGAGCGTGGAGCGGTTTGCCGCGCGGTTTACGCTCGCCGAACAAAAAGCGCTCGCGGACGGGAAAGAGGTAACAAAGCTTTCCGAGGTCGAGTGGGATAACTATTACTTACAGGCAAAAGAAGAACTCCAATGAAACTTATGTCCGTGAAGATCGGCGATTTTACCGCCGAAAACAACGTATTTTTAGCGCCGCTCGCCGGCTACACCAACTACGCCTTTCGTCGCCTTTGCAAAGGCTACGGCGCAGGGCTTTGCTATACGGAAATGGTGAGCGCAAAGGGCTTGAAATACGGGAGCGAAAACACGGAGGAGCTACTTTACACGGACGAATACGAGGGAGTAGCGGCGGCGCAGATCTTCGGGAGCGATCCCGATATTATGCGCGCGGCGTGCGAGAACGAAAAGCTTGCGCCCTTTCCGATCGTCGATATCAATATGGGCTGTCCCGTGCCCAAAATTTATAAAAACGGCGAGGGCAGCGCGTTGCTTGAAAATCCTGCGCTCGCGGAAAAGATCGTCAAAGAATGTGTGAAAAGCGGCAAGATCGTTACCGTGAAATTCCGTATCGGCGTACGTGAAAACGAGTATATCACCAAAGAGTTTGCCAAGCGAATGGAGGGGGCAGGTGCGAGTTTACTCACCGTTCACGGCAGAACGCGCGATAAAATGTACGCAGGCGAAGTGCATTTCGAAGAGATCGCGGCGGCGAAAAACGCGGTGGATATTCCCGTGATCGCCAACGGCGGCGTGTTTTCGGACGCGGACGCGGAAAACCTCTTAAAAAAGACGGGCGCGGACGGCGTGATGGTGGCGCGCGCGGCGCTGTTCGATCCGCAAATCTTTTGCGAGTTGACGGGAAAAGAACGGGAAAGTAAGCTTGCCACGTTCGAAAAACAGTTAAAATGGACGGGGCAGGTATGCGACGAACGCTTTACGACGGTGTTTATGCGTAAAATGGCGGCGTTCTACGTGAAAGGGGAGCGCGGCGCGGCGGCATTTAAGGAGCGACTCTTCCAAGCGGCGAGTCCAAGCGAGGTTTTGGCGATCGCGAAAGAGATTTGGAAATAAATAAAAAATTTTTTCAAACGGCTTGCTTTCGATTGCTTTTTATCGAAAAATAGTCTATAATAAAACCGAATAAAATTAAAGTTTTTGGAGGACTTATATTATGCCTTTGGTAACTACTACCGAAATGTTCAAAAAAGCGTATGCTGGTAAATACGCGATCGGCGCGTTCAACGTGAACAACATGGAAATGATCCAAGCGATCGTGGAAGCGGCGAACGAAGAAAAATCGCCTGTAATTTTACAGGTATCCGCAGGCGCGAGAAAGTATGCAAACCCCGTGTATTTGAAACATCTCGTGCAAGCGGCTGTGGAAACGAACGACATTCCCGTTGCAATGCACCTCGATCACGGCGCGGACTTCGAGATCTGCAAAGCCTCGATCGACGGCGGCTTTACGTCCGTTATGATCGACGCTTCCTCCCACCCTTGGGAAGAGAATATCGCGATCACGAAAAAAGTGGTGGAATACGCGCACGATCACGGCGTAGTGGTGGAAGCGGAGCTTGGTAAGCTTGCAGGCATCGAGGACGACGTGAACGTGGCGGCGGCGGACGCGCAGTTCACCTCTCCCGACGAAGTGGAGGAATTTACGGCGAGAACGGGTATCGACTCCCTTGCGATCGCGATCGGGACGAGCCACGGCGCGTATAAATTCAAACCAGGGCAGGATCCCAAATTGCGTTTGGATATTTTGGAGGAGATCGGCAGACGTTTGCCGCAGTTCCCTATCGTACTGCACGGCGCGTCCTCCGTACCGCAGGATAAAGTGGCGATCGTCAATCAGTTCGGCGGTCATATGCCCGACGCGATCGGTATTCCCGAATCCGAGCTTCGTAAAGCGGCGCAAATGGCGGTTTGTAAGATCAATATCGACTCCGACCTTCGCGTAGCGTTTACGGCGGCGATCCGTAAGCATTTCAGCGAACAGCCCTCGCACTTCGATCCCCGTCAGTATCTTGGCGACGCACGTGCGATGATGAAAGAAATGGTGAAGCATAAGATCGTTAACGTGCTGGGCTCTGCCGGTAAGATTTGATTATAATATCAATCGAAATAAAAAAATGCAGCGCAATACTTTGTTGCGCTGCATTTTTCTTGCTCGTTTACTATTTTCACGAGAAATTCAAAAATAATTTTCGTAAGTATTGCTCAAAATTATTGACGAAAGTAAAAAAGTATGGTAGAATAGTAACGGACGAGCAGGAGTACCAAATTTTTCCGCTCGCCGAAAATCAAGATAATAATTAAAAATTTTTCATTTTTTGGAGGAACTCTATTATGGCAAACGTAAAAGTTGCAATCAACGGTTTCGGTCGTATCGGTCGTCTTGCGTTCAGACAAATGTTCGGCGCAGAGGGCTATGAAGTAGTCGCTATCAACGACCTTACCAGCCCCTCGATGCTCGCGCATCTTCTCAAGTACGACTCCGCGCAGGGCAGATACGCGCTCGGCGATACGGTTTCGGCGGACGACGAAGCAGGCACGATCACCGTGAACGGCAAAACCATCAAGATCTACGCGGAAAAAGACGCAGTGAACTGCCCTTGGGCGGATCTGGACGTAGACGTAGTGCTCGAATGCACGGGCTTCTACACCTCGAAAGCGAAATCGGAAGCGCACATCAAAGCCGGCGCTAAGAAAGTCGTTATCTCCGCTCCCGCGGGCAACGACCTGCCCACGATCGTTTACAGCGTAAACGAAAAGACGCTTACGAAGAACGACACGATCATCTCCGCGGCGTCCTGCACCACCAACTGCCTTGCGCCTATGGCAAACACGCTCAACAAGCTTTCCAAGATCAAGAAAGGCTATATGACGACGATCCACGCGTTCACGGGCGACCAGATGGTACTCGACGGACCGCAC
>JAFTPZ010000003.1 GCA_017463025.1 Clostridia bacterium
AACTGAATATGAAAAGGGTAGGGGTGGTTTTGTCGATATAGCGAGGAACGTATTTGTCTTGCCAAATACCGATTTTTCAAATCGCCTCGTTAGGGGAAACCCCTAATACCCCAAACAACAAAAAAGAAAAGGAGGAGAAAGTATAGGAAGGAGAACAAGACCATTTGCCTACAATTTTAGGGCAAGCGAACAAGAGAAAAATTTAATAGATAGTGCAATAGCAAAAAGCGGACTGACGATAACGGACTTTGTAATTCGGTCAATTACCGATAAGCCGATTACCGTGATAGAAAACGGCAACGATATTTTAGCCGAACTAAAACGGCAAGGGAACAACCTAAACCAAATAACAAGAAACAGTTATAACGGCTTGGTTACGGAAGAAGAAATCAGAGCGTGTATCAAAAGTCTGAAAGAATTATACCGCAAAATATCTATTGCAATCGGAGGTGGATAATGCCACTTTTTAAGTGTAGCGCAAGTAAAGCAAAACCGAAAAATGGTATCGCGTATATCACCGACGAAAAGAAAGCAAAGATAGTATCGGTTAGAAATCTTTTTGAAGACGAGGACTATGCTAAGCAGTTTGACGAAACGGCTAGCAGGTTTGGTAAAGGGGATAAATTTGACGAGCGCAAATATTATCATTGTAAATTATCGTGCGCGCGGCAAGATAAAGTTTCGCCTGAAAAGGCACACGCTTACGCCGAAGAACTGACGGTAAAATTATTCAAAGACTACGAGTGCGTGATTGCTACCCACACGGACACGCAAACGATACATAGCCATATTATCGTAAACGCTGTTGACCCGATAACGGGCAAGAAATTGCAGTTCAACAAACAAGACTACGTGAAGATGAAAGATGAGGCGAATAAAATAGGGAAGAAATACGGGTTTACCGAAACGGATTTTAGGAAGCGTGGTAAGAACAGTAGAACGGCAGTCGAAAAGAAGATTATGCTAAAAGGCGGCACGAGTTGGAAAGAAGAATTAAGAGAAGTAATTGCAGAAGCAACCAAAAACTCAACCACGCCCGACAAGTTCAAGGAATATCTTGAAAAGTGTTACGGCGTAAAAATTACAAGGGATGGTAAGGATTATTCTTACCTGCATCCCGAAAAACAAAAACCTATCCGAGGGGAAAAGCTCGGAACAAATTATACAAAAACGGAGGTTATAAAACAAATTGCTAAACAAAATAACGGGAGAGCGTCCTCAACCCGTAATCGAGGACGAACAAGTGGATTTATCAAACAATCCACAGGCGTTGGAACTTTGCGAGGAGGTAAAACGATTAACGGCGGAAGCGCGAGAAGCGTTGTTAATGCAAGCCTTAACGGTATCGAGAGAACATTGCAACGACTTAGTTTTGAGGCTGAATGTGCGAGTCGAGGAACTGACGCATCAAGTGAAGAACGTAGAATTATACAACGAAAGGCTAGAGAGGAAGCTGAAAGAAAGCGTAGAGAAGCTGATAGACGACGTGAAAAGGAGCAACTACAAATTAACGAAGGAGATAGAATTCTCGCTCAGTCAGATAACGGAAACGGTAACGCAAATCGAGCGCCTTGTAAGCACAGCTATGGGAAAGGCGATTGATTCTGCTACTAAACTGTTAAACGACAGAGTGAAAGACGCAACGGATATGGCGGTGTCTAAAATAAACGAAAGCGCAAGCAAGCTTATAAGTTCGACTGAAAAGGCGAAAAAGGAAATCGAGAAAGTAAAAGACGATATTTATTTTGAAAGGGGATTTAGAAAGTTTATGTTTTGGCTTTCACCCGTGATAGCGATTGCGCAAACTATCGCGTTAGCGATAATGATATTTGGTTAAAAAAATTTTCTCATACAGATATGAAATAGCTTGACTATCTCGTGATATCACGGTATAATGTAGCTACAATAAATTTAAGGGAGGGTATTATGAACGTAGAAGAAATCATTAGAAAAGCGGAAGCAAACGAAATATTGACCGTGGAAGAAGTGAAAATCTATCAACAAGCAGTTAAACCTAAAAAGCACGTTTATGGTAAATACGGAACGCTTGCAAAACAGTATATTGAAGAACATAACTTTGGTAAACTGTTGAGTTTGGCAGGGCGTTTACCTGAATACTTACACGGCGTAGATAAAGCCGCTGATGAACTTTACGACGTTTTATGGGACAAGCTGTCTAAAAGTGAAACCTATCGAAGAACGGGGGATTACTTAGAAGACGTGAAAAGAATAAACGCTATGAAACAAGTGATTGAAGAAGAGATTTTAAGCGAAATCGTTTATGTTTAAGGAGAAAATACAATGGACAAACAATTAACGCCAAAACAAAAGGCAAGAATTAAGTATGAAATCGTGCATAAGGAAGAGCGTGAACAAGCTACAAGGCAATTTAACACGAGGCTTCCCGTTAAAGAGCACGATGAAATAATGGCTTTCTTAAAGAGAAAAAGAATTTCAAAGGTAGATTTAATTAGAATAGGATATCAAACCCTACGAAAAGAATTTAAGGAAAGTGAATAACAGCGGAACATTAGCCTGACGAGAATTGAACCGCAACAAGCCTAAAAAGCGTCTTTTTTGCTCTTTTCGTCGTAATCGTGCTTGAAGTATTTGGATACGTCGGCGCACGCTTGCGCCAAAAATATCTAAAAAATACGTCTTTTTAGGTGCGTAGCAGTTTTAGTGAACGAAAAAATAGATTAGACAAGGAAATGGAGCGCAATCATACCCAAGTATGATAAGCGACATTGACAAAGTATAAGCCTTTTTTCGCCTCTAAAACCTTGTAGGGCTCAACTCCCGTCAGGCTATTTGCTTAACACACCCGTAATGCCGGGAATTGATAAGGAGAAAATATTGAAAGGGGAATCCGTACTTATCTTTCCGTTAAAAGTGCGGATAACAAACCCTAAAAATAAAAAATTAAGGAGAATTGAATTATAAGGAATTAAAATTAAAAGAAGAAAAATTGAATAGTGAAGTAGAAAATCAAGTTTATACTTATTCCAAAGAGGTTGAAAAAGTCGATAAATCGAAAATAAATATGGAGGTGTTAAATAAAATCATCGCTTTTAAGATGTTGGAGATTATGCGAGAAAACGATATGATTACCGAGTATGATTATGCCAAAATCGAAAAGAAGCGAAACCAATTTGGGGAAAGTGTAATAAAGCAAAATAAATTATTTAAAGGAGGCAATTTAACTTGATTGAAAACGGAATGGTAATGCCCACTAACGTTAATTTTAACAGGGCAAGGCAAAGAAGAGTGGTTTTCTATGGACGAGTAAGTACCGAGCACGAAGCGCAGTTGTCGGCTTTAGAAAATCAAATGCAGTGGTATGAGGACATAGCGGAAAGGAATCCTAATTGGTGTGTCATTAAAAGATATATCGATGAGGGGATTACTGGAACGCAAGCGAAAAAGCGACCTGCATTTTTAAGAATGTTGCAGGACGCAAAGGAAAAGAAGTTTGATTTAATCGTAACGAGAGAGGTGTGTAGATTTGCAAGAAACACGGTTGATACGCTTGTGGTTACGAGAGAATTAAAAGAGTACGGCATCGAAGTCTATTTTGTGGAAGATAACATTTGGACGATGGACGGAGACGGTGAACTCAGGCTTACGATTATGGCAACGCTTGCGCAAGAAGAAAGTAGAAAGATTTCCGAGCGTGTTCGAGCAGGACAAAAAATCAGTAGGGACAAAGGCGTTATTTACGGCAATGGTAATATTCTTGGATATGACCGTGATAAAGCGACGGGAAATTACGTAATCAACGAAGAACAAGCGGAAACGGTGCGTATGATTTACGATTTGTACTCTGCAGGCAAAGGAATCTCGCAAATTCGTGACGAGATGATACGTCGAAAGCGAAAAGATAGTTCGGGACTAGTTCGATGGGAAAATGCAAAGGTGGCTCGTGCGCTACATAATTCGGTGTATAAAGGATATATTGCGTATTTGAAAACAAGAAGAAATAATTATTTAGACCAAAAGATTATTCTTAACCATGACGAAGATACGTATTTGTACGTAAAAGGCAACTTTGAACCGATTATTTCCGAAGAGCAGTGGGAACGCTGTAAACAGATAAGACTTCAACGCACAAGGTATAGCAAATTCCGCACGGAAAACGGAGAAGTTCTTCACAAAACGGGTATTCACGAAAGTGGCGACGTTTGGACGAAGAAGTTAAAGTGTAGATGTGGTTATAAAATGCGTAAGAACAAATGGCGTAAGAACAAATGGCGCAAGAATAAAAACGGCGAAGTAATTTTCGGCTATAAATGTTATAACCAATTAAACAACGGCTCAAAGGCACTTCGTGTTGAGGCAGGCATTGATGCGTCAAAAGCTTGCGACTTAAAAGAAATATGCGATTGGAAGTTAGAGATGATGGCAAGGTTTATCTTTGCAGGATTATGGGGGAGCAAGAAAGATATCTTAAATAACGTGTCGTCTTTATATCAAATCGGTGTATTTGAAGAATATCGAAAAGCAGCGGAAGTAAAAGCTACGGTTGACAAGGATATTGCAAAGCTAGACGAAAAACTAAAACGTCTAATGCGATTAAGACTTGAAGACGAAATTCCAAAAGATTCGTATTTAGAACTCAAAAAGGAAATCGACCAAGAGAAAATAGAACTCTTAAACAAAAGGCGTATTCTTGACGCGGGAATGATGCCGAATGATGAGGGGCAGGAAGAACCCGCGAAAAAGGTGGAGGACTTTTTATTATCAAAAATGGATTTTACCGAACATTACGTTGATAGGGAAGTTATTAAGAAGTTCGTTCACACGATTGTTCCAACAACGGAAACTTGTTTTAATTGGTATATGAATTTCGACTTGATTGAAAAGCCTAACGATATGAAAAAGTTGGTGTGGGAATTTTCGATTGATTTTAAACAAGCAAGGTCGTACCGAAAGGAAAAAGAAGGTATGCTAAGACCTAACCAATGGCACGACTTAACAGTGAGAGTATTTATGTAAAAAACGCAAAAATACTCCATAAAAAGCAAAAAATTAAAATAGAAAATAGCGTGTTAGTAGTATAGTTAGCGACCCCGAGAATAAGACGCTCAATATATCGCTAGCACGATAAAATATACAGCACAAGCGAATATTAAAAAGCCCAGAAATTAACGGAACGCCGTCGCATTCAAAAATGCGACGGCTTTTCTTTCTGTAAAAATACAGGCGGATATTTTATTTATAAAAAATACCCGTAATTTTGTTTACTTTTTCCGTCTTTTAGGGTAAAATAGAACGTGGCAATATATAAGGAAGTAAAAAACGCATGATCGCAAAGGTACAAAGCTATGCGCTTTCGGGCTTAAACGGCGTAGCCGTAACGGTCGAGGCGGACGTTTCCAGAGGTATACCCTCGTACGAAATCGTCGGTCTGCCCGACGCGGCGGTGAAAGAATCGAAAGAACGGGTAAGAAGCGCCGTGAAAAACAGTGCGCTCGAGTTTCCCGCGCATAAAATTACCATCAACCTCGCCCCTGCCTACGTGCGCAAAGAGGGCTCGGCGTTCGATCTGCCCGTGGCGGTGTGTCTGTTGCTCGCGAGCGGCGGTCTGCACGCGGAAACGGAGGGGATCGTATTTCTCGGCGAACTTGCGTTGAACGGCGATCTGCGCCCCGTAACGGGGGTACTCCCCACGATCATTTCCGCACGGGATAACGGCTTTACCAAATTCGTCGTGCCGTTTGACAACGCCAAAGAGGCGAGCTATATCCGCGGCGTGGAAACGTACGCGGCAAAGTCCTTGCGCGAGGTGGTAGACCATTTATCGGGTTTTGCGCCGCTTGCGCCCGTGGCGATCACGGAATACGCCGTAAAGGAGAAAACGGAACGTCTGGCGCACGATCTTTCGTTCGTGAAAGGACAACCGCTTGCCAAGCGCGCGTTGGAGGTTGCGGTGGCAGGCGGACACAACCTACTCTTCGTCGGTCCTCCGGGGAGCGGAAAAACGATGCTTGCGCGCGCCATTCCCACGGTACTGCCCGATATGACCTTTGAAGAGGCTCTGGAAATCACGAAAATACATTCGGTGGCAGGAATACTCGGAAAAGAGGGTATCGTGCGAGAAAGACCGTTCAGAAGCCCTCACCATACCGCCTCGACGGTCGCTCTTTGCGGCGGCGGCAACAAGGCGATACGCCTTGGAGAAATGTCCCTTGCGCACGGCGGCGTGCTGTTTTTGGACGAGTTGCCCGAATTCAAGCGCTCTTCGCTCGAAGCCATGCGTCAGCCCTTGGAGGACGGGGAGATCACGATCTCTCGCGTCGGCGGCAAAGCGACCTATCCCGCGTCGTTTATGCTGTGTGCGAGTATGAACCCCTGCCCTTGCGGCAATTACGGCAGTAATAAACGGCAATGCACTTGTACGCCCAACGAGGTGAGAAAATACCGTGCTCGCGTGTCGGGGCCGTTACTCGACCGTATCGATATACAAGTGGAAGTGGACGGCGTAGATTACGACGATCTGGTTTCCCAAGCGGAAGAGGAAAGGAGCGCGGAAGTGAAAGCGCGCGCGGACGGGGCGCGGAAGATACAGCGCGCTCGGTTTGAGGATAGCGCGGTACATACGAATGCGGAAATGGGCGAAAGGGAAATGCGCAAATATTGCAAGCTCGACGAATCGGGCGAAGAAGTTTTGCGCGAGGCGTTTGAAAATCTACATTTATCAGCGCGTGCGCGTTCGCGTATATTAAAGGTCGCGCGGACGATCGCCGATCTCGACTTATCCGAAAATATCACGCCCGAGCATTTGTACGAAGCGATCTCCTATCGGACGTACGGCGCGGAGGAATAACGCATGGAAATACAAGAGATCGGGCAAAATTCTTCATATTACCCTATCGAATGGCAACCGCTTTTAGATAAACCGCAAACGCTGTTCGCGATCGGGAACGTTTCGCTTATCCAAACACGCAAATTTACCGTCGTCGGTTCGCGCAGAACGCCTACCGCGGCGCGTAAGATCGGCGCGGAGATATGCAAAGACCTTTCAAGCGTATTCACGCTGGTTACGGGCGTGGCGGACGGCGGGGACGGCGCGGCGATCGAGGGCGCGCTTGCAGGTAGCGGCAGGGTGATCTGTCTGCTTGCAGGGGGATTTTCCACGTTGCCCCAAGGCGGCGCGTCGATTTTAGACAAGGTGATAAAACGGGGCGGTTTGCTGTTATCCCCACACCCCTACGAAACGACCGTGCGGAATTTTTCCTACGAATACCGCAATAAACTGCTTGCGGCGCTTGGCGAGGGTACGCTCGTGCTGGGCGCGGCGGAAAAGAGCGGCGCGCTGATCACGGCAAGGTATGCCGCAGATTTCGAGAAACCCGTATTCGCGCTGCCGTACGCTCCGAACACGTTTGCAGGGGCAGGTTGTAACGCTCTGATCAAAAAAGGCGCGCATTTGACGGAAAATTCGTTTGACATTTTCCATCGGTTTGGTATAAACTGTATAGAGAAAAAAGAGGAAGTTGCGTTGTCGGAGACGGAAACGAGGACGTTGGAAACGCTCCGTACCCTCGGCGAGGGGCATATTTCCGAGCTTTCGGCAAGATCGGGTATTCCCGTGTTCAAGCTCCGCGCGGTACTTGCCGCGCTTGAAGTGAAAGGACGGGTAGTAACGCTCGGCGGCAACCGTTTTTCGGCAGTATCAATATAAAAAATTTTCGTATCATAAAAGGAATACAGAATGGATCTTATTATCGTAGAGTCGCCCTCCAAGGCGAAAACAATCTCCAAATATCTCAAAGGCAAGTATCGCGTGGACGCGTCGGCAGGACATATCCGCGATCTGCCCGTACACACGCTCGGCGTCGATCTCAAAAACAATTTCGAGCCAAAATACGTGAATTCCGAGGGAAAAGAGGACGTGATCCGTCGTCTTACGGACGCGACGAAAAAAGCCGATCGCGTGTATCTTGCAACCGACCCCGACAGAGAGGGGGAGGCGATCGCTTGGCATTTACAGACGGTGCTCGGTTTAAGCGAGGAAGGGGAGAACCGTATTGAATTCAACGAGGTTTCTCAACGCGCGATAGAAGCGGCTTTGCAAGCGCCGCGCCGTATCAATTACAATCTCGTAGACGCGCAACAGGCGCGCCGCGTACTCGATCGGCTTGTGGGGTATAAGCTTTCCACCCTGCTCAATCACAAGATCGAGGATAAGAACGGAAACGGCAAGCGTACGCTTTCGGGCGGACGCGTACAGTCGGTTGCGTTGCGGCTCGTGGTGGAAAGAGAGCGCGAGATCACGGCGTTCAAGCCCGAAGAATATTGGAATTTGACGGCGGAACTTCGCGACCAACCCAAACAAGACGCCGCGTTCAAGGCGCTTTTGGAAAAGAAAGGCGTGAAAAAATATAAGCCCTCGTCCGCGGAAGAAACGGCGGCGGTACTCGCCGCGATCGAAAGCGGAAAATTCATCGTGGCAAAGGTGAAAAAGACGATCGCAAAATCGCACGCGCCCGCGCCGTTCACGACGAGCTCGATGCAACAGGACGCTTCCACAAAGCTCGGTTTCACCGCGCCCGAAACGATGACGCTCGCACAGCATCTGTACGAGGGTATCGACACGGAAAACGGCGATCATATCGCGTTTATCACGTATATGAGAACGGACTCCACGCGCGTTTCCAAGGAGGCGCAAGCCAAGGCGCTCGATCGTATTCGCGAGGTATACGGCGAGGACTACGCTCCCGAAAAACCCAACTATTACGCCTCGAAAAAGGGCGCGCAGGACGCGCACGAGGCGATTCGTCCCATCGATCTGGAAATGACGCCCGAAAAGGCGAAGAAACTGTTAGATAGAAAGCATTTCGCGCTGTATAAGCTCGTATACGAGCGTTTTCTTGCCTCGCAAATGGCGGAGGCGAAGTATAACAGTGCGCAAATGGAGATCGACAACAGCGGCTATATTTTCAAGGCAAGCGGTAAAGTGCTGTTGTTCGCCGGTTTTACGGCGGTATATCAAGACTATACGGCGAAAAAAGAGGACGAGGATTCCGTAGATACGGCGAAACTTTTGCCCGATCTCAAAGAGGGGGATATTCTCGACCTTGTTACCATAAATAAAGAACAAAAATTCACCAAACCGCCCCTGCGCTACACCGACGCGTCCATCGTCAAGGCGATGGAAGAAAAGGGGATTGGCAGACCGTCCACCTACGCGACGATCATTTCCAAGCTGATGCAAAAGTACGTGAAAAAGGACGGCAAATATATGATCCCCACGCCGATCGCTTACGACGTGGTGGATATGCTCGTGGGCTGTTTTGAGGACGTTATGGACGTCGGGTTCACGGCAGGTATGGAAAACAAGCTCGACGATATCGAGGACGGCGGCGTGGAATGGCGTAGCGTGATCGGAGATTTCTATCCCGAATTCGAGCGTAATTTGCGCAAGGCCTCGTCCTACGGCGACGAGAAAACGGAGATCACGTGTGAAAAGTGCGGACATTTCATGCTCCGCAGAACGGGGAAATTCGGTAAGTATCTCGCTTGCTCCAACTATCCCGAATGCCGCAATATCATCAGCGAAAGCAAAGAGGAAATTTCCTCCGTACGCTGTCCCAAATGCGGCGAGAATATGGTGGTGAAAAGCGGTAAGTTCGGGAAATTCCTCGCGTGCCCCAGCTATCCCGATTGTAAAACTACCCTCTCTATGCCCTCCGACGAAGAGCCCAAGCTCGCAGGGAAATGTCCCGAATGCGGCGCGGCAATGACGGTGCGTAAATCCAAGAAAGGCAAGGTATATTATAGCTGTTCGGGCTATCCCGATTGTAAATTTATGAGCTGGGATATTCCCACGGGCGATAAATGCCCCGAGTGCGATCAGCCGCTTGTGAAAACGGCGCGCGGCAACGTGAAATGTAGCAATAAAGAATGTTCGTACCGCGTGAAAACGGAAAAGAGCGAAAAACCGAAAAAGGTAATTCCGCTTGCGGACGATTTCGAAGCTCCCCCGTTAATGGACGAACCGCAGTATAGCGGCGGCTATATTTTCGAGGGCGTGGACGACGATGTTTAACGAAAGTCAAGTCCTCGTGATCGGCGGCGGTCTGGCAGGGAGTGAGGCGGCGTATTATCTTGCGAGTCGCGGCGTGAAAACCACTCTCGTAGAGATGAAACCGAAAAAATTTACCCCTGCGCACGAAAGCGAAAACTACGGCGAACTCGTTTGCTCCAACTCTTTGAAAAGCAACGACGCGTATTCCAACGCCTGCGGACTTTTGAAAGAGGAAATGCGGCTACTCGGCTCGATGATCATCGAGGCGGCGGATAACACCAAAGTACCGGCAGGCGCGGCGCTCGCCGTCGATCGGGATAAGTTCTCGGCGTATATCACGGAAAAATTGAAAAATTGTCCGAATTTAACGCTCGTATCGGAAGAGCTGCAAACGCTCCCCGAAATAGAAAACGGAGGGGGCAGGTATGCGATTATCGCAACGGGCCCGCTCACTTCCGAACCCCTCTCGGAGGATATTAAAAACAAATTCGGCGGCGGTTTGCATTTTTACGACGCGTCCGCGCCCATCGTTTCCGCGGAGAGTATCGATTTGGAACGCGCGTTCACGGGCGATCGCTACGGCAAAGGCACGGGCGATTATATCAACTGCCCGATGACGAAAGAGGAGTATTACGCGTTCGTGGACGAGCTGTTGCGTGCCGAGCGCGCGCACCTGCACGAGTTTGAAAAAGGGGAAATTTTCGAGGGTTGTATGCCGATCGAGGTGATGGCGTCGCGCGGAAAGGATACCTTGCGCTTTGGAACGCTCAAACCCGTGGGGTTATTCGACGATACGGGCAAACGCCCGTACGCGGTGTTACAGCTCCGCCTAGAAAATGAAAACGGTACGGCGTATAATCTCGTCGGATTTCAGACGAATTTGAAATTTCCCGAACAAAAACGGGTGTTTTCCATGATCCCTGCCTTAAAGCACGCGGAGTTTTTGCGTTACGGCGTGATGCATAGAAATACGTATTTACACTCTCCCGATGTTTTAAGCCGTGATTTTTCGGTTACAAATAACCGTAACCTTTTTTTCGCAGGGCAGATCACGGGCGTGGAGGGGTACGTGGAGAGCGCGGCGAGCGGATTGCTTTCGGCGATCGCGATCTTCGACGATTTGCAGGGCAAACCGCGGCGAGTATTTTCAAACGAAACGGTTTGCGGCGCGTTGCAAACGCATATTTCCACGCCGAATAAGGATTTTCAACCGATGAACGCGAATTTCGGCATACTCGCGCCTTTGCCCGTGCGGATCAAGGACAAAAAAGAACGGTATAAAGCGCTTGCACAAAGAGCTTTACAGACGATAAAAACGATGGGAGAAAAATAAATTATGGAATTTCGTGGAACGACGATTTGCGCAGTCAAGAAAAACGGCGTAACCGCTATTGCGGGCGACGGTCAGGTAACGATGGGCGAATCGGTCATTTTCAAAAACACGGCGGTGAAAGTACGCCGCATTTTCGGCGGTAAGGTCATTTTGGGCTTTGCCGGTTCGGTTACCGACGCGTTCGCGCTCACCGAACGGTTCGAGGGTATGCTGAATAAATTTTCGGGAAACTTAATGCGCTCGGCGGTGGAGCTTGCGGAGCTGTGGAGAAGCGATAAGATCGGCAGAAAATTAGACGCAATGATGATCACGGCGGACGAGAACACCTTGCTCATTTTATCGGGTACGGGTGAGGTTATCGAGCCGGACGAGGGGGTTTGCGCGATCGGCAGCGGCGGCAATTACGCGCTCGCGGCGGCACGTGCGCTCTATAAAGAAACGGACTACGACGCGCCTACGATTGCCCAAAAGGCGCTCAAAATCGCTTCGGAGATCTGCGTGTTCACCAACGACAATATCCGTTTGGAAACGGTGGGAAAACAGCAGGAAACGACGAAAAAAGCCGTGAAAAAGTCGGCGAAAAAGGAGGCGTAAGATATGGATTTATCGCCCAAACAGATCGTAAATAAGTTAGATAAATATATCATCGGGCAGGACGACGCGAAAAAGGCGGTCGCGATCGCGCTTCGTAACCGCTACCGTCGCGCACAGCTCCCCGTGGAAATACGCGAGGAGATCACGCCCAAAAATATCATTATGAAAGGCCCGACGGGGGTAGGTAAAACGGAGATCGCCCGTCGACTTGCCAAGCTCGTGAAAGCGCCGTTCGTCAAGGTCGAGGCGACCAAGTATACGGAAGTAGGCTACGTGGGCAAGGACGTCGAGGGTATGATCCGCGATCTTGCGGAATGTGCCTATCGGCTCGTGAAAGCGGAAAAGGAAGAACAGGTCAAAGCCAAAGCGACGGTTGCCGCGGAAAGACGTATCGTGCGCGCGCTTGCGGAGGCGAAAAAGGAAGAAAAAGGGGAGCTTTCGAGGGAAGTGTTCGAGGCAAACCTTTTGGACGGCTTGCAAAAGGGCTTATACGATAATTTCGTGATCGAAATGGAAGTGGCGGACGTTCCCCAGCCTATGGAGCTCGTCCCTGGGGGCGCGGCAATTTCCATCGGCAGTATTTTCGGGGATATGTTCCAGCAGAAGAAAAAGAAACGTAAATTCCCCGTGAAAGAGGCGTTTGCGATCGTACTCGAAGAGGAGGCGTCCAAGCTCTTGGACGAGGACGCGATCAAGTCGGAAGCGCTCTATCGCGCGGAGAACGACGGTATCGTGTTCATCGACGAAATCGACAAGATCGCAGGCAAGGGCAACAACCACGGCGCGGACGTATCGCGCGAGGGCGTGCAAAGGGATATCCTGCCCATCGTCGAGGGCTCGACGGTCGTTACCAAATACGGTCCTATCAAAACGGATTTCATTCTCTTTATCGCGGCAGGCGCGTTCCACGTGTCGGCGATCGAGGACCTCATTCCCGAATTGCAGGGTAGATTCCCCGTGTCGGTAGAGCTCAACAGCTTAACGAAAGAGGATTTCGTGCGTATTCTGACGGAAACGGAAAATTCGCTCACCTTCCAATACGGTCAGCTACTCGGCGTAGATAATATCGATCTGCAATTCGATAAAGGCGCAATCGAGCGTATCGCGGAAGTGTCGGTGGAGCTCAACGCCACAAGCGAGGATATCGGCGCGAGAAGATTGCACACGGTGATGGAGTATCTTTTGGAGGATATTTCCTTTAACGCAGGCGGCGACTATCCAAAATTCACTTTGAATATCGACGCGCGTTACGTGGACGAGCATCTGCAAAAGCTCACGGGCGACAGAAATTTGAAAAAATACGTACTCTAAAAGGACGAAAAAAATATGATGAATATACCCAAGGGCACGAAAGACGTTTTGCCCTCCGATTCGTATAAATGGCAATACGTGGAAAACGCGGCGCGTGAAGTGGCGCAGCTTTTCCACTTGAAAGAGATCCGCACGCCGACCTTTGAACACACCGAGCTGTTTCATCGCGGCGTGGGGGATACTACGGACGTAGTTACCAAAGAAATGTATACCTTTAAGGATAAAGGCGATCGCTCGATCACCTTAAAGCCGGAGGGTACGGCAGGGGCGGCGCGTTCGTTTATCGAAAACGGAATGGGAAACGGCGTGTTGCCGGCGAAAATGTTTTATATTACGCCTGCATTCCGTTACGAGCGTCCGCAAGCAGGGCGACTGCGTGAATTTCACCAGTTCGGCGTGGAAATTTTCGGCGCGAAAGGCGCGCAGACGGACGCGGAGGCGATCCTGATCGCCGACGCGCTCTTGAAAAAGTTGGGATTAAAGGTTAAACTGTATATCAATTCGATCGGTTGTCCCACGTGCCGCGCGGAATATAATAAGGCGCTTAAAGCCTTTTTCGCGCCTCATTTGGAAAACCTTTGCTACGATTGTAAAACGCGTTACGAGAAAAACCCTCTGCGTTTGCTCGATTGTAAGGAGGAGGATTGTCAAAAGGTCAATGCAAACGCGCCTTTGATGCTCGATTATCTTTGCGAGGATTGCAAAACGCATTTCGAGGATTTGAAAAAGTGCTTGCAGCTTGCAAACGTAGAATACGAGATCAATCCCCGTATCGTGCGCGGTTTGGACTATTACACGCGTACGGTGTTTGAATTCGTTTCGACGTCGATCGGCGCGCAGGGTACGGTTTGCGGTGGCGGCAGATACGACGGGCTGATTGAGCAGCTCGGCGGCAATCCCACCCCTGCGGTCGGGTTTGCAGCAGGGCTCGAACGGCTGTTGATGGTTATGGAGCAATCGGGGGTAAACGCACCCGAAGCGCCTAAACCTACGGTATATTTGGCAGGTATGGACGACGAGTGCCGTAAAAAAGCGTTTGCGATCGCTTGCGCTTTGCGCGGTAGCGGCGTGTTTGCGGAGATCGATCATATGGACAGGTCGGTGAAAGCGCAGTTTAAGTACGCGGATAAGATCGGCGCGAAGTACGTGGCGGTGATCGGCGGCAACGAGCTTGCCGAGGGCGTTATGAACGTGAAGAATATGGCAAACGGCGAAAGCGAAAAGGTAAGCTTTGACGGCGCGGTGGCATATTTTTCGAATAATTGATAGAAACTAAAAAAGGGAGGAAAAAATTATGGTCAAGTACGTGAACGGTAAAGAGTTGGAAGAGGTGATCGCGAGCACGAACAAAACGGTGTTTTGCGATTTCTGGGCGAACTGGTGCGGTCCTTGCAGAATGCTCGCGCCCGTCTTTGAGGATGTTTCGGATAAATACGAAGGACAAGCGGTGTTCGTAAAGATCGACATTGACGAGGAAGAAAGCGAAAGTGCGGCAATGAAATACGGCATCACCTCGATCCCGAATATTATCGCGTTTAAGGGCGGCAAGCCTGCGGCAAACAGCCTCGGTTTCGTGCCCCAACCCGTTTTGGAAAATTTCGTAAAGGAAAATTTATAAACTGTATAAAAATAAAATAAATCGGACGGTTTTAATCGTCCGATTTATTTTTGGCGTTTTTCTTTTAGGAAACAGGCAAAGTCGAGTAATATTTGTTTGTTGTGGCTATTCAGAGTTCGGAAATCTTTCAAAAGCGTTCTTTCCTCGGCTGAAAAATTTTCTTTTTCGGAATATTCGGGGACGACGGTAACGTTGCCGAAATCGTCCGAACGCCCTAATAAATAGTCTAAACTACATTGAAAGTAATTTGCCATCGCGATCAACATATGGAGCGACGGCTGATTGATTTCGTTTTCATAGTTTGCATAGACTTGACGACTGATTTTGAAAATCGCTGCAAGTTGCGCTTGTGTTTTTCCTGCCTCTTCCCGTAAACTGCGTAATCGTAACATAGTTATCCCCTTTGTCTTTATATTATAGCAAGAATTTATTGCAAAATACTTGACTTGCAAGAAAAACTGTTATATAATATAGAATGCAAGAAATTCTTGCAATGTATGCAATAACCAAGGAGAAATAGCATTATGAACAGGAGATTTTGGAGGATATTTTTGACTGCGACGGTCGCCGTATTGTGCGCTTTATGCGGCTGGGCTTGTTCAAGCGAGGGAAGCGCGAATAGTTCGGGGACGGGAATCAATACGGAGAAATATGAAAACTTTTACGGTAGTTATAAAACGGCATATGTGTTTCCTTATGGCGGTGAAATGATCGTATCGCTGTATCAAGACGGGAGCTATCAAATATATGAAATGTATATAAATACCAATGACGGGTATTATCGACAAGCTACGGAAACGGGCACGTATACGAAAGGGGAGGGATTTGTCAGCGATACGTTAACGGTGGGGTGGATATTTGCTTTTCACGCAACCAATACGAACGGTATTCAAAATGGCGAGTATTTTAATCTCAATATGGGCTTTTATACGGAAAATTTATGGAAAGACCGCATATTCTTTTACGGACAAAAAGAGGGCGACGGGCCCACTTTATATATGTCGATCGGAGAGTCGGGGTACTATAAACTCGATTACGTACCCGTGCAGTATTCGCTTACGTACGCGGCAGGCGAGGGCGGCTCGATCACAGGCGATACCGAACAGGTCGTGGAAAAGGGGGAGGACGGATATGAAGTAACGGCGGTCGCGGACTACGGGTACGAGTTCGTCGGGTGGAGCGACGGCGTAAAGACGGCGAAGAGGCAGGATAATAACGTACAATCGTCCATAAGCGTTGTCGCGGAATTTGAGCTGGTTTTGCCCGTTTATACCGTGCGATACACCTGCACGGAGGGCGGCGGATTCGTTGTGGATATGTACGATCGTGGCGACGATTGGTTTGTTTCTACCGATCCCACGCCCGTGGAACAACGGCTGATAGAGGGCTTGGATGGGGAAGAGGTTGCGGTGTATCCCAATAACGGGTATGAATTTATCGGTTGGAGCGACGGCGTAACGGAGATGGTACGCCAAGAAAAGGACGTGCGCGAAAATATAGAAGTTCAGGCGATTTTTAAGCCCGTATATACGTATACCGCTGAGGTTGGATTGAGCGGCGGCTTGGGCAAGGTCGTGGTATCCGATATGGCGAGATATGCCAATGATTACACGGTACAGGCAACGGCTGTACCGGAAGAGGGTTGGGCATTCTACGGCTGGTCGGACGGCGTAAAGACGGCGACGCGTACGGACACGCTCACCGAGGATTTCTACGTCGAGGCGATCTTCGGGAAAGTATTTACTTTAATTGCGTTAGACGGCGGAACGTTATCCTATGAGGGGCAGAGCGGCAAGAAAATCGAAGTCGTAGTTATATCCGACCAATATCCCGCACCTTACGTGACGGCGATCGCGGACGAGGGCTACGATTGTATGGGTTGGTTTGAAGCGGCGGACGCCGATTCGTGGCGCGTAAGCTATTCCGACGGCGTGAGGTTGGATTTTTACAGTACGCGGACGACTTATTACGCAATATTCAAAAAAGAAGAATAACGTGAAATAATCCCCGAACGGAGTGTTCTCCGTTCGGGGATTGTGTTATCAAACGATAGGGGCAGGTATGCGTTGAACGCGGAATTTCAATATTCCGCGCTTTCGATTACGCCGCCGCCCAAGCAGTTTTCGTGATCGTATAACACGGCGTATTGCCCTTCCGTTACCGCGCGTTGCTTTTCCGCAAACTCGATATGCAACGTTTTGTCGGCGTTCACGCGCACGAACACGTTCTGATCGGGTTGACGGTAGCGGAATTTCGCCTTGCAAGCAAACTCCCTTTTTTTGGGTTTGAAGGGTATCCAATTAAATCCCGATACTTCGCACGATTTGGAATAAAGAGGCGTTTCGTCGCCGTGGGAAACGTAGAGGATATTCTTTTCAAGGTCTTTTCTCACGACAAACCATCTGCCCCCCTCGTCTTCGCCCTTGATGCCGCCAAGATCGAGTCCGCGGCGCTGACCGAGGGTGTAATACATAAGCCCCGAATGTTCGCCCACCTGCTTGCCCGAAAGATCGAGGATCTTGCCTTTACAGGCAGGGAGATAGGTGGAGAGGAATTTTCGGAAATTACGCTCGCCAATAAAGCAAATGCCCGTACTGTCTTTCTTTTTTGCCGTCGCCAATCCGTTTTCGAGCGCGATACGGCGTATTTCGGGTTTTTCCATATCCTGTAAGGGGAATAACACGTCTTGAAGTTGCGTTTGCGAAAGTTGGTTGAGGAAATAGGTCTGATCCTTGTTCTGATCTTTGGCTTTTTGCAGGTAATGCACGCCGTTATCGTGTAAAATTTTACAATAATGCCCCGTGGCGATATAGTCCGCGCCCAGCTTTTTCGCCTCTTCAAGGAAAGGTCCGAATTTGATCTCGCGGTTGCATAATACGTCGGGGTTGGGCGTTCTGCCTGCCTTGTATTCCGCGAGGAAATAGGAGAACACGCGGTCCATATACTCCTTGGCGAAATTTACCGTGTAGTAAGGGATATCGAGCAGGGCGGAAACGCGACGAACGTCGGCGAAATCTTCCTCGGCGGTACAACAGCCGTTCTCGTCCACTTCGTCCCAGTTTTGCATAAACAGCCCGATCACGTTATAGCCTTGTTCTTTCAATAGCAACGCCGCTACGGAGCTGTCCACGCCGCCGCTCATACCGATTACGACCGTTTTCGACATATTCAAACGCCCTCCTTTTGGAAATTTTGTCGCCGCAATAAAAATTTTTTCGGGAATTTGGAAATATTATACCATAAACGCTTGCAAAAAGGAAGTAAAAAATAGTAAAATATATATGCTTTTTGAAAAAAGAATACGCACTCGTAGTCTAATTGGATAAAACAAGGGCCTCCGACGCCCTCGTTGTGAGTTCGAGCCTCGCCGAGTGCACCAAAACACCCTTTGAGGGTGTTTTTTTGTGCTCGACGGATAGGCGAGAACTCACAACGGTTCGCGCGAGGAGCGAAGCGACGACGCTTTGCCGAGGGTTCACGCTTGCGGGAAACGGCAAAACCTCGCCGAGTGCACCATAAAAGGACTATCTTTTCGGATAGTCCTTTTCATATCAATCGATAATACCTAAAAAATAATCTGCGGAAATTCCAAAAGCAAGGGAAATCTGCTTTAATAAATCGTAGCTCGGTTTCGCCTTACCACTTAACCATTCGCTCACCTGACTTTGTTTCACGCCCACCATGCGTGCGAATTTCGTTTGCGACAGCTCGTTCTCTTTGAGAAAATTCGTTAATATCTCCTTGAACTCCAAGTTCTTTTTTGTCATTTACTTTCACCCCGATACAGTAAACTCTATATTAATATTATATAGAATTTTCTATCCCAGAAACAAAAAAATAGAAAATTCTATAATTTTATCCTCAAAAAACTTGACATATAGAACTTTCTATGCTAAAATAACGTATGTTTCATGCAAAACAGAGGTAAAATAATGTCAGGCAAAAATAATAGAAACGGCAATGAAGGACGTGGGATCTTGGGAACGGTCGTCGTGATCGTCTTGTGTCTTGCGATATTGACCGTCGGCGTGATCTATCACGAGCCGATAGGCAGGTGGTTTAACAGTCTGTGCGTGTGAGCAAAAAACGGGGTATATAAAGTATGAAAAGGGTGATCATGAAAAGAGGTTAAAATACGAAGGAGGCGGTATCGCAATGAAGAGTCCGAACAAAATGGCGATCGTAGGGTTGGTATTTTCCTTTTTTCTTCCCGTTTTGGGGTTGATTTTCGGGAGCGTGGGACTGTCGCAGTCGAACAGCTATTTTATGACGGGCAGAAAGACGAGTTTAACGGCAATAACGATTTCTCTCTATCACCTCGTTATCCGATTGTTTTTATTTGCCGTATATCATTTGGGAATATAAAAAATAGGACTATCCGAAAAGATAGTCCTTTTTCTTATTTTGCCGTGGCAAGCCAAACCATAAGCACGGAAATATCGGCTGGGTTGACACCCGAGATCCTGCCTGCTTGCCCTAAATTCAAAGGCTTGACGCGGTTGAGCTTTTCACGCGCCTCTAAACGCAATCCAAGGATCGTATCGTAGTCTAAATCGGCAGGCAAAGCCTTGTCCTCCAAGCGCTTTGCTCTTTCGATCTGTTCGAGGTTTTGTTTTAAGTACCCCTCGTATTTCACCGTGATCTCCGCCGTTTCCAAAACGTCCTTGGAATACTCCGAAAACACCTCAAATTCCGTCATAATATCTTTCAAAGAAATGGAGCGTTTCATCATATCCGCATAGGATACGCTGCCGCTCGGTGCGTCGTAGCCGTAGTTTTTCAAAAACGCCGCCGCCTCCTTTTGAGGTACCCGTGTACGCAACGAATCAAGCAATTCCTCGTATTTCGCCTTTCGCGCAAGATACCTTTGATACCGCGTTTCGCTCACCAAGCCGCACGCATACCCCTTTTCCGTCAGACGGAAATCGGCGTTGTCTTGGCGCAAACAAATACGGTGTTCGGCACGCGAGGTCATCATGCGGTAGGGCTCGTCCGTGCCCTTGGTTACGAGGTCGTCGATGAGTACCCCGATATACGCCTCGTCGCGACGTAAGATAAGAGGGGGTAGGCCGCGTATTTTCAGCGAGGCGTTCAAACCTGCCATAAGCCCCTGCGCCGCCGCCTCTTCATAGCCCGACGTGCCGTTGATCTGTCCTGCGGTGTACACGCCCGAAACCTTTTTGAATTCGAGGGTGGGCAATACGTCGAGGGTGTCGATACAATCGTATTCGATCGCGTAGCCGTAGCGCACGATATCGGCGTTTTCCAAACCCGCGACGGAGGTATACATCGCCCGTTGCACGTCGTGCGGCATAGAGGTAGAAAGCCCCTGCGCGTATACTTCGAGGGTGTCCGCGCCTTCGGGCTCTAAAAAGATCTGATGCCGTTCTTTATCTTTGAACCGTACGACTTTCGTTTCGATCGAGGGGCAATAGCGAGGGCCCGTCGATTGTATCGTACCGTTATAAAGGGGGGAACGGTCGAGGTTTTGCAAGATCACCTCGTGGGTGGTGGAGTTGGTATAGGTCAGATAACAGGGGAGCTTGCTCGTCGGCGCGCTGTCGTGCATGAAAGAGAACGGGTAGATATCCTCGTCGCCGTTTTGGATCTCGCATTTGGAATAATCGATCGTACGCCCGTCCAACCGCGCAGGCGTGCCCGTTTTGAACCGCCGCACGTGAAAGCCGAGCGCAAGCAGACTGTCCGTGAGCTCGTTGGCGGGGGCGAATCCGTTCGGGCCCGATTTTTTCACGACGTCGCCCGTGATCGTTTCGCCGTTCAAGTACACGCCCGTACAAAGGACGACCGCTTGCGCGGAGATCACGCCGCCGTAGTTGGTTTTTACGCCCACGCACCTGCCGTTTTCCACAAGAATTTCCGTAACCTCCGCCTGAATGATACGGAGGTTGGGCGTATTTTCGAGCACGCTTTTCATTGCGCGGTGGTAGGCGTTTTTGTCCGATTGCGCGCGTAGGGATTGTACCGCCGCGCCCTTGCCGACGTTGAGCATACGCAGCTGCAACGCGGTGTCGTCGGCTACGATACCCATTTCACCGCCGAGCGCATCGATCTCGCGCACGAGATGTCCTTTTGCCGTACCGCCGATCGAGGGGTTGCAGGGCATAAATCCGATACTGTCGAGATTGAGGGTTAAAAGGGCGGTTTTTACGCCCGTACGCGCCAAAGCAAGGGCAGCTTCGCAACCTGCGTGTCCCGCGCCTACGACTACCGCTCCTGCGGCGTATTCCAAAAATTCTGTCTGATGATCCGTCATTTACTTTTTGAGAACGATATTTTTAATATCGTCGATTTCCTTTGCGAGCTTATCGTTGAGCTTTGCGAGCTTTTCCATTTTATCGCGCGCGTACATAATCGTGGTGTGATCGCGACCGCCGAGTATATTTCCGACGGAAACGAGGGGGAGAGAGAGCATTTCGCACATCAAATACGCACAAATCTGACGCGCTTTTACAAGGTCGGCTTTCTTGCCTTTGCCGAGTAGATCTTCGCGCTTTTGCTTAAAATAAGAACAAACGGCGGCGACGATCTTTTCGGGCGTTACGTCCTCTTGTTCTTCCGATTCGTTCACCGACTCGGACAAGGCGAGCTTGGCGAGCTGCAAAGAAATCGGCTCTTCGTGGAGCTTGCTTGCAAAGATGACTTTGGTCAGTCTGCCTTCGAGCGTACGCACGTCGTGTCCCGAATCGCGCGCCAAAAATTCCAAAACGTCGTCGGGGAGGGAACATTTCCGATCGAGCGCTTTACGCTTTAAGATCGCGATCTTGGTTTCGGGGGAGGGCGGTTGAATATCCGCGATCATACCCCCCTCAAAGCGAGTGCGCAGTCTTTCTTCGAGCGTCGCGATTTCCTTGGGAGGACGGTCGGAGGTCAAAACGATCTGTTTGTTCTGTGCCGAGAGCTCGTTGAAGGTGTGGAAAAATTCCTCCTGTACCTGCGTTTTGTTTTTGAGGAACTGGATATCGTCGATCATCAAAACGTCCACGTTGCGGTAGTGCAAACGGAAACGCGCGCCGCTCTTTTGCGCGATCGAGTCGATAAACTCGTTGAGGAAGTTTTCACAAGTCGTATAGAGCACTTTCTTTTCGGGCGCGTTTTGCGCGAGTTCGTTGGCGATCGCGTGCAAAAGGTGAGTTTTGCCCAAACCCGATTCCCCGTAGATAAAGAGGGGGTTGAACGACTCCCCGGGGGCTTCGGCGACCGCTTTCGCCGCCGCGTATACGAGTTTCGTCCCGTGGCTTACGACGAACGAATCGAACGTGAAACCCTTATTGATGGGAGAGGCTTGAAAAATTTCCGCAAAATCGTCGTCGGAGTCGAGCGTGTAGATATTGCTCCCCTCCACGTATAAACGGAAATCGTTCACGCCGCAATCGCTTTTCACGATCGCTTCGCGCATTTTATCCGCGAATTTGTTCATGATCGAGGTTGCGTTGAGTTCGGACGAGCATTTGAGTATGAGCTTACGCCCCGAAATGTCGAACGGTTCGAGATCTTTGATGAGATGATCGTAGGAAATGGGCGTAATGAGATTTTGCGCCCGTTCGCTGATTTGTTTCCAGATAAATTGAAGTTGCGTGCTCTCTGCCATAAACGTTTTATCCCCTGTGCGATTATTTTTTACCTTTTCCCTGCTTATTATCTTGAAATTTTGAAAATTATTTGATATAATTATACTACGAAACGCGCGGAAAAGAAAGCGATTTTAAGCGGATTTTGAGAAAGAATTATGCAAATTAAAAAATTATTCTTGCAAAATTTCAGAAATTACGAGTGCGAAAATTTCCTTTTTTCGGACGGATTGAACGTACTCTTTGGGAAAAACGCACAGGGCAAGACCAACTGTGCGGAGGCGGTTTTTTACCTTTGTACGGGCGCGTCCCTCCGTATACGCCACGATAAACAGCTCGTGAAAATGGGCGCGGAAACGGCAAAGATCGTCGCGGAGGCGGAAAACCGCTACGGAAAGGTAACGATTGAGGCGGAAATTTCCGAAAATAAGCGCGAGATACGCGTAAACGGTAGTAAAATCAATAAAAACGCCGATTTGATGGGGCACGTAAACAGCGTGTTTTTCTCCCCAGGGGAGCTTCGGCTCATTCAGGACGGCCCCGACGAGCGGCGGCGGTTTATGAATATTTCCATTTCCCAGACCTCGCCTGCCTATTACACGGCTTTGCTCCGTTATAATAAAATACTCGATCAACGTAACGCCCTTTTGAAAAATCCCGATTATTCCTTGGTGCTCGATACCCTGCCCGTATGGGACGAACAGCTCTGCCGCTACGCCGCGGTCATCGTCAAAAAACGCAGGGAATTTTTGGAAAAGCTTTCCCCTTACGCCAAGGAGATGCACGCGTTTTTGACGGACGATCAAGAGGAACTGGAAGTGAAGCTCGATAAGACGTATAAAGGGGACGAGGAAGAGCTCGCGGCGACGCTTGCCCGTCGGCTTTCGAACAATTACGATAAAGATTTACGCCTCGGATTTACGACGGTAGGTCCTCATCGCGACGATCTGGACGTAACCATTTCGGGCGTGGACGCAAAAGCCTACGCCTCGCAGGGGCAAACGCGTACGGCGGCGCTTTCGCTCAAACTTGCGGAGGTGCAGATATTCAAAGACCTTTCGGGGGAATATCCCATACTCGTTTTAGACGACGTGATGAGCGAGCTCGATCTGCCGCGCAGAAAAAAACTGCTCAAACGTATTTCGGGCATACAGACGATCCTCACCTGCACGCACGCCGAGCGCGTGCTCTACGGCGCTGAATGTAAAAAGATCCGTATCGAAAAAGGTCGCGTAAAAGAATAACCGACCTTTCCCTTGCGCATACTGTTCAAGGTACATACGAGAGGGGACGGGCGAATATGCGTAGCACGAGAAAACATCACGCCAAAAAAGCGGCGGCGCTCCTTTTTGCGAGCGCCCTTTTCTTATTTTTTCCGACGGTTAAAACCGCGGACGTGAATGCGGCAACGAAGTGGGAAAAGATATCCTCGTATACCACTTATTTCAATGCAAACGACGGGGGCAGGTGTGAGAACATTTCGATCGCGGCGGCGCTGATAAGCGGCGTTACCATTCAGCCGTTCGGGGAATTTTCCTTTAATCAGACGGTGGGCAGAAGAACGGAGGAGGCAGGGTTCAAGCAGGCGAAAATTATCGTCAACGGCGAATACGTACTCGGCACGGGCGGCGGCGTTTGTCAGGTGAGTACGACGCTCTATAACGCCGCGCTTAAATCGGGACTGAACGTTACCGAATACCACCCCCATACTCTGCAAGTGCCCTACGTCGCCCCCTCGCGCGACGCGATGGTATCCACGCAGAGCGATCTCAAATTCACCAACCCCCACGCCTTTCCCGTGCGGCTCACCGCCGAGGTGTTCGAGGGGGGCGTGCGCGTGTACTTTTCGGGGCAAAAGGACGGGTATCGCTACGAGATCGTATCGAGCGTACTTTCCGAAACGCCGCCGCCTGCGCCCATCATCAAGGCGGGGGATAAAGAGGAAATACTCCGTTCGCCTAAAAACGGGGTGAAGAGCGAGGCGTATTTGGAGCGTTATCACGGGGAAAAGCTGGTAATGCGAAAACGGCTGCGCACGGACGAATATCGTCCCGTTCAGGGGATAATCGTCAAAAAAATCGAGAATACGCCCGATTAAATACCTTTCAACGCTTGTCTTTTCTTTGAAAAAATGTTATAATAAAGAGAACTATTATACGGGAAAAGCGTCGTAAGACGAAAATGGAGCTTTTCCCTTTGAAAAAGGCAGGTTGACGATGGAAAGACTTCAACTCAAAGAACTCAATGCAAACCTCCCTGCTTACGGCGAAAAAGAAGTCGTCGTGGCAGGCTGGGCAAGAACGATCCGCGATTCGAAAGCGTTCGGCTTTATCGAACTCAACGACGGTAGCTGTTTCAAGAGCACGCAGATCGTGTTCGAACGCGCAAACCTTGCAAACTACGACGAGATCGCACGCGGCAACGTGGGTATGGCGCTCGTGGTGAAAGGGAAAGTGGTGCTCACGCCCGAAAATAAACAACCCTACGAGATCAAAGCGACGGAAATTACGGTAGAGGGGGAGTCGACGCCCGATTATCCCTTGCAAAAGAAACGCCATTCCGTCGAATTTTTACGTGAGATCGCGTATTTACGGCCGAGAACGAATTTGTTCGGCGCGGCGTTCCGTATTCGCAGCGAGGCGGCGATCGCGGTGCATAAATTCTTCAACGACCGCGGCTTTGTCTACGTTCACACCCCCATTATCACGGGTAGCGATTGCGAGGGCGCGGGCGCGATGTTCCAAGTAACCACCCTCGATCTCGACGAGCTTGCAAAAGGCGGCAAAAAGGTCGATTACAAAGAGGACTTTTTCGGTAAAAAAGCGGCGCTTACGGTGTCCGGACAGCTGAATGCCGAAACGTACGCGATGGCGTTCGGCAACGTGTACACGTTCGGCCCGACCTTCCGCGCGGAGCACTCCAACACGGCGCGCCACGCGGCGGAATTTTGGATGATCGAGCCGGAAATGGCGTTCTGCGATCTGGCAGGGGATATGGACGTGGCGGAAGCGATGGTGAAATATATCATCGACTACGTTTCCGAAACGTGCAAAGACGAGCTGGAATTCCTCAATAAATTCGTGGACAACGGCTTGCTTGAAAGACTGAAAAACGTATCCGAAAACGCGTTCGTGCGCTTGACGTATACCGAGGCGATCGAAATACTCAAACAGAACGCGGATAAATTCGACGATAAGAATATTTTCTGGGGCAAGGATTTGCAGAGCGAGCATGAGAGATTCCTCACGGAAAGCGTGTATAAAAAGCCGGTGTTCCTCACCGATTACCCCAAGGAGATCAAGGCGTTCTATATGAAACAGAACCCCGACGGAAAAACGGTGGCGGCGGCGGATCTGCTCGTCCCTGGGATCGGAGAGCTCGTCGGCGGCTCGCAAAGAGAAGAGGACTACGACAAGCTGTATAACCGTATCAAAGAGCTTGGTATGAACCCCGAGGACTACTCGTGGTATCTTGCCTTGCGCAAATACGGCGGCACGACGCACAGCGGCTTTGGCTTGGGCTTTGAAAGAATGGTGATGTATTTGACGGGTATTGCGAATATTAGAGATGTAGTGCCCTATCCCAGAACGGTAAGCAATTTAGAGTATTAAGGAGAAAAAATATGACGAAGATCGTAGTAGACGCAATGGGCGGCGATTTTGCCCCGAAACAGCAGGTGGCAGGTAGCGTGCTTGCGCTGAATAAGGATAAGGATTTGTATTTGATCCTTGTCGGCGACGAAACGCAGATCAAGGCAGAACTTGCCAATTATCAATACGATCAAACGCGTTTGGAGATCGTACATACGACGGAAACGATCGGCATGGAGGAAATCCCGACGAAAGCGGTGAAAACGAAAAAAGACTCCTCCCTCGTCGTGGCGTTCCGCCTGCTGAAAGAGGGAAAAGCGGAGGGCTTGGTATCCTCCGGTTCGACGGGCGCGGTGCTTACCGCAGGCGTACTTATTTTAGGTCGGCTTAAAGGAGTGTCCCGTCCGGCGCTCTGTCCCGCAATCCCCAACCACAGAGGGGAGGTTACCCTCCTTTGCGATTGCGGCGCGAACCTCGAATGTAAGAGTATCAACCTCGTACACTTTGCTATGATGGCGTCGGCGTACGCGCAGACGGTGTTCGGCGTGGAGAATCCGCGCGTGGGCTTGCTTAATAACGGCACGGAGGACCATAAAGGATTGCTCCTGCAACAGGAAACGAACGAAATACTCAAAAAGATCGATTGTATCAACTATCAGGGCAACGCCGAGGCGCGCGAGCTTATGTACGGAGATATCGACGTTATGGTTTCCGACGGTTTCACGGGCAATATCGCCATGAAAGCGGTCGAGGGTTGCGGAAAAGCGGTATCCACGATCATGAAACAGGAATTCAAGCGCAATCTTTTCACAAAACTTCGCGCTCTGCTTTGCGGCGATATCATTAAAAAGATCAAGAAAGGTCTGGACTACGAAGCGGTGGGAGGCGCAACGTTTTTGGGGCTTACGAAAACGGTCGTAAAAGGACACGGTAACTCCAAAGCACTCGGATTTTCCGTATGTATCGAACAGGCGGCGACGGCGGCGCGCGGCAATCTCACGGAAAAGATCAAAACCATGCTCGATAGCGTGGATATGGACGCGATCACGGCGGCGGCGACGACGGGAGCAAACGAATGAGTTTTCCGCACGCAGAGATCGAACAAAAGCTGGGCTATACCTTCAAAAACAAGGCGCTGCTCGAAGAGGCGTTCACGCACTCCACGTACAGTCATCTGTTCGGCGGTAAGCATAACGATCGAATGGAGTATTTGGGGGACGCGGTGTTGGAGCTCGTCGTTACCGAATGGCAATACGGTAAAGACGAAAAGGCGACGGCAGGTAAGATGACCTCGCAACGGCAAAAGCTTGTTTGTAAGGACGCGCTCGATTCGGCGGTGGACGCGCTCGGCGTATACGGGTATCTGCGGTATAAGGGCACGGAATATAACCTCAAAGGCAAGCCCAAATCGAGTTTATTCGAGGCGATCGTCGCGGCGATATACCTCGACGGCGGCTACGCACGGGCGAAGAAATTTATCTTAAAGCACGGTAATTTGAAATTAGATATCAAAACGGGCAACGCCACGGGCGAGCTCAAAGAATTTTTGGAAAAGCGCGGACAGCCGCAAGCAATAGCGGAAATCACGCGCACAGGCAAGGATAACGCGCCGCATTTTTATTGCAAACTCCGCGCAATGGGCGAAGAAGCGCAGGGGGACGGTAAAACGAAGAAAGAGGCGATCGCGACCGCCTCGGCGCGATTGCTTTGGGAACTCAAAAAGAAGAATAAAGAATAGATAATAGATAAAAAATAATAAAAAGGAGAACGTAAGTGGACTTAAAAGAAATTCAACTCGTCGGTTTCAAATCCTTTGCCGACAAAACGAAGATCCGTTTTGAGGACGGAGTAACCTGTATCGTAGGTCCGAACGGTTGCGGTAAGAGTAACGTAGCCGACGCGGTGCGTTGGGTGCTTGGCGAGAAATCGGCAAAAGCCCTGCGCGGATCGAGCATGCAAGACGTCATTTTCGGCGGTACGGTAACGAGAAATCCGCAGTCGAGCTGCGAGGTTACCCTCGTTTTCGATAACGAGGACGGAAAATTTACGGAAATTGCCGAACCGCAGGTGTCGATGACGCGTCGCCTCGATCGCAAAGGGGAGAGTAAATATCTCATCAACGGACAGGTAAGTCGTCAGCGCGATCTCGTCGAACTTTTCCATAAGATCGGTCTTGGTAAGGAGGGGTATTCCATTATCGGACAAGGTCAGGTCGAACAGATCATGAACGCGCGGCCGGAAAACCGTCGCGTTATCTTCGAAGAGGCGCTCGGACTTATGATCTATAAAAACCGTAAAGAGGAGATCGAACGCAAGATCGAGGATTCCAACTCCAACCTGTTCATTTACAGTCAGCGTATCGACGAATCGGAACGCCACCTTGGAAGAATGAAAGGGGAGGCGGAAAAGGCGAAAGAATATAACGAGTATTCGGAAAGCTTGAAACTCAACGAGGCGAATACGTATATTTACCGCTACGAAAACGCCGAAAACGAAAAGAGTAAATTCAAAAAGGATATCGTTACGATTTCCGATAAGATCATCGAGCTGAATACGGGTATCGAACGCATTAACCGTAAGCTGGACGAAAACCGTGAAAAGATCAATCGGGCGGACTTGCGTTTGACCGAGCTCAACGATAAGCGCGTGGAACTTTCCGTAGGGAACGAGCGAAAGGACGGCGAGCTCAAACTCGTAAGAGAGCGTATACATACCTACCGTTCGCAGATCGAAGCGGCGACGGAAATGCTCGCGGCGAGCAAGGCGCGTATCAACGAGATCGGGGACGAGATCGCGATCACGACCAAGAAAAACGCGGAGGATACCAAGCGTATCGTCGAGCTGGAAACGCAGACGGAGGTTTTGCGTAGCGCGGTAGCTGCGCTCGATAAAAAGATCGAGGTATTTGAAAAGCTGTCGGACGAGAACCGTCAGAGCCAGCTCTCTTCCGCCGACGATCTTTCCGAATTGAAGAAAAACCTCGGCACGCTCGCGGCGCGCTTGGAGGCGACGAAAGAACGTATTAAAGAACTTTCCGATACGATCGATAAAACCAAGGACAGAAAGGAACGTCTTTCCGACGAGCTTGCGTCGGTGAGAAAGGACTTGAAAGGTCTGCAATCGTTCACTTCCACGGGTATGCGCGACTTTGAAGAAAAGCAGGAAGAAGCGCGCGAAATGCAGCTTACGATCAACGATTTCAATCAAGAGCTGTTCAATGCGAACGGTCAGATCGCGTCGCTCAAAGAAAACCTCGAAATGTATATCAGTTTGAAAAACCGTTTCGAGGGCTATAAAGAATCGGTACGCAGATTGTTGTCGGTGGCAAAGACCAACCCCGATCTGCAAAAACGCCTCCACGGCGCGCTCGCCGATATCGTTTCCACCGAACAAAGATACGAAACGGCGATCGAAACGGCGTTCGGCGGCGCAATGCAAAACGTCGTAACGCCTACCGCAGACGACGCGCGCTATCTCATCGAGTACTTAAAGCGCGCCAACGGCGGTATCGTAACGTTTTTACCGGTAGCGAGTATGCGTCCCCGTCCTGATTCGAGGGAGATCCGTCGTGCGCTTGAAGAACGCGGCGCGATGGGGCTTGCGACCGAGCTTGTCAAATACGACGAGTATTATTATAACGTCATTTCCAACCTGCTCGGAAACACGCTGATCTGCGACAATATCGCCAACGCAACGGCGATCGCGAAAAAATACGGAAATCTTTTCAAGATCGTAACGCTCGACGGCGACACGATCGCCACGGGCGGTTCGATGACGGGCGGAAGCCGTAGAAAGGACGCGGGCTCGCTGCTTTCCAACGAGCGTAAGATTCAGGAATGTAAGGATAATATCGTCAAGAAACAGAAGTATATCGAAAAGCTGAAAGCGGCGATCGCAAACAGCGAAAAGGCGCGCGCCGAGGCGGAGGCGGAGGTGGATAAGCTCCGCGAAAAATATCAAGGCGCGAATAGCGAGATCGCAGGGCTTACCCAGCGTGAAACGGCGCTTATCCAACAGCTTGCCGAAACGGAAAGCGATATCGAAACGTACGCGCAGGCGCTTGCGGAATTGAATGCAAAGCTTGCAGAGCTCGAATCGGAGGAGGCGAATTCCACGCTTTCGGAGGAACAGCTTGCGGCAAAGCGCAAAGCGGCGGAAGAACAAATCGCAGGTCAGCGCAAGAGCTACGAGGAATTTAAGGAAGAACGCGCGCAAAAGAGCGAAACTTTGCGAAAAGCGGAACTCGAATACGCGTCGTTGCGTTCGGCGATCGAAAAACAAACGGAAAAGATCGAGCGTTTAACGCAGGAAAAGGAAGACCTCGTTAAGCGTATTATCGAAACGGAGTACGAGCAGACGAACGCGCAGACCAAGCTCAATGCTTTGGAGGCGGAGGCGCAGGAGAAAGAGCTTACCGACGAAGAAAAAGCGGCGGTACAGGCGATCGTGGACGAGATCAACGAGATATCCAAAGAAAAGGAAACGGTCAACGCCGAACAGCTCGCGCTCGAAGAGGAAAAAGAAAACTTGCAAGAAACGCTCACCAAGCAATCGGACAAGCGTTATAAATGCGAGATCGAGATCAGTAAGATCGATACCAACCTCGAAAATCTTCGCACGCGTTTGGAAGAGGCGTACGAGCTCGATTACGAAAGCTGTCTGCCCCTGCGCGCGGAGAATTTCGACGTGAACGAGGCGGCGAATCTGATCACGGCGTTAAAGCGCAAGATCACGATGCTCGGTCCCGTTAATCCCAACGCGGTGGAGGAATACGAGAGCGAAAGAGAACATTGCGATCATATGATCACCCAGCGCGACGACTTGCAGAAAGCCATCGACGATCTGCAATCGGCTTTGAACGAGATACGCGAGGAAATGTTGCGTATCTTCAACGAGGGTTTCGATCTTATCAACGAAAACTTCAAAACGACGTTCAAAGAACTCTTCGGCGGCGGCAAAGCGGAACTCCAAATCGACTACGTAGAAGGGGAAGATCCTCTTGCGGCAGGCGTGGAGATCGTGGCTTGTCCCCCTGGGAAAAAGCTCACGAAAATATCCCTTTTGTCGGGCGGCGAACGCGCGCTTACGGCGATCGCGATCCTGTTTGCGATCCTCAAATCCCGTCCGATGCCCTTCTGTATCCTCGACGAGATCGAAGCGGCACTCGACGACGCGAACGTGGATAGATTTGCGTCTTACTTAAAAAGATTCGCGCTCGATACGCAATTTATCGTCATCACGCACAGAAAACCGACGATGAATCAGGCGGATTCGCTTTTTGGCGTTACCATGCAGGAAAAGGGCGTATCGAAAATAGTTTCCGTCAAGCTTGCGGAGGTGGAAAGTAAATTAGGAGCTGGAACGATAGAATAGAAAATGGGAATATTCAATAAATTATTCGGAGCGTTGAAAAAGACGAAAGATAACCTTTCGGAAAAACTCCGCGTTCTGTTTTCCAAAAACAAGCTCGGCAACGAGTTTTACGAGGAGTTGGAAGAAATACTCATCTCCTCCGACGTATCGGTAACGACGGCGGAAGAGGTGGTCGAGCGCGTGAAAGCGCAGGCGATTTCGGAAAAACTCAAAGACGAGGCGTACGTAACGGGTTTGCTTAAAACGATACTCACGGAAATGCTCGAAGAATCGGAAGTCGAGCCTCCCTCCTATCCCTGCGTGATCATGCTCGTGGGCGTGAACGGCGTGGGTAAGACAACCACGGTGGGAAAGCTCGCGCACTATTTCCTCTCCAAAGGGAAAACGGTTACGGTCGCGGCGGCGGATACTTTCCGCGCGGCGGCGAGCGAACAGCTTTCCATATGGGCGGAGCGCGCGAAAGTGCGGATCGTCAAACACGAGGAGGGAAGCGATCCCTCGGCTGTTATCTTCGACGCGGTATCGTCCGCAAAAGCGAAAAAGACGGACGTACTTTTGATCGACACGGCAGGGCGACTGCACGTGAAAGAAAATTTAATGAACGAACTTCGGAAAATGGATCGCGTGGTAACGCGTGAATTCCCCGAGGCGGACTTTATGAAACTGCTCGTCCTCGACGCGACGACGGGACAGAATGCGGTAAGTCAAGCGCGCCTGTTCGACGAGGCGGTGGAATTAGACGGAATCGTACTCACCAAGTTAGACGGCACGGCGAAAGGCGGTTTCGTATTCTCGCTTTCTTCCGAGCTTTCTTTGCCCGTGATCTTTGCGGGGGTGGGCGAAAAAATGGAGGATCTGGAATTTTTCAATTCCAAAGAATTCGTAGACGGCATATTATAATGAACAAGGAGGAACGTAAATGGCAAACATTGTGGAATGTAACGGTCTGACCAAATACTACGATTCGACCTGCGCCTTAAATCAGGTTACGCTCGAAATACCCGAAAATATAGGGATCGTAGGTCTGTTAGGGCCGAACGGTAGCGGAAAAACGACCTTGATCAAGCTGCTCACCGGCTTACTCACCCCCTCGTCGGGGGAGTTGAAGATCGCGGATAAGGCGATCGGGGTGGAAACGAAAGCGATCGTTTCGTATTTGTCCGACGCGCACTCGCTCAACAACGATTACACGGTGATGCAACAGCTGGAATATTTCGAGGACTTTTTCCTCGACTTCGATAAAACGAAAGCGTTGCAAATGATCCGCGAGCTGGGCGTAGACGAAACGAAAAAGATCAAAACGCTTTCCAAAGGTACGAAAGAAAAGCTTGCGCTGATCCTTACCCTTTCGCGAAACGCCCGTCTGTTTATCCTCGACGAGCCCATCGCAGGCGTAGACCCTGCGGCGCGCGATTACATACTGCAAACGATCCTCTCGCATAAAAGCGAAAACTCGACCATGATCATCAGTACGCATTTGATCTCGGAAATCGAGCAATATTTTGATTATATTCTTTTTCTCAAAGAGGGGCGTATCGTGTTGCAAGGGGAAACGAACGCCATTAAAGAGCGAGAGGGCAAAACCATCGACGAGCTGTTCAGGGAGGTATTCAGATGGATTTAATGGAATTCGATATGCCGAAAACGACTCCGCAGCCTTTACCCGACTCCGATTATAAAGAGGGTAAGCTCCGCCCCGTACGCGGCAGAGTACTCAAAAAATTACTCAAATACGAGTGGAAAGCAATGTTGCCTACGCTTACGATCAGCGGTATCGTACTGCTTGCGCTCACCCTGTTGATGTGTATTTTCGTGCGCGTCGATCTCGGCGCTTTCGGCGGCGAGGAGTATCCGGCGACGATCGCCGTAGGCGTTATTTTAACGATATTACTATACGTCTATGCGCTCATCGGCGTGATCGTCGCGCCGTTTATCGTGGCGTGTAGAAGATACGAGAAAAACTTTTTCAAAGACGAGGGGTACTTAACGTTCAGTATACCCGCCTCTATGGAAGAACATATTTTAGCCAAGCATTTGAGCGGTATGATCGCCGTATTGCTCGCGATGGCGGCGAGCTTGGTGAGTATCGTGCTTTTGGATACGTTCTCCGTTACCGGCGATTTGGATTTAGGCTACATTGAGCTCGATCCGATCGTTCCCCAACATCCCGTTTCGGTGATTTTGGGTGCGATAGAGGATATGATCCTTTTTGCGGAGGGGCTTGTCGGCGCGTTTGCCGTCAGCGGCGCGTTGATCTGCTGGGGACAGAAGTTCAAGAAAAAGAGCCAGATGTTCTGGCGCGTGTTTATCGCGTATTTCGTTTTTATTGCCTTGGAAACGGTGTTCACTTTGATAGGCGAAACGGGCATGACGGACTTCTTTTATAATACCGTGGCAGGCGAGCACGTAAGCACTTGGCTGACGATACTTTTATATGCAGGTGTGATCGCGTTCTGCGTTTGGTACGAACTTCGAACGTTAAAGAAAAAACTCAATCTGAAATAAAAAATTATGAAAATCGATATTTTAACCCTGTTTCCCGAAATGTTTTCCGCTATGCAGGAAAGTATTTTGGGCAGAGCGCAAAAGGACGGAAAAATCGAGATCCATATCGTCAATCTTCGCGATTACACGGAAGATAAGCACTTAAAGTGCGACGATTATCCTTTCGGCGGCGGCGCAGGTATGGTGATGATGGCCCAACCGATCGGGAGCGCGATCGACGCGCTCGATCCCGAGCATAAAGCGCGCAGAATTTATATGTCGCCCAAAGGCGAAACGTTCAAGCAACAAAAGGTGTTCGAGCTCCTTAGCTACGAACACTTGATTTTGCTTTGCGGACACTACGAGGGCGTAGATCAACGTGCGATCGATCTGTTTATCGACGAGGAAATTTCTATCGGGGACTACGTGCTCACGGGCGGTGAGCTGCCTGCGATGGTACTTACCGATTGCGTTTCGCGGTACGTGGACGGCGTGATCAGCGCGTCGTCGCTCGTAGACGAAAGTTTTTCCGAAAACCTGCTTGAATATCCGCAGTATACCCGTCCGCAGGAATACCGCGGCTTGCCCGTACCCGAGATCTTGCGTAGCGGCGACCACGCCAAGATCGATAAATGGCGGCGCGATCAAGCGATCGAGCTCACGAAAAAACGCCGTCCCGATCTGCTTAAATAGGAGGACGTATGAAAAAAATACAATGGTTCCCTGGGCATATGACGCGCGCCATGCGCGATATGGAGGCGAAACGCGATCTTTGCGACGGTATTATTTGCGTACTCGACGCGCGCGCACCCATTGCCACGGTGAATAAAAATTTCAAAAAGATATTCGGGGAAAAACCCGTTTTGTATCTTCTCAATAAAGCCGACCTTGCCGACGCGGCAAAAACGGACGGATTTCAAAAACTCTTTGAAAGTAAGGGTAAGTATTGCGTGAAATGCGACGCAACCAACCCCTCGGCAAAACGACTCGTATGGCAAAAACTGACAGAGATCACCGAAGAAAAACGCGCGCGCGCGGAGGCAAAAGGCTTGAACCGTACGTTTCGGTTTATGGTGGCAGGGATTCCCAACACGGGCAAAAGTACGCTCGTAAACGTGATCAGCGGTCAGAAACGCGCGAAAACGGGGGATAAGGCAGGCGTTACGCGCGACGTGCGTTGGCTACGTTGCGGTGCGTTCGATCTCCTCGACACCCCTGGGACGATGCCCCCCTCGTTCGAGGATCAAGACCTCGCCAAACACCTTGCGTATATCGGTAGCGTCAACGACGATATTTTGGATATGGACGATATCGCGCTCGAACTTTTGGGCGAGCTGGCAAAAAATTATCCGCAGTATTTGACCGAGCGTTACGGTATCGAGGACTTTTCGGATAACCTCAAAATGTACGAGGCGGTGTGTAAGCGCAGAGGGTTTATATTCCGCGGCGGCGAGTTCGATTACGAGCGCGGCGCGAAAGCGATCGTAGACGATTTCCGTAAAGGTAGGATCGGTAAGATCACGCTTGAAAAGCCTGCCGATTTTACCGATTTTGAATGGTGAAAGAATGAAAAAAGTTTGGAATGCAGAAGAAAAGCTCGCTTACGAACGGGAGTTGCAGGCAAAAGGCTTAAAGTATATCGCAGGGGTGGACGAAGTAGGCAGAGGTCCGCTCGCAGGCCCCGTCGTTTGCGCGGCGGTGATCATGCCGCTTGACGCGACCTCGATCATCGAGGGAATAGACGACAGTAAAAAACTGTCCGCGAAAAAGCGCGAGGAGCTCTCTGAAAAAATCAAACAAACGGCGATCGCGTATACGATCGTGGAGATCGACGAGAAAACGATAGACGAGATCAATATTTTAGAGGCGACGAAACTGGGTATGAAACGGGCGATCGAAACGCTGTCGATAACGCCCGAAACGGTACTTACCGACGGAAATATGACGATCGATATCAAGTCGCCGCAAAAAAGCGTGATCCACGGCGACGCGCTTTCCTATTCGATCGGCGCGGCGAGCATTATCGCCAAGGTCTATCGGGATAACTTGATGGACGAATACGCCAAACAATATCCACGGTATGCGTTCGAAAAGAATAAGGGCTACGGCACGGCGGCGCATATCCAAGGGATAAAGGAGTACGGCTTATGCCCCATTCACCGCAGGACTTTCACAAAAAACTTTTAGGAAAAACGAGCGAAAAGCTCGTGGCGGAATACCTCAAAAAGCAGGGCTGCCGCATACTCAAAACCAATTATCGCACGCCGTTTGGAGAAGCGGACGTTATCGCCGAGGACGGCGACGAGCTAGCGTTCGTGGAAGTGAAAGCGCGGTTAAGCGATAAATACGGCGCGCCGCGCGAGGCGGTGGATAGCGGTAAACAAAAAAGATACTATAAGATTGCCGCGTATTACGGCACGCAAACGGGCGAAGAGCCGAACGCACGGTTCGACGTGGCGGAGGTGTACGACGGCGGCAGGATCGAATATTACAAAAACGCGTTTTGAAAACTCGTGGGAACAGCCCTGCGAGTTTTTCCTTTTTTTACGAATGTAGTGTCCCTTTTACGGGAAAAATAATATTATAAAAGAGAGGAAATAAAAAATGTGTGGAATCGTTGGTTTTACGGGTAAGCGCCAAGCCGCGCCCGTACTTTTAGAAGGACTTTCCAAACTCGAATACCGCGGTTACGACTCGGCAGGGCTTGCCGTGCGCGAGGGTAACGGCGAAACGGAGATCGTCAAAGCCAAGGGCAGACTGCGCGTGCTGTCCGATAAAACGAACGGCGGCGAAACGCTCAAAGGGGATTGCGGTATCGGGCATACCCGTTGGGCGACGCACGGCGAGCCGTCCGAGCGGAACGCGCACCCGCACCAAAGCGACGATAAAACGGTGGTCGCCGTGCATAACGGTATTATCGAAAATTATGGAGAAATACGCGAAAAATTACAAAAAAGCGGCTATACGTTCTATTCGCAAACGGACACGGAAGCGGCGGTGAAGCTGATCGATTATTACGCGAAAAAATACGGCGGCGGTCCGATCGACGCGCTGTCGCGGTTTATGATGCGCGTGCGCGGCTCGTACGCGCTCGCCGTGCTCTTCAAGGACTATCCCGACGAAATTTACGTGGCGAGAAAGGAAAGTCCTATGATCGTTGGGGTGGCGGAGGGAGAAACGTTTATCGCCTCCGACGTGCCTGCGATATTGCGGTATACGCGCAAAGTATACTATATGGGCAATATGGAGATCGCGCGGCTGGGCAAGGGAAGCGCGAGCTTTTACAATATCGACCGCGAGGAGATCGAAAAGCCGCTTACGGAAATCAAATGGGACGCGGCGGCGGCGGAAAAATCGGGGTTCGAGCACTTTATGATGAAAGAGATCCACGAACAGCCAAAAGCGGTCGCGGATACGCTAAACGCCCTGATCAAAGAAGATACGATCGACCTTTCCCCCGTAGGCTTGACGGACGAGGCGCTCAAACGGATAGGGCAGGTATGTATCGTCGGTTGCGGTTCGGCGTATCACGTGGGCATTGCGGCGCAGTACGTGATAGAGGACTTGGCGAAATTGCCCGTGCGCGTGGAGCTTGCCTCCGAGTTCCGCTACCGCGAGCCGGTGTTGGAGAAAAATACCCTCGTCGTGATCGTCAGTCAGTCGGGGGAAACGGCGGACAGTTTAGCCGCGCTCCGCGCGGCAAAGGATAGGGGCGCGAAAACGCTTGCGATCGTCAACGTGGTCGGTTCGTCGATCGCACGAGAGGCGGATAACGTTTTGTATACCCTCGCAGGACCGGAGATTGCGGTGGCAACGACCAAAGCGTATTCCACACAGCTTGCGGCGACGTACGCATTGGCGATCGCGCTGGGGTACGCGCGCGGTACGCTCGAAGAGGGGGAAAGGGGGCGGCTGATCAAGGAGCTTTCCGCCTTACCCGAAAAAATGCAAAGAACGCTCGAAGATAAGGAACGCATACAATGGTTCGCGGCAAAGTTTGCAAACGCGAAAGATATCTTTTTTATCGGTCGCGGCGTGGACTACGCCGTGAGTTTGGAGGGTAGCTTGAAAATGAAAGAGTTAAGCTATATCCACTCGGAGGCGTACGCGGCAGGGGAACTGAAACACGGTCCGATCTCGCTCGTGGAGGAGGGCGTGTTGGTAGTGAGCGTACTCACGCAAAAAGGACTGTTTGAAAAAACCGTTTCGAATATGACGGAGGTTAAAAGCCGCGGCGCGTATTTAATGGGGCTGACGAGCTACGGCAATTACGCGTTAGAGGATACCGCGGATTTCACGGTGTATATACCGCAAACGGACGAACGGTTCGCGGCGAGCCTCGCTGTGATCCCGTTACAGCTAATGGGGTACTACGTGAGCGTTGCCAAAGGCTTGGACGTGGATAAACCGCGAAATTTAGCGAAAAGCGTAACCGTGGAATAAAATTAAAAAAACGGATAAAAAGTGATTGACATTTTCAGTGAGCGGTGCTATAATAATCATAGCTTTAAGCGGAGGCATAGTCTCAGTTGGTTAGAGCGCTCGCTTCACATGCGAGAGGTCACAGGTTCAAGTCCTGTTGTCTCCACCAAAAAAGGAACACCCGACAGGGTGTTCCTTTTTTGGTGGAAATAGGTTTCACAGAAACTGTGTATTATCACAGTTTCACGCGAGGGGGACAAGGTTGAAAAAGCTTATTTTTTTCTCCGTCGTTCTGAATGGAACGGAGTGGAATAAAGAATTTCAAGAAGATAATGGATATTATATAATGAAGAAAAGGTGATAAAAAATATCACGAAGATGATAAAAAATTGTGAAAAAATAAAAAAAATCAGTTGCATTGTAAGGAAAAATATGTTAAAATATACCTACAAAACCAACCCAAAGGGTTGAAAATGAAAAAAATTTGGTTTAGGAGGCTCAAAAATGAACCGAATGAAAACTAAACTTTGGCACACTTTGGCACTTATGCTCACGGCACTTGTTTGTGCCGTGTTTGGCATTCTCGGCGTATTTTCCAAGTCCGACGTGCAAACGGCACAGGCGGCAGATGCGACTACATACGATAAATTGACAGACGCAGACGGCGACAAGTTGGACACAACCGACACCACGCTTACGTTTACGCTCGAAAGTACGAAAGCACCGATCACAGAGGATATGATCGAGTTTATCGCGCCTTGCAACTGCGCGTACGACGGCAAGACGAGGAGCGCGGCGGTGGTCGGCGAACGGTGGTTGATCGAGCTCGTAACGGTGAAGTATTACGACGAGAACGGCGCGGAGATTTCCGGCTTGCCCAAGGACGTGGGCGAGTACACCGCGAAAATTTACGTGGCGGAGTCGGAAAATTACGCCGCAACCGTACTGTCCAACCCTGCGTGGACGTTCGCCATTGCAAAGGGTACGATCGATATGTCGGACGTGAAGTGGGATTACACTTCTGCACTTACCTACGACGGCACGGAAAAGTCGGTCGTTTTGACGGGCTTGCCCGACGGCGTTTCGGCTACTTATACGGGCGACAAGGCGACAGTTGCAGGAAAGTATACGGCGAGCGTTACGTTTACGTATGACACGGCAAACTACAACGAAATTTCGATGGACGATCTTTCGTGGGAGATCGCGAAAGCGAAGGTAACGAAGCCGAGCGCGGACGCGACGGCGTTTGTGTATGGCGGTAAGTTGCAAACGTACTCGGTGGCGGCGAGCGATTATTACACGGTTTCGAACAATACGAGAACGGACGCAGGTTCGCAAACGGTTACGGTCGCATTGAAAGACAAGGATAATTACGAGTGGGCGGACGGCACGACGGCTGATCTTGCGTTCACGTTCACGATCGCAAAAGCGACCTACGATATGACGAACGCGAAGTGGAATTACAGCTCTGGGTTCACGTACGACGGCACGGAAAAATCGGTCGAGGTTGCGGGCTTGCCGACGGGCGTAACGGCTACCTACACGGGCGACAAGGCGACGAAAGCAGGAAAGTATACGGCGAAAGTTGCGCTTGCGTATGACGAGGACAACTACAACGAAATTTCGATGGACGATCTTGCTTGGGAGATCGCAAAAGCGACCTACGATATGACGAACGCGAAGTGGAATTACAGTTCTGCATTCACCTATGACGGCACGGAAAAGTCGGTCGTTTTGACGGGCTTGCCGACAGGCGTAACGGCTACCTATACGGGCGACAAGGCGACGAAAGCAGGAAAGTATACGGCGAAAGTTACGCTTGCGTATGACGAGGACAACTACAACGAAATTTCGGTGGACGATCTTTCGTGGGAGATCGCGAAAGCGGTCTATGATATGACGGGCGTAACCTTTGCGGATAAGACGGTGGATTACAACGGCGAGGCGCAGGGTATCGTGATCGGCGGCGAGCTGCCCGAGGGCGTGAGCGTGAGCTATTCGGAGAGCAAGACGGAGGTCGGCGAATACGAGATGGTGGCGACGTTCACGGGTGATAGCGAGAACTACGAGGCGATCGCGGATATGAAAGCGACTCTCACGATCAAAGCCGTTCCCCAGCCCGAACCCGAACCCGAGCCTGAACCCGAGCCCGAACCTGAACCCGAGCCCGAACCCGAGCCCGAGCCTGAACCCGAGCCTGAACCCGAGCCTGAACCCGAGCCCGAACCCGAGCCCGAGCCTGAACCCGAGCCTGAACCCGAGCCCAAACCCGAACCCAAACCTAAAGAGGAAGAAACCTCGCTGCAATGGTTGATCTGGGTATTGTCGGGAATCGTGGGGGTAGAAATTATAACGATGATCTTCGGTTTGAATAAACGTAAAAAGAATTCGAAAACGTATTCGTTTGCGCCCGCGGCGTTGTTGTTGACGATCCCGACGAGCGAGCTCTATATCATCATCGCGCTTGCCGTGGTGGCGATCGGGTTGGGAATCGGAAACGTGTGCGTATTCAAAAAACCGAAAACGTCCGTTCAAGTAGCGGAAACGGTCGAAGAAACGGCGGAAACGGTCGAAACCGTGGAAGAAGTCGAAGAAGTAAAAGAAGAAGTCGCGGCGACGATCGAAAGCGAAGTGGAAGTCGAACCGGAAACGGAAAGCGAAGTCGCGGACGAAACGGACGAAAGTGAAACCGTCGTGGTGCGCGACGTGGAAGAGGGTACGGGTATGGCGATCGTGGCGCGGTATAACAAGTCGTTCACGGCAAAGCTCATTCAAGCCCCCGACGAAACGAAGAAGTATTACACGGTTTTGAAAAACGCGATCTTGTCGTACAAGAAAACGAAGAGCCGCGTTTCGTGGAACTATGACAGCGTGAATTTCGGCAGAAACAAACTCGTCAGATTTGCCGTACGCGGCAAGACCTTGAACGTGTATTTCGCGCTCGACGCCGAGGAATTTGCAGGGACGAAATATAAGGTGCATAAGCTCGAAAGCAAGAAATATCAGAGCGTGCCCTGCCGTTACAAGATCACGAGCGACAGAAAATGCAAGTATGCTCTGCATCTGATCGAGGCGCTTGCGAGCAAATATTCGCTCGTCAAAGTCGGCGAACAAAACGAAAACTACGCCCTGCCTTTCGAAACGACGGACGCGCTCGTAGAGAAAGGTCTGATCAAAGAACTGATCAGCAAGGAAAAGCTCGCGGAGCTTACGCAAGGGAAGTAAAAGAAAAAAAACCTAAACCGCTTGGTTTAGGTTTTTTTATTTCCCCTTGTAAAAAGACTTGAAATCGGAGCGAAAAAGTGTTATAATAACAACATTATGCGCATATGTGTTTTTGGGAGGTAATAAAATACAGTATGTGGGATTTCAGATTCTTTTCGACGAGCGTACTCCTTGGCGTAGGGCTTGCTATGGACGCGTTTTCCGTGTCCCTTGCGAACGGCTTGAACGAGCCGTGCATGAAAAAGCGAAAAATGTTCGGCGTTGCCGGCGTATTCGCGGTCTTTCAGGCGTTGATGCCTTTGATCGGTTGGGTATGCGTGCATACGCTTTTGCAGTACTTCACCGTTTTTGAAAAGTTTATTCCGTGGATCGCGTTGGTTCTGCTCGGTTTTATCGGCGGTAAAATGCTCTACGAAGGGATCAAAAGCAAGGACGAACCGCAAAGCTGCGAAAGCGCGGGCGTGGGGGTGGGCGCGTTGCTCGTGCAGGGCGTAGCGACCTCTATCGACGCGCTGTCCGTCGGGTTCACGATCGCGGAATACGACTTTTTCATGGCGTTCGTCGCCGTATTGATCATAGCCGCGGTTACGTTCGCGATCTGTTTAGGCGGACTGTTTCTCGGTAAGAAGTTCGGTACGGCGCTTGCAAATAAGGCGACTATTTTCGGCGGCGTGATCTTAATTTTGATTGGTGTTGAAATTTTTATTACGGGACTGATCGGTTAAGGAATTTTGTCAGAAACACTTGACAGTTGGGTATAAATACGCTATAATATAAATAGCTTGTTTAGAAAGAAAACAATTTTTTTACGTTAAGGAGAAGAAAATGTATCAGTTATTTTGCGATTCCAACTGTGAGCTTTGGCACACGACGGTCAAAGAGCTTGGTTTGAACGTTATCCGTATGCCGTATATTTTGGACGGCGAGGAATTTTTTTACGATATGGGCGAAAATACCGACTTCAAGGGCTTTTTCGATAGAATGCGCGCAGGCTCTACGCCGAAAACCGCCGCGCTCAACGAATACGCCTACACCGAGTATTTCGAGCCCGTGCTCGCGCGTGGCGAGGATATTTATTATATCACGTTCTCCCATCAAATGAGCGGTACGTTCAACGCGATGAAAAACGTCATTGCAAAGCTCAAAGAAAAATATCCCGAACGCGAGATACGTTTCAAGGACAGTAAACTCATTTCCCTCGGTAGCGGTTTCGTAACGTATTACGGCGCACTCAAATACAAAAACGGGGCGACCATGGACGAGTTGGACGCGTATTTAGACGAACTGATCGAGCATACGGCGACCTATTTCGTCGTGGACGATCTGACCTATTTATATCGTGGCGGCAGAGTTTCGGGTGTTTCGAGGGTATTCGGGAATTTACTTGGTATCAAGCCCGTGTTGTATTTCAACGAAGAGGGAAAAATTCTCAATATCAATAAAGTAAAGGGCAAGAAAAAGGCCTTGGCGACGTTGCTCGGCTATATGAAAGAAAAAGGGAGCGACTTGGATAAGTATAAAGTATACGTTTTGCAAGCGGATTGCGAGGACGAGGCGAGCGACTTCGTCAAAAAGATCAGAGCGGAGTTCGGGTACTTGGATATCGTAGTACAGCCCATCGGGCCCGTGATCGGCGCGCATTGCGGCCCTGGGACGGTCGGCTTGATCTTCCATAGTAAAGAGAAATAAAAAAACGCCTTGAAACATAGGCGGATGGGGATATAGCGCAGTTGGTAGCGCGTTTGAATGGCATTCAAAAGGTCAGGGGTTCGACTCCCCTTATCTCCGCCAAGAATGAATAATCCGAACACCATCATTTTCGTAAAAGCGGACTACTGGGGTGTTTGGGTTACCAACAGAATAAGGTAGGAACAAAGCGTTCCTACCTTTTCTTTTTTTTGCTGTTTATGTAGCCTTTTGAATAGGCACATATTCGGGGACTGGGTCTGCCGCCTGTTCGGGAGCTTCCTCGTCCTCGTCGTCCTCCTCTTCAGGTTCGGGATGCGCGTCGAAGTACTGCATCGCCTGATTCATGAGGTCGGTCTGGTCGTCCATATAGTTTACGGTGTCGAAGACGATGTTCTCGTAGCCGAACTTATAGCCCGTAAAGCCGTTCATTACGACGGCGAGGAGCTTGAGCATACAGGATGCAAAAATCACCCATGTAGGCTCTACGACAATGTCCAGAACGATAATGCTCATGACGAGCGATATCAGGAAGGTCGAGCCGAACTTCACACCGAAGTTAATGCTTTTCTTGGTCTCAGGCTTCGTTCCGAGAGGAGCGCGGCGGCTTGAGCCTCTGCCGCGCTTCATAATCATCTCAGGAGTGAGCTTGACAGGCTTTATGGCGTTTGCCTTGATGAGCGCCGCCTTCTGCACCTTCGAGAGCTTGGGGTCGTTCTCGATGGTCTCCTCGTCCAGACCGAGCCACTTCTTGCGGTATTCCTTGTAGGAGAAGCCGACGACTGCCAGAACGGACATTCTGGCGTTCTTCAGCTCGTCGTCGATATAGTACCTGCAGAACTCGTGGAGTCTGGTCTGCCTCTGAGCGTCGATAATGGTCTTCTTCTTGGTGCTGAATCTATCGAGAGAGTCTAAGTAGAGGTCGCTCTGAAGACCGTGTCTCATGCCGCTGTCGGAGGCGTTGACATACATCGAATAGGAGCAGAACAAGAGGAGGAAGAAGTCCAGACCGAGCGCCGCGATTTGCTCAAAAGAGGTGATTTTGATATCCGTGGTCACGATAACGATAACCGCGAAAATCAGGAACACACCAACAAAAATACCAGCGTTGTTAAGGAGGCTCTTCGCCACCTTTTTCTTTTGATTATGCTCCGAGACCACAGCCTGCTCGAAGGCTTCGGCTCTGGAGCTTTTTTGTGTTTCAATTCTTTCCATGACCTATTCCTCCTTTAAGGCTTGTTGCCGATGATATTTCCGAGTTTGTAGATACCAGCGCCGATTACATTGGCTACCGTTCCGAAGAAGCACACCACGACCATCTCGTCGATGATATTACGCAGGCACACAAACAGAACGAGAAGCACTACCCAGACCACCCAGACTGACGGGGAGCGGAAGTACGCCTTTATCTGCTTGATGAACGGTAGGCAGGACAGGAAGGCAAATATGAGGAACAGACCAGACATGGTCGCCTCGGAGCTTTTCTCTACCCAGAGGGGAAACTGAGTGAGTGTTGCGGCGAGCGGCACAGATACATCTATCGTGACCGCTATCGCCTTGAGGATATTACCCTTCGTTCTGTTTGTCATGGGTTACACCTCCGCGTCTTCTGTCTTGGTTTCCGTTGACTCCGTAGCGTTGCCGAGGTTGTTGCGTACTGCCTCGACGATGGCGATGAGTTGCTTGTCGTCCTGAAGAGTCTTCAAGCAATTCGCGTACTTAAGGTTTACGAGGTCTTTTACTCCCTGCGGCAGATTCTTGGAGTTCACATAAACGGTGGTGAGAATCTCCAGAATAGCCGCGTTTGTGGCGAAGACTGCACCGACGACGCGGTTTCTCTCGCCCTCCGTAGCTCCGTACTGGTCGTAGGACTCCTTCATGGCATCGTATTTCTGCGACATGTCATTGTAGCCGTCTATCATTTTGTTTGCGACGACGACGACTGAGTTCTGACCGCCGAGCGTTTCCTCGACCTCGCCCTTGATGTTCTCCAGCGTTTTCTTGGTCTCTTTGGACATCTTAGAGCTGGAGTGCTTGAGGATGAGGTTGAGAATCAAAAGTATAACAGAACCGACCACCGAAAGAGTCTCTCCAGAGTAGGTCGTGACGAACTCCCAGACGCGAGTGAATACTGTGTGGTAGACACTCTCTCCTTCAGGCTCTTCAGGAGCTTCAGGAAGGGGCGTTTCAGGCTCAGGAGCAGGCGTTTCGACCACAGGCTCGTCAACGGTAGGGGTCTCCGTTTCGACGGTCTCTGAGGTCTCTGCGCTGACCTCCTCAGCGCTTACAGTCACAGGAAAGACGCAGAGCGTCATTACGGCGATGATGCAGAGCAACATCGCAAAAAATCTCTTTTTCATAGCGTTATCTCCTTATGTTAAGTCGTAGCCTTCGAGGAGCTTCTCAAGCCTGTCCTCCAGCTCCTTTACGCGCGTTTCGAGACGCTCGTTGGACTCTCGGAGGCTCTGGCACTCAAGTCTCAGCTCGACGAATTTTTGCGGCATATTCATATCATTGGGAGAGATGAGAGTGCCGCCGCTCTTCTGTTTCTCCGCTAAAAGTTCTTCGCAAGCCCACCTGCGAGGACGCGCGCTTCCATCGAGAAGCGCCACCGTGACCTTCACCACGCCGTTAAGCTTGTCTGCAGGAACAGAACAAGTCACGCCGCTAAGTTGGCGGTACATGGAGTCGCCGCCGCACTCGAAAATCGCCGTAGCGCCCGATGGAGCGCCTGAAAAGTCCACATACAGTTCGTCGTAGACCATTTCAGGCTGTCTTGTCAGTACGACTGCCGTACCGTTATCAAGAATCTTGTACTCCATCTTCATTCGCCGCACCTCTTAGGAATATTTCACGCCCGTGATTTCCTCGAACTCTGCCTTGGTGATTTTGCCCTTCTTGACAGCGTTCTTGACCATGTCGAGCGTCCAGAAGCCTGCGTCAAAATAAGCTTTGATTTTACTCTTCATGATGAATTACCTCCATGTCTTCGGTGGGTTCGGGAAGCTCCACATCGCACATCATAGCGATATAGTCGTTGTGGGCTTTGTTGCGCTCGATGTCAGCCTTCATATTCTCCTGCTCACGGCTCGCCGCAACGGTGGTTTTGATAGGGTTAAATTTAGGCATTTCTGCTACCTCCATAATTTTTCGTAGTATTCGCGGTATCTCTGAATCAGCTTGTGGGAATCTCCTTTGGAAAGGTGTTCCAAGTCGCATCTGAAGCTCTCGTCAGCTTTCTCCCTCGGCATCTCGCCGCGCTTTACCTTTGCCACCATGTGGCGAAGCTTGCGGCGCTTGCGTCTGACTGTTTCCGAGGTCACCGTCATGACGACCTTCCCAGAAGGCGTTAGCCTATACTCGAAGCCTAAGAAGGTTATCTTTTCCGACACAGGCGTTATGTGTGTCTTTTTCGGGTGAAGCTCGAATCCGTCCTGCTGGAGCTTCTCGGAGATTTTCTGCTGGCAGTACTTCAGGTGTTCCTCGCTCTCGTGTATCAGGATGAAGTCGTCCATATACCGTAGATAGTACTTGATTCCGAGCTGTTCTTTGATGTAGTGGTCGAGAGGGCTGAGAACGGATATTCCAGCGATTTGTATGAGCTGACTGCCGGGGTTGTACCCGACCTCGTCCTTATACTGTTCGCGGAGTACCGTCTCAGTTCTCCGATATATCACGGGAGGTAGCTTCTCTCGGAAGCGTCCCTCAGCAACATCGTGCCGCATATTCGGATAATACCCGTGAATATCGCATTTCAGCACATAGCCATTGATGCCATGCTTTCTGTAAAAGCTGTGGAGGAACTCCCAGAGGCGGTCTCTGGCTTTGTCTGTGCCTTTGCCTTTTTGACAGGCAAGATTATCGAAGATGAATTGCTGTGACATCAGAGGGTATATAACATTGTCATTCATGCTCCGCTGGTATACGCGGTCTCTGAAAGCGATGCTCACAGCCTCACGAGGCTTTGGAGAGGTTATCATGAACTTCTTTGGAGGGCGACCTTTGTAAGTGCCGTCGTGAAGCTCACGCGACAGCTTCAAGCTCTGCTCGATGCCGTTCAGATGGAAGCTTGCGGCAGAATCTTTCCAGATAACTCCCTTCTTGCATTTCATCATGGACTCGAATATCGCCTCGAAGCTTATAACCTTCTCCAGAATCTCGTCGTCATTAAGTTTTTCCATAGTGTGTATAACGCCCAAATTCCGAAGAAGTTGCTTGTATCACCATAGTATTGTTCGCCCTTACGGGCAAGGGTTACGGCTCTTTGTGCGGTATTCGGGAGCGCCTCTCCTACAGAGAAGCCTTTGTGTCCCTTCAATACACAAACGGGGGCGAAGCGATTAGCGTTGTTCGCGTTGTTGTTGTTGATGTTACCAGTCGAGTTCTGATTCCAAGTATTGTACGAGTTGTTGCGGTTCGCGCTACGCAAGCGCACATTCTGCGTTCAGCCTACACCCTTACTATAAAGCCATTCAGGAGCGCTTCTTCAGCGCTTCCGCATAGCGTTTATAATCTGATTCTCTCCACGCGCGGAGGAGACCTCTGACATTCAGGGTCTTCTCGCCCCAGAACTTGATTCTCTTGAGCTTCAAGTGAAACACCTTCTGCGCCAGTTGCATCAGCGCGAGAAGGTTATTGCAGTTCCGTGCCGCCCTCTCCTGAAGCCGCCTTCTCTCCATGTAGCTTTCCTCGTTGGTCACCTTGATGTTGTTCGCCGTCCATGCGTCCACATAGATGGCAAGCGCGATTCGGTTGATATCGTCGGTCAGCGACCTCTGATACTCAGGAAGAAAGATTTTCGAGTTCGCGGTGATGGTTATGGTGTAGTCGGCAAGGTCGAGGGCTTTCTCGATAACTTCGAGTCTTCCAGTCCCTCTCAAGCCTTCAGGTACAGACATTGGGCTGTCCTCCTTTTGTTAGTTTTAGGGGTTACTCCTGCCGCGTGGCGACAGGAGATTATGAGATTAGCAGATTGCACAAACGGGGGCGAAGCGAAGAGCGGTGTTCGCGGTGTAGCTGGCGATGCTACCAGTCGAGTTCTGAAGCCAAGCACTGTACGAGTAGCCGCGGTACGCGCTACGCAAGCGCACAATCTGCGCGCTTGTTTTTGCATCAAGAGCGTAGGTGATGTACGCAGGGTTGATGTTGGTATCGTACCAACCGTTAGGCTCGGTCTTACCGACAGCGAGTCTCCAGTACTCAAAGGGTTCGCCCTCAACACCAGCGAGCTGAGGCTTAGCGTAAATCTGCTCAAGCGACGGCAAGAAGAAGGTGTCGAAGGTGTCCTCGGTTGTGCCGATTTCGGTGTCCGTGACGGTGTTGAGCGCCGTGGTCACCTTGATAGGCTTCAGACAGGAGAGGAACTCCTCGTCAAAGCCGCTCATGAAGCCTGCTTTGGTTGCGAGCTGTTCGGGAGCTACATCGCCGAGATGCTGTGCAGTCCACCACTCGTTTACGCCCTTTGCGCTGTTCAAGAACTGACGGAGAGCAGAGTGAGACCAGCGGTTGTAGCCGTAGTTCACGATGTAACCAGCCGAGTCCTTAATGGACGAGTGATAGTAGACCTTCGAGCTGGGGATAGAATCTCCGACAGCGTAGTCCGTTCCTGCCACAAGGAGCTTGTAGCGTGTCTTGCCCTCGCCGTCCGTGTATGCTTCGTAGTAGTAATAGTCGCTCAGGAAGGAGCTTTCAGAAGCCTGCTCGTTCTCCTGATGGTCGAACTGCACACCGAAGGGGGTACAGTAGTGCCATTGAAGGAACATAGCAGGAACTACAGAGCCGTTCTTGAGAGTGACATTTCCGAAGTGTACGATATCGAGCGGCACTTCGTAGGTCTTGTCTGCCGCTACATCCTTCCACGGAACGATGAGCTGGTCACCGACATGGAAAATCTCTGCCGCAAGACCCTCGCGCACGATATTGTGGATGTCCTTCCAGCTCGAAGCGAGCGCGTTTACAGAACCGCGCGCCATAGCGCTGAGAAGAGCGTTCTGCTGACGGAGCGCGCCAGCAATTTCTTTGCCCGTTTCATCGAGCAGAATAGGTTTTGTTACCTGACTCATGATTAGATATCCTCCTCAAAAGTGATATTGAGTTTTCCGTCGACCACAGTCAGACCGATGTCGAGAGACGCGACTGCCGCCTCCGCTCCAGCTTTCGCGGTTTCTGCCGCGCGCTGTGCCGCTTCAGCGAGGGACTGAGCCGTCTCAGCCGCCTCCTTCATCTTCTTGATGTCGCTGTAGTTGACTACATAGGGCAGGTCGGCAAGAGGTGTTTTGCCGTCGCCCATCTTGACAGCGTAAGTGCCGTCAGCCTGCTGAACATAGACTGCTTCGCCCTCGTAAGGAACGACTGCACCGTAGGTCGCCATTTCCGCGAGGGTACATCTAAGCTCAGTCCTTCTGGTGTAACCAGCATTGATTTGAGACATTTGTTGTTCCTCCTTAGCCCAACGCCGCAAGCTGTCCCAGAGTCGGCGTACAGAGCAGAATTGAGTCGCTCAGAGCCGCGATGGGAGGCGCTTCTTGCAGGTCGTAGATTTTTTCTCTGATTCCGTTCATGTAGGCAATAAGCTCGGAGAGCATACTGTCCACAGGGATGCGAATTTCATCGCCGTTTGCCAAGACCAGCACGACGGCTTCAGAGCCTTCTGTGTCGTCGTAGTAACCGCCAGAGGTGATAAGCTCAAGCGGAAGGTCTACGCTCTCCTGAGTGCCGTCTACGGCGGTGAAAGTGAGCTTTCCTGTCGCGGAATCATAGGCGATGGAGGTAAACGCCTCACTTTCAAGACGCAGGATGCGGTTATAGAGTGCCGAGGTAAGCTTGGTCTCATTGACCGAGCCTGCACCCAGCTTGTCGCCGATGATGGCGGCAGACTTGATTTTCTCAGTCGTTACAGCCGCGTCAGCGAGCTTCGGTGTGGTAACCGCTCCGTCCGCTACCTTTGCGGTGGTGACCGCCGCGTCCTTGAGCTTGGGTGTCGTGACTCCAGAGTCGGCAAGCTTCTCGGTGGTTACACCTGCATCCGCAAGCTTCTCGGTGGTCACGCTCTTGTTCGCCAGCTTCGCAGTTGTTACGCAGAGGTCTTTGATTTTGGCTGTGACCACAGCGCTGTCTACGATTCTGTCGGTGTTTACCATCATGTCGATGGAGTGGACGCTCAGAACCTCGCCTGCCGCGTTGAACAGGTGGATGGTGAGCGTATAGGTGGAAGTGTCGAGCGTTGCCTTCATGGTCGCTCCGCAGGTGTCCCAGAGGTTTTCGATTTCCTCTGCGTTCTCGCTCAGAGCCTGTGCGATGTTGTTTATCGCGGTCTGGAGCGGAAGCGTATGGAAGCCAGATGCAGAGGGATATACCTGCAAGATACTCTCGGCAAAAGCGCCGCTGAGGAACGACTTTACAAGGTCGTCGAGGTTCTCGACTCCATATTCGTCCAAGAAGATGCGGAAGTATGCCGCCGCGTCGTCTGCCGAGATAGTGTTCTGAAGCTCGTTTACCTTGTCCGCAAGGAAGGTTGCAAGCTTGTCGAACCACAGCTTGAGCTGTGTGGGAGAAAGACCGCTCACGCCGTACTGAGCCGACGCATTGGGTCTGTTGGCAAGAGCCTGAACGCCCTTGTCGGTTATCTGTTTGGTTGTGATGTTGCTGAGCTTTTTCGTGGTACTCATGGGTTTCCTCCTACTCTTTGTATCTGCCTGCTATGGTATAGCGGAACGAGAGATAGTACAAAGCAAACGGCTTCATATATTCGTCGGAGTAGAGGAAGTACTGCTTTTCGACCCACTTCTTCTCCTTTTCTCTGACGCTGAAAAGGCTCTGCTCCGTGGAGATGAACGAGAAGTCTGAGAAGTCCATGTTGTCGAAGGAGAACATGGTGCTGTTGATACGGGCGATTTGCTCGTAAGGCTTCTTATTCGTTCTGACCTTTATCTTTGCCGCCGAGGTCTGAAGAGACTTGGTTTTGACCACGGTGGACTTCTTGACCGTGTTCTTGGTCAGGTGCGGAATGTCGCAACAGTCCATCTTGGTCGCACAGCCGCAGAATATCGTGCGCTCGTCGAAGTTGTAGTATCTGGGCGCGATTTCGCCCTGTTCGTCCCTCATATCGAAGTTGAAGGAGCAGACCACGCCGTTCTCTGTGCCGAAGAAGAGGTTGCTCTCCATCGTCTTAGCTACGGTAGCCCTCTTAAAAACGCCTCCAGTCTTGTTTCCTTTGGCATCGCACAGGAACGCCTCATACTTGATAAAGTCGCCTGTAACGCTGTCGTAGACCTCGTGGATAGCGAAGTAGACTCTCACGGAATAAGTGATGCCGTCCGACTGGAACGACACCAAGTCGTTGAAGACCTCTGTGGTGCTTTTTCCGTCCTCGTCAGGCGCGTTCACGATTTCGCCCATGAGGTTGTGAGTCTCGCCGAGGTCGGCGTTGTAGACGCTCTCTGCAAGCGTGAGGGGTATCTCCACGATGTTGTCGTCGTTGCCGCAGGCACATTCTACTGCGCTCTTATGGCAGGCGGTGCAGTAGCGCACCGTAGCGCCCTGAAGCTCAGGATAGATTTGCGTAGCATAGCGGTATTCGGGGTACTGGTCTTTATAGACACCGACACCCTCGATGTAGTACCACTCGTACTGCGGAACTCCGATTTCGTGGGTATACTTCTGGCGGCTGTCTGCCATGAACATTTTGCCGTCCACGAGCAGTATCAGGTAGCCGTTCCATTCCTCCAGAACCGCGTCGCTGAGGTCGATGTTGACCAGCTTCGCGTCGATGAGGCTTGACCGATGCTCCACAGCTCGCTCGTATCTCACCGAGAGCTGACCGACAGCTTCTACGCCCAGACGGGAGACGAAGACGGGGTCGTCAAGGAAGTTGATGCAAGCTCCGAGGCATCCGATGCCGCTGAGTCCCTGTGTAGAGGGATAGACCTTCGGCTGAAGGTTCTCGCCCGTCTCTACTGCGGCGTGGAAGTATGTAGAACCGTCCTGCTGTGCGTCGCTCTTCAGTACCATGAGGGTATCAGCTACGGGTATCATGCCCGTTATGGGAGAGATGCCGACACCGTCCTGCATATAGTTCAGAACGCCGAAGAAGGTGGGGTCTACATAGCCCGTTATGTTGCGTCCGCAATAGAACACATGGTTCGGGTAGTTCGGGTTGCCAGACATGAAGATTCGGTTGTCGAAGACGGTAGCAATAGTGCAGTCGGTCACCAGCGTTCCGATAGCCGCGCACTCGTCGGTCACGCCTGAGACGCTCGTAAAGGTCTTCTTGGCTGTGATTTCGATGCCAGCATAGAACTCAGGGAAAGCGCCACCTTCGACCTCTTCAGGTCTTACAGGGGCTTCCGAGAAGGTGATTTTTCCGTTCTGCAGGTCGACCTCGTAGTTGTCCACGACTTCGCCGTAGACCTTGACCTCCGAGACCTCCTCCAGCGCGTTTTCGTTCATGTAGAACTCCGTGGTCGTGCCGTCCGCGATGAAGGTATGCTTGAACTTCGGCTGTAAGATGTTCCTCTGCTCGTACTCTGTTCCGATGTCGGCATTTTCTCCGCTCGGTATGATGTTGATGTAGGTCGTCGGGATATACGCGGAATCGTACACCGACTTCACAGTCTTGCCGTCATACACGAGGTAGTTTTTGCCGTCTATCAGGTACAAGCGGTTGTTAAAAATAAAAGACGCACTTCGACGGGCGTTCATGCCCACGAACAAGGCGTCTTCTTTGGTGATTACGCCCTCTACAAACGACAGGTACAGGTTATCACCTGCAACGAGGTCGCTCCTCGACACACTCAGCTCGTGTGTGCTTGGGTTGAAGTAGTCCATGTTGAGAAGGATGCTCTCGCCGTCAGGCTTTGTGATATCTTTCACTCCTGCCACATTGTCGCCCAAGATGAGCTTAAAGGTGCGTGTGCCGTTAATGACGGAGGTCTCCGCAGGGAGCGTGACTGTCTCCTTCATAACGACATTTATGCTGTTTGGATAGTTGTGCCAAAGGTACAGCTTCTCGCCTGCGTGGACGAGAACCTTTGTCAAGATAGCGCCTCCTTCGCCTCTGTGCTGGAATCTGTGGATGCCATGCACAGCAGGAGCGTCGGGAAGCTCAAGCCTGCGTCTGAAGCCTGCTATGGTCTCCAGAGCCTGACCCTGACCAGACTGGTAGTCCTTAAACATATTCACGGCGTAAGCGAGGCGCTGTTTGTGAACCTGTGTGTGGTCACTTGAGAAGTCAACGCCTCGGAAGTCGCCGTAGTATGTGTTATACACATCTCTGCTGGTGAGCAGATTCTTTCTTGTCGTAGCCATAGTCAATTACCATCCATTCGTGTTTCTGATGGTAACAGGCGTAGCGTTTCTGATTCTGCGCTCTATATCCATCGCGCGCTCTCGGTAAAGCGAGAGGTAGTATTCAGCCATTGTAGGCTCATCCTCGACCCAGACATACGAAGCTATCAGAATTGGCAAGAGGGAGCAAAGCTCCTCGTCCAAGTCGATAACAGCCTCGTCTTCAGATGCCAAGCCCGTGTTTTCTATCTCCTGCGGCTTGCGCTTGTAGAGAACCTTGAAACAGCCCTCCACGGAGTACGGGAGCAGGATAACCTTGCCGCCCTCGACATCGTAGTTCTGGTTGAGTCTCTCGTACTCTGCGTCCTCCGAGATGGGAGGAGAGTTGAGAGAAAGGAAGTCAGGCACGAGCGCGCTTATGTCATAGCGCGTATACGGCTCATAGGCAGGAATATCTGCCGCCGAGTTACTGTAAATGTGCCTGTAGATAGCGACATTTCGGACGGAGTACAGGAACTCTCCGACGAAGCGGAGTCTGACCAGACCCGTCGTAAATGAGCCGTCCTTCTTGATAAAGCCCTTGTATGGAATGAATCTGCGAGCAGATGCAAGCTCCTGCGACCCGATGATTACCCACGCGCCGCTCGCGGAGTCCTGCCTCTCGATGTAGAGCGTCCCGTTACCGTCAGCCTCAAAGTAGTACGCCTTAGCGTCGGTTACCTCGAAGCTCAGGTCTTCAGACCTCTCTATCGGGGAAAAAGTAGATTCCTTGACCAGATTCGCCATCGGCTTATGGTTGATAACATAAGCACTTATTGCAGGTCTTATGGAGTTGACCTGCAATAAGGCTCTGTTTGCCGCGTAGTAGAATCTGTTGTCGTCCTCCAGAGAGTCCTCAAAACCGAGCTGAGCAACCTGTTTGTATAGCTCTTGTACTCGCATTTTGCCCTCCTGTCAGACTGTTACGCGATTCTTACGCGAGAGCGTCTGCGTTGGTAACAGCCGAAGAGGAGTTAACAGCGCGGAGCATGTGCTTCCAAGCGCCGAAGCCGATACCCATGCGGCAGTAGCCGTTCCAGAAGAAGTTTCTGGTGTGGGGGTCGATGCCGTTGGTGATGTCGAGCTTCACGCGGTTGAAGAACATATTACCGAGAAGGTTCTCATTCGCCTCGGACGACATAACCATGATTTCGTCCTTGTCAGCCTCCCAGTAGTCGAGGACTACGAGAGTCCAGTTGCCGTACTGGGTGTTGATGTCGTTGAAGTCAGAACCAGCGGTTCTCTCAGTACCGATAACAGCCTTCGCCATGGTCTCAAGGTCAGGACGGTTGCAGGGGATGATGAGAGTATCGGCGGTGTAGCCCATAATCTCGCCGTTCTCGTCCTTGAGGTTACGAAGCTTGTTCGCAAGAACCGAGAGGGTTCTCTGGAACTTGGTAGCGTCGGACGAGATGTCGCCGTAGAAGTAGTTGGACTGGTGCTTGCCCTTCATCTTCTCGGTGGAATAGGTGTGCTTGTTGTGGAAAAGAGGGAGACCGTCACCAGCGGTGAGGTCAACGGTAGCCTTGTTGAATACAAAGCTTGCCTTGGTTGCGTTGATGAGAGCCTGAGCCGCAAGCTTTACGCGAGTCTTGTAGTAAGCTCTTACGAACTTCTTGGGCTTGTTCTTCATGTTCGCGCCCATACCGAACTTCGCGTCGTCAGCCATCTTACGAGTGATGGTGAACTCCTTAGCGAACTCGATATGAGAGATGGTCTTGTCGTAGGTCTTCTCTACGGAGTCGTTCTCAGCGCCCTGACCTTCTTCCTTCGCCATGAAGGTGTCGAAGTCAGACTCGCCCATGATGGTCTCGGCGTAGCGGTTGGACTTCTCGACATTGAAAAGAACATCCAGAATGGACTTGTTCTTCTCGCAGAGATTGGACTCGTTTTCGATGAGCGCCTTGATGGGATGCTCAAATTTACCGAACATCGGGTCGTTCTTACCCGACATTACGCTGTAAGAAAAGTTAGGCATTTGTCATTCCTCCTGTGATTAGATTCTGACGACAATAGTGTCGCCTACGGCAGAAGCGCCGTTGAGGTTCTCAACGGTGATAACGCCGTTTGTGGTGGTTGCGGTGACCTGAAGACCGTCCGTGTGGATGGTGACCTTGTCGCCTACCTTGAGAGCGGTGGGAACGGCAGTCACGGGTACTTCGTACACCTGATTCGATTCTACGCGGCAAACTGCGACCTTGCGGTTTGCATCGCTCGCGCCGAGCTGACCGATAGCGATGAACTCAGGCTTCGCGGTTGCGGCGCACTTGGTAAGTTTTCCGTTCGCAAGAACGAGAGCCTCACCGATGGAGATAGCTTCATCGGCAGTAGCCTCGTGGAACACAGGCTCAGGCACATTCATGCGAGCGTTTTCGATTTTCAAAAGCTTGAACATTTTGATGTTCCTCCTTAATTTGCAGTAGATTTATACAAGGAGCGAATCTCCTTGTCGGACATATTCGGGAAAAGCTCTCTCCAGCGCGCCATTTCCGATTTCGGCATGACGATTCCATCGTCTTTCGAGCCTTTCGGAACAGCGGTGCGGAGGTGACTCTTCGAGTTGTGGAGCGACTTCTTTTTGACAGCCGTTGCCACTTGGGTTCTGATGCCATCGGGGTTTGCGGCGGCATACGCCTCTTTCGCAGAAAGTCCAGCGTCGCGGAAGCGTCCGAACTTCTTTTTGATGTCGTCGGGAAGGTTTCTGATGTGCGTGTACTGCTTGGTCTCAGGGTACGCCGCGTGCAATTCTGCAAGGTCGGCGGCGGCGAGCTTCTCGAACTCCTGCTGTTGCAAGAGCGCGCGAGCCTGCGCGTCCCTCTCGGCGCTGGTCTTCTTCTGGAGATACTCCTGCGGAGTAACACCGTCAGCTTCAGCGGCAAGCGATACAAGCCCTTCCATGACATCGTCACTTTTAACGCCAAGCTTAGAAAGCGTCTCCTTGCCTTGAGCCTTGAACTTGCTGAGTTCAGCCTCAAGCTGTGCAATTCGAGCGTCCTTTTCATCCTGAGCGTTGTCAGGCTCTGCTACTTCCTCTTCCTCGTCCGAGTCCTCGCTCTCGTCAGAGTCGTCGGTTTCGCCCTCTTCTTCGGCGGCATCCTCATCGTCTTCCTCTCCCTCTTCGTCAAAGACTACTTCGGGGATGATGATATTACCGTCTTCGTCATACTCAAACTCGTCGTCTTCGTCGCCATCGTCTGTGGCATCGTCTTCGACATCTGCGGTGTCCTCTTCCAGTTCGGTGTCGAGTTCGTCGTCGAGCATGGTTTCGTTGTTATCCATATCGTTTTTCCTCCTGTTCGATTATTGATGTGAATTACTTAGATTTCTTCGTGCCGTTTCTGAGGTCATTACCCTTAACGACAGTTGCCTTGGGCTGGTCTTTCGGCTTAGGCGACTTGATAACGCCGCCCTGATTCGTAGCAAACTTGTTACCCTTAGACATGACAGTTACCTCCTTTTCGGTATTTTGAGAAAAAGAGCCACAGATACCAAGATTTCCTCGGTAAATGTGGCTCTATCTCAATGGACTTTGGCGCTGTGTTATTCAGTTTTCACCTCCCAGAGCTGACCGCAACGCTTACACCTGAAGGTCAGACCTTCAAGCTTTGAGCCTTTCTTGATGCCGACTCTGGGGACTTTCTCGTGACAATGAGGACAAACGAGTTTAGTGACTTCTGATTCCTTTGCAGGGGTTATCGTGAACATATTGCATCCCTCCCTGACAGATATAATACCATAAACTAAACTGCTTTTAGTCGCAATTTATCCGAGGGAGAAGACGCTTTTTGTCACCACGCGCCCGTTCTTGACCTCAAAACCGCACATCTCAGCGAGTTCGGTCTTCTCGGTCTGGGTTGCACCCTTGAGGTTGAGAATGTACCTCAGAAGGCGTTTTTTCGCGTTTACGGCGGTCATTCTCGGCAGGTCGTTGTCCTGCAGAGCGTAACCAGACGCGCAGATGAGCAGGAGCTTATGGTCTACCGAGATGTCCATGCTCTTTATCGAGGCGACCACCTTCTTGCGCTTACTGCCGCTGACGGTGTTGCCCTGAGCGTCCTTGTCGCTCGTGATGCCGCGCACCGTGAAGTAGTAGTTGTACAGCATCTCGTAGTCGACTCCAGCCTTGTTGAGCATCTGGCACTTCGCGTACACATCGTCGTTGTACTCCGAGAGAGCGCGCTCCGCGCCGTACATGAGCCTCGTGGCTTCGGTGAAGCGGAGGTTCTCGTCTTCCATGCCTGCCGTAGCCTCGATAGCCTTGGTATAAAGCTCGAAGTCCTGAAGCGCGGTCTTATACGCCTCGTTGATGAGAAGCTGGACGACGCGCGTCTGCTGGAGCTTTTCGGCATTGGAGAGGTCAGGGTTGTTCTGAATCTCGCTCTTCTGCTTGTACATATCGCTGATAGCGCTCTTGACCTTGTTCAGATAGCGAACCTGATACGCGGCGGTGTCGTCGCCTGCAGTCTTCGCGTACTGCGCTTGGTCGTACATCTCGTAGAACTCCGTCGAGAGCTTATTCGAGGTAGCAGGGTCGAGCGTGAAGTTTCCACTCAGGAAGTCCTTTTCCGCTTTCGCAGTCGTGGCAGGGAGAATGAAGTCTCCGATAACGCCAGAATACTGGTCGAGCAGGTAGTGAATCTTCTTCGGGGAGTAGTTGATGAGCTGACCGATGGCGATAGCGATGGAGCTGGTGTTCTCGTCGTATCTGTCCTTCGGTGCGGTGTTCTCGAACTGCCTGCCCTCGATAGCCGAGCCGTACCATGTGAGGTTGTTTGCGACATCGGAGAACGGGGAGAAAATCGTCCGAGACATACTGTCAACGGGGGTTACCTGTTGCATGATGTTCTTGACATAGCCTGCCCAGTCGACATCCTCGCCTTCCGCGGCAGATTTGCCTCTGTTGACCAGACCGCCGATAACGCTGGCTACACGACCTCTCGGTATCTTCACGAAGGTATCGCCGACTTTGAAGAGGAAGTTGTTTTCCTTGTCGTTGTCGCGGAGGTTCTTGTAGTCCTCGTCGTCCTCGTACATGAGCATATTGAGAACCATAGGAGCTACGCCGACCAGCGCCGCCTTAAATGCGAGCGAAGCGAATTCTCTTGCGCTTCTGATAGAGGTGATGTTGCGTATCATCTTGCTACAGCCCTGAATCGAGGGGTTCAGGAACGGAATAAGAGTACGGTTAAGCACCTTGGTGATATTACCCATGCGTCCGAAGTTCGTGGTCACATCTGCAGAGTCGAGGATAGCCTGCTCCGCGCTGTTTCCTGCCTCAATAGAGGAGATGAACTCCGCAAGTCTGGGGAGCTGTTCTACGAAGGCGTTTGCGTTCTCTACGCCCTGTAAGGTCTGCTTCAGGAGGTTTCCTTCAGCTTTTGTGAGTCCCCACTTATTCTGCATACCCGAAAAGCCCTTCTCAAAGTCGAAGACGGAGCTTGAGAAGCCGCCCATCGCCTTGTAGAGTTGCCAGAGCTTGCCGTTGTGCGAGATTTCGTAGGATGCGCGAGCGTAGTTTTTCAGGAATGTCTTGCCGTATCTGGTGTTGATACCTGCGTCCTGTACATCTCGGATGGTGTTTCTGAGGAGGAACGCAGGGTTCAGGGAGGTGACCAGACGCTTGAAGCCGTTGTTGATGGCTCTCGCGCCGTTCACGAGGGGGTTGTGAATCTCGACTTCAGGGTTGAAGGCGTTGAAGCCTGCAAAGATTTCCTTGCTGACGCGCATGGTGATGCGCTCGCCGTTCCTGAAGAAGACGACCTCGTTGTTCTTCGGTCTGAGTTCCGTAGGGTCAAGCTCGGCAATAGCCTCGTCCGTCATGCGCTCCTTCGATACGATTTCGATATAGGTCGTATCTCCCGACTTTTCAGCGCCCTCGTAGAGAGCGTTTGCGAGCTGGTTGATTCGTCCTGCGCGGACGGTCTCCATGACCTGTCGAGCTATCATGACATCAGGCGGCAGGAGGTTCTTTGTGCTTCCTTTTGCGGTCTTGATGGTGGTTTTGACCTTCAGGTTGTACTTGCCCTCGATAGCGCCGATGCCTTTGGTCGCGCCTGTGCGGTATGTAGGCACATAGTGCGGATAGAGTTTCGCAAGGTAGTCGAAGGTGTCCTGACTGATAAGTCCCGTGTCGACGCGGTACTGGTTGAGGTTCTGAAGGAACGCCCAGACCTTCTCGGCGACTCTCTTGAACTCAGGATGCGCTTCCTCGTACTTTTTGACGATAGCTTCGCTC
>JAFTPZ010000027.1 GCA_017463025.1 Clostridia bacterium
AAAACGTACCGTTTTCCCGTTCCTTAACTCATTTTATTTACTTTTTCGCGTCGGGCACGGGCACGATCTCGCCGTCAACGAACCGCAAGATCAGCTCGCTCATCTTTTTCAGGTCGTTATCCACCACCGTCTTAAACCGCAAGGGACGGTAACGCAGATCCAAAAGACACTTGGGCGGTTTCATTGCCGTAAGCAGATTCAAACGCTTGATCCCCTTGAAACTGTCCTTCACGTCGTTACCCGAAAGCGCGTACAAAACGTCTTGGGGGAATTTATAGGGATTTGCAGTCGAAAGTACCACGATCGGCGTTTCGTCCTTCTTCTCTTCCTCCGTTTCCAAAGACTTTTTATACTGATTATATACGGCAAGCGCCACGCCCGTATGCGTGTCCATCGCATAGCCGTATTCATCGAATACCTCGTACATAGCCTCCACGGTATCGTCCTCGCTCGCAAAGCCGCCGAAAAACTCCTTATCGAGCACGGCTTTTTCCGCCTCGGTAATCGAATATTCTTTATTTTCCGCAAGATAACCCATACGATCCGCCGTGAGCTTGGCGTTTCTGCCGCTGATCTCGAAAATCAACCGTTCGAGGTTGGAGGAAACGAGAATGTCCATCGACGGGGACATCGTGCGGTAGAAATTGCGCTTTACGTCGTAAACGCCCTTTGCAAAGAAATCGGCAAGTACTTTGTTGCGGTTGGACGCGCACACGAGTTTACGCACGGGCAAGCCCATCTGTTTGGCATACCACCCTGCCAAAATATCTCCGAAATTGCCCGTCGGCACGACGAAATCGACCTCTTCGCCTATCTGTATCTGATCGGACGTGCAAAGATCGAGATAGGAGGAGAAATAATAGGCGATCTGCGGTGCGAGTCGACCGAAATTGATAGAATTCGCGCTGGAAAGCCGCACGCCTTTTTTGGCAAGCTCGCCGTTAAATTCCTCGGATGCGAACAGCTTTTTCACCGCGCGCTGACAATCGTCGAAATTGCCGCGTACCGCGGAAACGAAAACGTTGTTCCCGTCCTGTATGCACATTTGCAAACGTTGCATCTTCGCAACGCCCTCGTCGGGATAGAACACCGCCACTTTCGTACCTTTCACGTCGCGAAAGCCTTCGAGCGCCGCTTTACCCGTATCGCCGCTCGTCGCCGCCAGAATAAGGATATCCTCCTTGATACCCGTTACCTCGCAACTCTTTTTGAGCAGGTACGGCAAAACGGTGAGCGCCATATCCTTGAACGCGCACGTAGGGCCGTGGAAAAGCTCCAAAACGAATAATTTTCCGTCTATTTTTACGAGCGGCGCGGGATCGTCCCCTTGAAAGGTCGAATACGCCTTTTCGCAAACCTCTTTCAAAAAGTCCGCGCCCAGATCTTCGGCGAGATATTTACCCAAAACAAACGCCGCGCGTTCGGGATAGTTCATCTCCGCCATCGCTTCCATTTCCTCGCGTGAAACGCTCGGGAATTTTTCGGGTACGAACAATCCGCCGTCTTTTGCCAGACCTTGCACGATCGCTTGCGCGCCCGTTACCTTTTCACCGCCTCTTGTGCTTATAAAATACATAATTTACCTACCTTCGCCCATACAAGGGCAAAAAAAGCCGAACGGAAACGACCGCTCGGCTATCTTTCGTCAAAGACGCCGTTCGTCCTTTCTGTCAGGGCGCGGCGCGCGTTCCTTACAGATACTTCGTAACGAAGTCGGGAAGTTCCTCTTTCGTTGCGGAAACGCAAACGGTTACCACCAAACTGTTGCTTTTCGCCACTTTGTCGAGCATATAGAAGAATGCCGCAAGTTCCTGCACGGGCTTGCCTGCGATACGAACAAGACCGTCGATAAATACGTACTCGTTGTCGTGGTTGCCTGCGATAACGCCCTTGACGAAACCGCAAAGCGCAGCCTCGCCGGCTATGTCGTATTCCGTCGTATCGATGAAACGTACTTCGCGTTCCAGATCGTACATACCGCGCTTATTGTCGGTTATGAAAATCAAGTGTCCCTTCGCCGTTTCGACCGCCGCGTTCGCCGCGTCGATCATCATCTTGGTTTTACCCGTACCTTTTGCGCCGTAGATAATTTTAATCATAACAAATCCTCCCAGATTTTAGTAGTGCTTTCCCGAATGAATTATCGGGTTTATTATAGTTTACCATATTTTTCACATAATTTCAAGGGCTTGGTGCAAATTTTTTTGTCAAAAGCGAAAAAATTTTTAATTTTCTTGCATTTTCCGCCTTTTTCAAGAAAAAACGGACGAATTTTTCGTCCGTTTTCCCGTTTGCTTAATCTTTTTTAATATGCACGTCCAACTGCTGGAAAGGAATTTTGATGCCGTTGTTGTCAAATTCCGTTTTGACTTTCTCCATAATATCGAAATGCACCGTCCAATAATCGCCGCTCTTTACCCACACGCGCGTGGTAATATTGATCGACGATGCGCCATGCTCCCCGACGCGCACGAACGGCGCAGGATCTTTGAGTACGAGTTCGTGGCTTTCGCAAATGTTTCTCACGATCGCTTTCGCTTTTTCGTAATCGTTGCCGTAAGCGATCGAGAATTTGAACTCCACCCTTCTCGTGTCCTTTTCGGAATAGTTGATAATATCGCCGTTGGCAAGCGCGCCGTTGGGAAGATAGATCACTTTATTGTCGGGGGTTACGAGCTTGGTGTTCGTGATATGAATATCCGCGACCGTACCCGCGTGCCCTTGCGCCTCGATATAATCGTCGATACGGAAAGGACGGGTGAGGATCAGCAACACGCCGCCTGCGAGGTTGGAAAGCGCGCCGTTCACGGCAAGCCCGATACAGACGCCGAGCGAGGTAACGAGCGCGGTCAAGCCGCTCGTATCGATACCCACGTAGCCTACCATGCAGATCGCGACGACGATTTTCAGTCCGAGCTTAAAAATATAAGCAAGCGTTTTCATAATCGTCTTATCCGCTTTTTCCTTGTTTCCTGCCTTTTCGATCCTTCTTCCGATAAAATTGATAATCTTGAAAGAAACGAAAAGCACAACGAGCGCGATCAAGAGTTTGATCCCCGAAGTCGTCGCCCAACTTACGATCGAATTCCAAATACTGTTCCAATCCATAATTTTACACTCCTTTTTTCTTTTTATTATAGCATACTATTCGATATATTTCAACAATTTTCGACTATGAAATTTTTGGAGGGTAAAATTCATTCAAACGGTGGACTTTCGCGCGCGGATATGCTATAATATATTTACAAACCAAAAAAAGGAGCTTACTTCAATGATTGCAGACAAAATTCAAAACGCCCGCCTTTACCCCGTTTCGGAAAATATCCAAAAAGCCCTCGATTTCCTGAAAAATCTCGATCACAAAAACGCCGCCGACTGCGGCTTTGGGAGCAAGGGCGACGATATCTACGCGTTCTACACCACCTACGACAACGAAAAAAATCCGCCCGTATTCGAGGTACATAAAAATTATATCGATATCCAGTATATCGTGAGCGGAAAAGAAGCGTTCGGCTGGAAAACCAAGCCCGACTTCCCCGAGGATATCTACAACCCCGAAAAGGACTGCGCGCTCTTCTCCGAAGACGATTACGGCTCGTTCACCCTCGGCGCAGGCGAGTTCGCTATCTTTTACCCCACCGACGCCCACGCGCCCAAAATGAAAAACGTAGGCGGCGGCAAGATCGAAAAGATCGTCGTCAAAGTAAAAGTATATTGATTATATAAAAAAGTTCCGACGAGGCGTTCAATGCCCCGTCGGTTTTTTCTTTATTGCAGGTTTTCCACAAACTTTTTGATCCGCTTTAAGCCCTCTTCCAAGTCCGCATCGCCAAGCGCGTAGGAAAGTCGTACGCAATCGTCCGCACCGAACGAAACCCCAGGGACGGTCGCCACCTTTTCCGCGTCCAACAGGATATCGGCAAATTCAACGGAATTCGTGATCTTCTTGCCGTTATACGATTTCCCGTACAAGCCGCCCACGACCATCATCACATAGAACGCGCCGTCCGGCTCGACTGCCTGTACGCCCTCGATATCCGCGATCAACTTCAAAAGCTTTGCGCGACGGCTATCGAACACCTTTACCATCTCCCCGATCTCCTCTTCGGAGGAGTTCAACGCCTCGATCGTGGCGTATTGTGAGATGGAACAGGCGTTGCTCGTCGCGTGGCTCTGGAAAGAATCGATCGCCTTTGCAACGTCCTTGGGCGCGGCAAGATACCCCACGCGCCAACCCGTCATTGCGTACGTTTTGGAAACGCCGTTGACGGTGATCGTCAGATCTTTCATTTTCTCGCTTACTTTTGCGATCGAGAAAGGTTTTACGCCGTTATAGCAAAGCTTTTCGTAGATCTCGTCCGCAAGCACGAAAATTTCCGCCTCCTCGCAAACTTTTGCAATCGCGCGCGTTTCTTCCTCGTTATAGACCGCGCCCGTGGGATTAGACGGGGAATTGAAAATAAGCATTTTCGTTTTCGGCGTGATCGCCGCTTTGAGCTCCTCGGCGGAGAATTTGAATTTATTCTCCTTTTTACAGGGCAAATACACGGGCGTCGCGCCGCATACCTTTACCACTTCGGGATACGTCAACCAGTAGGGCTGGGGAATGATCACCTCGTCCCCTTCCTCCAAAACGGCGTAGCACGCGTTGAAAATGGAGTGTTTCGCGCCGTTGGATACGATAATCTGCGAGGGCTCGTAGGAAAGTCCGTTGTCCCTTTCGAATTTCTCGCAAATGGCTTTGCGCAAGGGCAACAACCCCGACGAGGGGGTGTATTTAGTGTGTCCGCGATCGAGCGCCGCTTTCGCCGCGTTTATAATATGCTCGGGGGTGTTAAAATCGGGTTCGCCGACGCCAAAGGAAACCACGCTCTCCCCTGCCGCTTTCATCGCTTTCGCTTTCGCGGAAATCGCAAGCGTGAGCGAGGGCGCAATCGCCGACATTCTGTTCGCAATTCTGTTTTTCATTCGTTACCGTTCTCCGTTAAAATTTTCATTCGCATATTATTGTACATTTTTTTTCTAAATATTGCAACCGCAAACACCCCGTTTTCGCAAAAAACTTGAAAAATAATCGAAAATTTTTGAAAAAGACCGCCTTTTAATTCATTTTATCGATCGATCGAACAGAAAAATAAATCGCCCCGCCTGTAAAACGGGGCGACTTTTTTAATAGAAATCGGTCCAGGATTTATCGAGAGCGACATTTGCATTGGATTCGATCACCTCAAAATGCAAATGCGGTCCGTCTTTGTACTCGTTTCCGTGCGCCTCGGCAATCGTTGCGATCACCTCACCCTCTTGCACTTCGTCCCCGATTTCCAGTCCTTCGATCGGCGTTATGAAACGATACAACGTTTTCAACCCGTTCCCGTGATCGATCATTATTTCCGTACCGACAAGAATATCCGTAATAATAGATTCCACGATCCCCGAAAGCACGGAATATACTTCCGCTCCTGCGTTTGCACGAAAATCCACCCCCTCGTGTACGTAAGAGGTATTCATCGTTTCATTGAAAAATATACCGCTTTCGCGAATGATCTCGTATTCTTTCAAGGGAGCTTTAAGTTTGGCACGCAAAGTCGTAAAAGTCAACGTAATAACCTGCGGCGTGTTTTTATAAATATACGTTGCCTGCAATTCGTAAGTAGTCGCGGATAATAGCCCGTCCACGGTTGTATCGTCAAGTTGCAAATCCTTCACCTTTTCCCCGTTAGCGTACAGAGCAAGCGCGGAAAGGTTTTTATTTTTCCATTCTTCCGCCCAGTGAAATGCAAAAGAAATTCCGTTTTCTGTTACCTCGATTCCGTCAAAAGCTACTATCGCCTTGGTGCGAAACGCTTCTTCATATATAATATTTCCGGCAAAACCATTTCCCGAAAAATTATCATAAAACGCGACGATCGCATACTGATATACCCGTCCCGATAAAAGCCCGTCAAACGTAATTGCGTTTTCGCTTATTTGTAGCTCTTTCGCGTCCAACAGTTTTTCTCCGTCGTATACCACCGCTTTCAGCCCACCGTTACTATACTCGATCAAACCGTAACGATCGGTTATACTCGCCCTGACCTCTATTTCCCCAAATCCGATACTCGTTTCCAAAATATCCACATCGATCTGATCTTCCGTATATACCCCTACGACAACAGTTTTTTCACCGTCCATTTTTACGTCCTTAACGTCTTCCCCATCGATATATTTTATGGCATCGATGGTATATTCCACAATTCCCGCCAAATCCTTCACGTTGACCTTGAGAATAAGATTTTCCATATCCGAGCCCTCTTCAAACATATAACTCGAATATTTTTTGCCGTTCAACGTAAAGGATAAAATTTCATAATCGTCGGGATTATCGATTGCAACGGTTATATAAATTTCTTCTGAAATCCCAGAGCAATAAATATTTTCCTTTCCTCCGACGACCGTTAACGAACTTTTGATCTCCTCTTCAATCGGGCGATGCCCGTATCCCCCGTTTTGCGAGGATTCTTCAAACGGATTTTCCTGACGTATATCTTCTTTTTTTTCGTGATAATCTCCATAATACGGGCGTTCGTCTTCCTTGTCCTTATCGTTCGGCGTATTATACTCCACCGTGGCTTGCGCAACTGCCGACGAGCTGACGGTCATACCTTTATAAACGGGTATATTGGCGCTCATTTCTTCAGGATTACTCTCCTTCGAACCGTTCAGCTCCGATACGTTACAGCTCGTCATTCCCAATGTAAACACTCCCACGAATATACAAATTAAAAACATAATCAAGCTTCTTCTTATATTTTTCATAAAAAACCTCTGAATTTTATTATAAATTTTCATTTTGTCTTATGATAGGACAATTTATTTTCAAAAATAATATATCATAAATATTGTCTTTTGTCAAGACAAAATAGTAGTAATTCAGAGGTTTTAATATATGGCAAGAATTATAGACGGCGAAAAAATGAATCTGATCGGCGATAACGTAAAAAAGTATCGTAAAAAACAAAAAATGAGCCAGCAACGGCTTTCCAATAAATTAGAGCTTTTGGGCGTATACGTTTGCCGCGGTTCAATATCGCGCATTGAAGACAGATCAAGAACTGTTACGGATATCGAACTATACGCGATTGCGAAAGTCTTGAACGTAAACGTTGACGACTTATGCGACGACAGTATTTTTGAATAGCGAAAAGCACCGCAGACAACAACCTGCGGTGCTTTTATCGTAAATGTTTTATTTTTCAAACGATATGAATCATCTTTATTCTTCAAGCATTTTTCTACACCAAGGACATTCTTTTTCGTCAGAACAACCGTCTAAAACTGCTTTTATTTGTTCATGAAATAACGTAATATTCGGAAAACTATTTAAGTATTTTTCTTTGAATATATTGGTAGCCCGACCATAAATAGCGTTATGATCCAATCGGTCAGTATTATAAAAATGCTCATCACCGTGAATCGGACACACTTCTACAGCTCCGATTTCCTGTAAAATTTTTAATGCTATGCTATAATTCGCTTCTTTTTCTTCTATTGCTCTTTTTGCTACGCCCATAATAAACTCCTTTATAATTTATTTTGAATATTCCTTAAAAATATGCCAAATGTATCCTATCTTATTTTCCGAAAGGTTTCTGACCGTAGAGGGCTTCCACGTTATCGGAATACCGTTTCATACGTTCGCATTGTTTGAGTTCGATTTCTTTATCCAGCCTTTCGATCTCCTTTTTCTGATCGCGCGAAAGCTTGGTCGGCACTTCCACCAAAACGCGCAAAATCAGATTTCCCGAGCCGCTCCGCGCCGAGCGTATACCCTTGCCGCGAATGGTGAACACCTGTCCGCTTTGCGTACCCTCGGGGATCGTAAAATCGAACGTATCGTCGATCGGAGGTACTTTCACCGTGCCGCCGAGCGCCGCCGTTCTGAAAGAAATGGGCAGATCGACGTGCAGATCAAACCGCTCGCGCTTGAAAATCTTATGCGGTTCTACTCTGAATACGATAATCAAATCCCCAGGGACGCCGCCCATCGGCGCGGCTTGCCCGTACCCCTTTTTCTTCATATAGCTGTTCGTGTCCACGCCGGCAGGAATATCGAGCGTGATCGTCGTTTCCTTACGCTGCGCGCCCTTGCCTTTGCAATCGGGGCATTTTTCCTTGATCGATTTACCCGAGCCGCCGCAATCGGGACAAACGCTTTGCCGAATGGTACGCCCGAACATGGTGTTCTGAACTTGTTGTACCACGCCGCTACCCTTACATTTACCGCAAGTTTCGTATTCCGTACCGTTCTTCGCGCCCGTACCGCGACAAGACGCGCAAGGCTCGTTACGCATATACGAGATCGTCTTTTTGCACCCTTTCGCCGCGTCCATAAAGGAGAGCGTCATTTCGCGCTGAATATCCTCGCCGACTTCCGAGCGCGCCGAACGCGCGCCGCCGCCAAAACCGCCGAAGCCGCCGCCGAAAATGTTACTGAAAATGTCGGAAATATCCTCGAAACCGCCTGCGCCGCCAAAGCCGCCGAACCCTCCCATCCCAGGGTGTTCGAGCTCGTAGTCATACGCCGCGCGCTTTTGGGAATCGGACAGCGTTTCATTCGCCTCGTTGATCTCCTTGAACTTCTCCGCCGCCTCCGCGTTGCCTTGGTTTCTGTCGGGGTGATACTTCATCGCAAGCTTGCGATACGCCGCTTTGATCTGCTCGGGCGTAGCTTTTTTATCCACGCCGAGGATATCGTAATAATTTTTCTTATCTGCCATCGTTTATTACCTTACGGAAATTCGGGCTTGACTTCCGTCAAACCCGATCATTCTCCTTAAAATTTACTGCTTACTGATGAAATTCGGTATCGCCGCCGTCGTTTGTGCCTGCATTCGGATCAGCGCCTGCCGCGCCGCCGTTCGCCTGATACAGCTTTGCGAACACGGGCTGTACGTCCTGCATAAGCTTGTCGT
>JAFTPZ010000028.1 GCA_017463025.1 Clostridia bacterium
GGAAGAATGGATCAAACGCGACGAGGCTTACGAAAAGTTGGAAAAAGCCCTTTCCAAGGAGCAGCAAGAATTATTTGAAGAATATTATCACTTCGACGGTGGGTGTTTGGGATTGGAGCTGGAACGGGCTTACGCCAACGGTGTAAGAACGGGTATGTTGCTTATGTTGGAAACGTTCAAATTCAAGCCGTAATTTTTCTACGCTTGCGGCTTGGGCGTTACGAGTATCGTTTTATAGTCGGTATACGTTACGAACCCTGCCTTGCTTTTGCTCGGTTTTTTCACGAATTTACGCTTGCAATAATCCACGGGGATCTTGTCGCCGTCGCGACCGTCCGAGTAATACGCGCAAAGCTGCGCCGCGAATAAAAGCGTTTCGCCACTTACCTGCCTGCCCTCTGTTATAATGATCGCGTGCGAGGAGTGGTATTTTTGCGTATGCAACCATATATCCTCGGGGGACGCCGCGCGGAGCAATCTGTCGTTTTGGATATTGTTTCTCCCCAGCAATATTTTCATACCGTCGTGCTCGTATTCGCGGAAGGGTACGACCGTTTCTTTTTTCTTGCCGCCTGCGCGTGCTTTGGGGGCGCGGAGCAGTCCCGTTTCGATCAACTCCGTTTCGATCTCCTTTAAGTCCTCCCCCGTTTCCGCCGCGTTTATCGCCGCGAGTACGCTGTCAGCGTACTCCACTTCCCGTTCTTCCTTTTCGCGCATAGGCACGAGCACTTCTTTCGCGCGTTTTAATTTGTTATACGCCTTGAAATATTTCTGCGCGTTTTTGGAGGGGGAAAGCTGATGGTCGAGCGCGATCTTCACCGTGCCGCCGTTTTCTGCGTACCAGTTTTCCAGCTCGATCGATCGCATACCCTTTTCTATTCTATATAAATTCGCCGTTAAAAGCTCGCCTTTGATACGGTTTTCCTCCGCTTTTTCCGCCTCTTTTAAGCGTTCGAGCGTTTCCTGTAAACGTTTTGCCGCTTTCTTTTTCAACGTTCTCGCCGCGCTTTCCAGCTTACGTTTTTCGTCCTCGAAACCCTTTTTCGTTTCGCGACGGGTATAAAATTCGTCCTCCGCCTTACAAAGGGAGGGCATGGGCTCGCCGCCCTGCACGGGGAATGCGAAAAAGTCGGTGGGAACGCCTTTTTCTTTTTTTAAGCAGGGCTCGCAGGGCGCGTTTTCGCAAAACTCCCCAATAAACGCCCAAAGGGGCATTTTCACCCGTTTTGCACGCGCGACGATCTCTCTTGCGGTGGGCAGAGCAAGCCCCGAAACGCGTTCGAAAATAAAGCGCGCGAAGTCCTCGTCCTCGTAGCCGTCGGGGTGCGTTTCTTCAAAGCTTTTTTCCATTGAACGCATACCTGCCCCGTCGAAAGGGGAAATTTTGTCCTGCGGAACGGGGTATTCGTAGCGCGCGCCGGCAAGCAACACGCGGTGGCTTTCGTCGAGCAAAGCCGTCGTTTTCAGCGCGCCGAGAACGATCCCCTTTTCCGTTAAAACGATATTCGAGTATTTGCCCATGATCTCGCAATGGAGCACTCGCTCGCACTCGGAAAAGTCGCTCGTACAGCGTAAGGTGAGTTCGATAATACGCTCAAAGGCGTATTGACGGACAGATAAAATTTCCGCGCCTTGTAAATGTTTGCGCAGTAGCATACAAAAATTCGGCGCGATCGGCGCGGGTTCTTTTTCGGTTGCGGATAAACAAACGCGCGCGTTCGACGCATTTGTGCTTAAAATGAGTTTAACCGTCGATTTTCCGGTGTATATAATAAAGGTGAGCTCGTCTTTGTTCACTTGCGAGATGCGGTTGATCTTTCCGCCCGTTAAAAGCGCGTTGAGCTCTGCCGATAAGCGGCGTATGTGAAAAGCGTCCTGCGGCATAATGCCTCCTTTCATAAAATCTTTTTCTTAAATTATAGCGTAAAATTCCGAAATTGTAAATAAAAACGCTTTATTTTCTTTGATAAATGTGGTAAAATGTATGGAGCAAAGCAAAAAATAAAAAAATTCAGCATAAAAGCAGGAGAAAAGCAGTTATGAAACACACTACCAAAGCGGCAGAAAAAAGTACCGTGAAAATCACCATCAAATTCGACGGTGAAGAATGGAAAGCAGCACAAACGCAGGCGTATCTCAAAACGAGAAACAAGTTTGCCATCAACGGGTTCCGTAAAGGCAAAGCCCCCAAAAACGTGATCGAAAACGTTTACGGCAAAGGCGTCTTCTACGAGGACGCGCTCAATTTGTTGTTCTCGGAAAATTATAACAAGATCCTTGAAAAGAACGAAAAGAAATTTACCGTTGTCGGCGACCCCGACGTGTCCGTGGAAGCGCTTTCCGACGACGGCGTAACCCTCGTGGCGGTCGTACCCGTAAAACCGGAGGGAAAAATTTCCTCGTATAAGGGTATGAAAATCAAGGAATACGCGTATACTGTTAAAGATGAGGAAGTGGACGCGGAGCTTGACCGTCTGCTCGATAGAAACGCGCGCAAAGTACCCGTAGAGGATCGCGCGGCGCAAAACGGCGATATCGCGAATATCGATTTCGTGGGCACGGTAGACGGCGTGAAGTTCGACGGCGGCGAGGCGGAGGGTTTTGATCTTACCCTCGGCAGCGGTCAGTTCATCCCCGGGTTTGAAGATCAGGTCGTGGGTATGAATATCGGTGAAACGAAGGACGTAAACGTTACGTTCCCCGAAAATTATCAGGCGGAAAACCTGAAAGGCAAACCGGCGGTATTCTCCGTGAAGCTCAACTCCCTCCAAGGCAAGGAATTGCCCGAACTCACCGACGCGTTCATAAAAGACGCTACGGGCAGCGAAACGATCGACGAATACAAGGCGAAAACCAAGGAAAGACTGCAAAAGAGCGCGGATAAGAGATCGACGGATGAAACGGAAAACAGTATTTTAGAGGCGGTCGCGGCGAATGCGGAAGCGGAAATTCCCCAAGCTATGATCGAAAAAGAGATCGACTCTCTCGTGCAAAAATTTGAATATCAGCTTATGTATCAAGGCTTGAAGCTGCAAGACTACCTCGATTTCCTCAAAGTTACCCTTGCCGATTTCAGAAAGAATTACGAAGAGCAGGCGAAAAAGAACGTGCTTAACCAGCTCGTGATCTCCCAGCTTATCAAGGAAGAAAATATCGAGGCGACGGACGAAGAAGTAGACGCGAAAGTGGCAGAACAAGCGGCGTCCGTGAACAAGTCGGCGGAGGAATACAAGAAGAATATGGATCCCCGTCAGTTCGATTATATCCGCAGCGATATCATCATCACGAAACTGTTCAAATTCCTCAAAGAAAATAACGAAATGTATATCGAAGAATAAGGATATTTTATGGAAAAAAACGTTTTAGTCCCCTACGTCGTAGAACGTACCTCCTCAGGTGAGCGCACCTACGATCTCTATTCGAGATTATTAGACGACCGTATCATCTTTTTAAGCGGCGAGATCAACGACGCCGTGGCAAATACCGTCGTGGCGCAGCTTATTTACCTCGAAGGGAAAGATCCCACGAAAGATATTTCCTTGTATATCAACTCCCCAGGGGGGTCGGTATCGGCAGGTATGGAGATCTACGATACTATGAACTATATCAAGTGCGACGTTTCGACGATCTGCATCGGGCTTGCGGCGAGTATGGGCGCGTTCCTCTTATCCAGCGGCGCGCGCGGCAAACGGTTTGCCCTGCCCAACTCGGAAATTATGATCCACCAGCCCCTCGGCGGCGCGCAAGGTCAGGCGAGCGACATTA
>JAFTPZ010000029.1 GCA_017463025.1 Clostridia bacterium
CCTGATCGGGGGTAACGTAGATGAACGTCGTAGCAAGACGAGCGTGCAACTTCGAGATCTCCGTTCTCATCGAAGCACGGAGCTTTGCGTCGAGGTTGGACCAAGGTTCGTCGAGAAGGACCACTGTGGGGTCACGGACGATCGTACGACCGAGTGCAACACGTTGACGCTGACCGCCGGAAAGCGCCTTGGGTTTTCTCGACAGGTAATCGGTGATACCGAGAATTTCGGCAGCCGCTTTAACCTTTTGGTCGATAATTTCCTTGGGTACTTTACGGAGTTTCAAGCCGAACGCCATGTTGTCGTAAACGGACATATGGGGATAGAGCGCGTAGTTCTGGAAAACCATGGCGATATCTCTGTCCTTGGGAACGACGTCGTTTACAAGCTTGCCGTCGATATACAGTTCGCCCGAAGAAATTTCTTCAAGGCCTGCGATCATACGGAGCGTGGTAGATTTACCGCAACCGGAAGGGCCTACGAGTACGATGAATTCTTTATCTCTGATATCGAGACAGAAATCGAACACAGCCTGTACGCCGGAGGGGTACACTTTGTTAATGCCTTTCAGCAAAAGTCCTGACATAATCTTTTTCCTCCTGATGGAAATCAAATTTTTTGATACTACTATTTTACTACATCTGCAAAAAAATTACAATGGACAAAATTAACAAACTTGTCCGTTTCGATTGTATACTTTGCACAAGTTTACAAATTTACGGGGGTAAAAAGGCTTTTTTCCCTCTAATTACATTTTTTCAAAACGCTCGATGGGAGATACGAATATCGTCGCGCCACCGACCAGCACCTCCGCTTTATAATACCCGAACGCAGGCACGCCGGCGCTCACCACCGAGGGAATCGGCTCCATTCTTTGCGCGCAATGCTTGCGTATGAGCGCGATCGCCGCGTCCACTTTGTCGTCCTCCGTACCGATAAGTAAAGTAACGTTGCCCGACTTCAAAAAGCCGCCCGTCGTCGCCATTCTGGTAAAGGAAAATTTTTCCTCGGCGAGCGCGTCGCACACCTCGCCCGAATCCTTTTTGTTTACGATAGCCGTGATCATTTTCATATATATTTCCCTCCTTGATTTTATGAAACCGTTTTTCCCGTTGCGGTATATAAGCTATACCACTCCTCTCTCGTGAGTTCGACTTCCGCCGACGCGCATATCTCGCGCATACGCTCGGGAGAAGTCGTGCCCGTGATCACCTGCATTTTCGCAGGATGGCGTAATATCCAAGCGAACGCGATCGCGGTGGGCGTACAGTTATATTTTTCCGCCAGACGGTCAAGCTCTGCGTTGAGCTCGGGGAACTTCTCGTTCCCGATAAACACGCCCTCAAAAAATCCGTATTGCAAAGGCGACCAAGCCTGCATAGTGATATTCCGCAAACGGCAATATTCGAGCGCGTCGCCCGCGCGGATCACCGCCTCGTCTTTGCGCGTATTCACGTTCACGCCCCCGTCTACGAGCAGGGTATGACCGAGGGAGAACTGCATTTGGTTCACCGCCACGTCCACGCCGTATTTTTCTAGCATTTGTATCTGCACAGCCGACGAATTGCTCACGCCGAACGCGCGCACTTTTCCTGCCGCGCGGAGCTTTGCAAACGCCGCCGCCACCTCTTCCGGCTCGATCAGCGCGTCGGGACGGTGCAAGAGCAGTACGTCGATATACTCCGTGTTCATGCGCTTTAAGCTATTCTCCGCAGAGCTTAAAATATGTTCGGCGGAAAAATCGTAGTATTTGCCGAAATCGGCGTAACGGATACCGCACTTGGTCTGCACGATATACTCTTCCCGTTTCAAGCCCAGATCCTTGAACGCCACGCCGAATACCTTTTCGCAATCCCCTTTGCCGTAAATATCGGCAAGATCGAACGCGTTCACGCCGGCACGCACCGCCTCCACGATCAGGTCCTCCGTTTGTTGCAAGGGTTTATCTGCGATCCGCATACACCCCATCATGATTCGCGAAGCGTTGATCCCCCGTACGTTCGTATAGTTCATAATACGCCCCTCCTTTTTTATAATAACATATTTTTCCGATTTTGTCAACCGCCCACGACAACTTTCTTTATTCCTTGAACGGCGCGTAATATTCCTTGCCCCGCTGCGTTTCCACGCGCCCCTGCATATGATCGATCAAGCCTTGGATAAAGCTTTCCTCCTCCGCCTTTTTTACCGCGACGACAAAGCGTACCTTTTCGCCGTAATCGGTGGAAAGCAGGGAGCAGGTATGCGTTGAAAGATATTTTTGCAATCCGTCTATACCCGTATAATCGACTTCCAGCGCATACTCCACGCATACTTCGAGCACGCGTACGTCCGCGACATCGAGATTTTCCGCCACGGAAGAAGAATACGCGCGCACGAGCCCGCCTGCGCCGAGCTTAACGCCGCCGAAATAGCGTACCACCGCCACCGCGGTTTCAAACAGTTTTTTGGCTTTTAACACTTCGAGCATAGGCACGCCTGCCGTACCCTGCGGCTCGCCGTCGTCGGAAAAGCGTTGTAGATTGCCGAGCTTATCGGCAATAAAAGCGAAACAAACGTGCGTGGCGAGCGTATGCTGGGAGCGTACTTCCGCAATAAACGCCCTTGCCTCCTCCTCGCTTTCCACGTGCGCGGAGTAGGTGATAAACCTCGATCTTTCGATTGTTTTTTCGCTTTCACAGCGTCCGTACACCGTACGAATGGACCTTTCCATAACCTGTTTCCTTTTTCAAAAAAGGGCGGTATTCCTCCGCCCTCTTTTCTCATTTCACGATAATTTTCAAATGTACCTTTTTGCCCTTATGCAAAACGAACTCGTTGGACGGCACGGGCATATTTACGTCCGCCACCTTCGTTTCGTCTACGGACACGCCGCCCTGCTCGATCAGCCGCCGCGCCTCGCCCTTGGACTTGGCAACGCCTGCCGCCACCATCGCGTCTACGAGAGTAGCAACGCCCGTAACCTCTTTCGTCAAAAGCTCCGTGTCGCCGCCGCCGAACGCCGCCTGCGCCTGACTTTGCGCCAGCGTCGCTTTCTCTTCGCCGTGTACTTCTTTGGTAAGCTCGAACGCCAGCGTTTCCTTCGCCTTGTTGATGCGTTCGTCTTTATAGCGGCAAAGCTCTTCGATCTTATCCAAAGGCAAGAACGTGAGGAGTTTCAAACATTTTTCCACGTCCTCGTCGTTGATATTTCTCCAATATTGATAGAACTCGTAAGGGGTTGTCTTGTTCTCGTCCAACCAAACCGCGCCCTTGGCGGTCTTGCCCATTTTCTTACCGTCCGAGGTCGTCAAAAGGGTGAACGTCATTGCGTAAGCAGGTTTTTGCTCCTTGATTCGGATCAGGTTCGCGCCTGCCAAAATATTATTCCATTGATCGTCGCCGCCCAGCTCCAACGCGCAACCGTACTTTCTGTACAGTACGAGGAAATCGTACGCCTGCATCAACATATAATTAAATTCCAAGAAAGAAAGACCACGTTCCAAGCGCTGTTTGAAACACTCTGCGGTGAGCATTCTGTTCACGGAGAAATGCGCGCCGATCTCGCGCAAAAATTCGATATAGTTCAAATCGAGCAGCCAGTCGCCGTTATCGACGATCACCGCCGCGTTTTCTCCATCGAAACTGACGACGTTGGACATCTGTTTTTTGAAACATTCCACGTTATGACGGATCGTTTCTTTCGTCATCATCGAACGCATATCCGTTCTACCCGATGGATCGCCGACCATTGCCGTACCGCCGCCGATAAGAATAATGGGCTTATGCCCTGCCTGCTGCATATGGTGCATCGCGATCAGTTGCATAAAGTGCCCCACGTGCAACGAATCCGCCGTGGGATCGAACCCGATATAAAAAGGTACGCTTTCCTTGCCGAGCTTTTCGTATAATTCCTCCTCGAATACCGTCTGTTTTACAAAACCTCGCGCTTTGAGCGTGTCCATTACGTTTGCCATTTTCTTACTCTCCTTTTTCAAAGGTTTCCGTTAGTGTACACTTTTTCCTTAAAAAAGTCAAGCGTTTACGCCGTATTTGCTTAAAAAATAAGCGTTTTCGGCGTATTTACCGTCAGCACGTCGGAAACGCCCACGATAAAGGTCAGGTTTTCAAAGAGCTCGGCAAGCGTTTCCTCTTTCGTTCTCGTATGCAACGAACAGAGCAACTCTGCGTTGAGTGCCGCCTCCCGCTCTTCTCGCCTTTGCATTTCCAACTTTTCCACGTATAAATCGAATTTCGTCATGATTTTCCTCCCGTTTTTATTTTATGTTCCTATTATACCTCTTAATACTTGACAATTTCTGTCAGGTATGATAAAATAATTAAAAAATTTTTGAGGGATTTTTATGAAATTTACGATTTTGGTAGAAATGCTCTTTTATTTGCTCGCAAAACGCAAGGTTACGGCGAAATATTTCGCGGAAAAATACTCCCTTTCCGAACGTACGGTGTATCGGTACGTCGATTGTTTATCTATGAGCGTGCCCATATACGTAAAACGCGGTCGCGAGGGCGGTATCTGTATTTCAGACAGTTACAAACTCCCCTCCGGTTTTATGACGAAAGAGGAATACGCAGCGGCGATCGAGGCTTTGGAGCTCGCCTATTCCCAGCTCCCCGAGGAGCGGTTTTTGGCGGCGGAAAGAAAGCTTTCAGCGCAAGCAAAGTCGGAGGCGCGCGATCTGGCGTTGTCGGGCGAGGTCGGCACGATACTCGTAGACGGCGGCACTTGGGGGGATACCCGTGCATTCTCGGATAAATTGCATCTGTTCGAAGAATGTATTAAAGAGCGCAATATTCTTGAAATCGAATACCGCGCGAGAACGGGCGAAAAAACGCAACGCAAGATCGAGCCGCACGTGCTCGTGTTCAAGCAAGGCGTTTGGTACGTCTACGCCTTTTGCCGCATACAACGCGCTTTCCGTTTGTTTCGGCTCGGTCGCGTATTTTCGGCGGTAAAAACGGACGAGCTTTTCCCAAAACGCCCTTTCAAACGCGAGGACATTCCCCTCAATTTCTGGACGAACGAAACGGAGAGCGTGGACGCGCGTTTCGAGATCTCCGAAGAGGCGTTCGCCGACGCACAGGAATGGCTTGGGGACGAAAATCTGAAACAGATTGACGGAAAATGGTACGCGGACGTAACGTTGCCCACGGGCGACGCGCTGGTTTTGAAAATTTTAGGTCTGGGCGCAGGCGTAACCGTGCTTTCCCCTGTTTCTTTGCGCGCACAGGTCGCGGCGGCGGCGCAAAAGATTGCGAACGCGTACGTGAAATAATCGAGCATTTCCATCGTTTTAAGAATATTCCAAGCCCTCCCGAGTCTATAATATATAGTACGGAGGGCTTTTATGAAAAAGATCGTATTCACGGGCGGCGGTAGTGCAGGGCACGTCGTGCCGAATATCGCGCTAATGGAAGAGCTGTTATCGAGCGGCGAGGCGGACGTTTGCTATATCGGTACGGACGGTATCGAAAAACGGCTCGTTTCCGAATGGAAAATACCCTATCACGAGATCGAATGCCCCAAACTCATTCGCGGCGGCGGCTTTTCGGGATTCAAGCGAAACTTAAAGATCCCCTCGGCGTTTTTCCGCGCGGTGAAACAGGCGAAAGAGGGCTTACTTACCTTTCAGCCCGACGCCGTATTTTCCAAGGGCGGCTACGTGGCTTTGCCCGTCGTTGTGGCGGCGAAAAAGCTGAAAATACCCTGTTTCGCGCACGAAAGCGATTTTTCCGCAGGGCTCGCCAACAAGCTTTCTTCGCGCTTTTGCAAGCGCGTGTTCACATCCTTTCCCGAAACGGCGAAAAAATTCAAGCGCGGCGTTTACAGCGGCGCGCCGTTACGCCGTGCAGTACTTTCCGCCACGCGCGCGGAGGCGCGGCGTAAGCTCGATCTTGCGTTTAGCGATACCGTCGTGTTCGTATTCGGCGGCGGCAGCGGTAGCGAAACGATCAACCGCGCTCTGCGCAAGCACTTGAAAACGCTTACGGAAAAATACGTGATCTTACACGCTTGCGGCAAAGGCAACGTCGTGAAAAGCAATCTGAAAAATTATCGGCAGTACGAATACGTTTCCGATATCGGCAATTTCTACGCGGCTTCGGACGTGATCGTTTCGCGCGCAGGGGCGGGCACGGTATTTGAAATCCTCGCCTTGAAAAAACGCGCGATTTTAATTCCCCTCGAAGGGCAAACGCGCGGCGATCAGGTGGAAAACGCCGCATATTTCGCCAAAAAGGGACTTTGCAAAGTATTGCGACAAACAGAGCTTGATAAGCTCCCCGAAGCGCTCGAACGCACCCTCGCCGACGAACGGTTAAAAGAAAATCTTTTAAGCTCGTCGTTTACGAGCGGTAACGAACGCATTTTATCCGAGCTTCGTGCGGCGACCAAAGAAAAACGATGAACCGTTTCGGTGAGTACGCCCTGCCCGTCTATCCCCCCTCCAAACAAAAATACCGCAAGCGCGTAAGGCGTAAACGGCGGCTTTTGACCGCGCTTATCTGCCTTGCCCTTGCGGCGATTTTACTCTTTATATATTTCCAACGCAACGTAACGCGCGTGCTCATCTCGATCAGCGAAGCGACGATGCGCGCCAGCACTACGGTCGCCGTCAACGACGCGGTGTATTACACCCTGTCCGACGAAATGCGCTACGAGGACCTCGTTTCCATTGAACGGGACGAAACGGGGAATATCGTCGCGGTAGCCGCCAATCCTTTGAAGATCAATAAGATCGCGCGCGACACCGCGTCCATTTCACAATCGAACTTAAAAAATTTAAGTTTGAACGGTATACCCGTTCCCCTCGGTGCGTTGACGGGTATCGAGGCGTTCGCAGGTTTAGGTCCGAGCATACATTTCCGCATCATTCCCGTAAGCAGCGTTTCCTGCGGATTTTCCTCCACGTTCGAAAGCGTAGGGATCAACCAGACCAAACATTCCATTTACTTAAACGTGATCGCGGATATCTCTATCGTTATGCCCTCGCGTACGGAAAATTTCGCCGTCGTTACCGACATACTCGTCGGTGAATCGGTAATCGTAGGCGAGATACCCGACGCGTACCTGCAATCGGATATTTTCGGAAATAAGCCGAATTTATCCCCGTGAACGCATACCTGCCCTATCCGTTTTTAATTTTTCTTCGTTCTCGACTTGAAGAATAGCGCCATTATATAGGAGAATATGACGGCTGCCGATATCCCTGCGCTCGCCGCGGAAAGCGCGCCCGTAAACGCGCCGAACCAACCCTTTTGCGCGCCCTTGATCGCACCGTTGGCAAGCAGATACCCAAAACCGCTGATGGGTACGGTCGCGCCTGCGCCGGCGAAATCCACAAGGTATTGGTATAACCCCAGCCCCTGCAACGCCACGCCGAAAAGCATAAACATAACGAGAATTTTGCCTGCCGTGAGATCGGTGTAGTTAATGATGATCTGCGCGATCATACAGATCGTGCCGCCCACCGCAAAGGCTTTTACGAACCCCCAAAATATTTCCAAATACTGTTCAAACATCGTTCACCTCTTATACGTTTTCAATGCTGACCGCGTGCGAGATACAAGGTATGCTCTCCCCCTGTCCGCTGGAAACGGTAGAAAGAAGCGCCCCCGTCGCCGCGAGCAACACGCGGTTGATTTTCTTTTTACGCAATTTATCGTAGATATACGAATTGAACACGACGGCGGAACACCCTGCGCCGCTACCGCCCTGAAATTCGTCCTCGACTACATTATAAACGATCTCTCCGCAATCGACGTGATTATTTTCTATATCCACGCCCTTTTCCCAAATAAGATCCTTGACGATACGACTACCCAAAGCGCCCAGATCCCCCGTTATAATAAGGTCGTAATAATCGGCTTTTCTGCCCGTATCGCGCAGGTGATTGAGAATGGTATCCGCGGCGGCAGGGGACATGTGTCAAGTAGAACCATAGTGAAATCGCAAAATTTTTCTTTAATTTTTTGATTATTTTTCCACTCTCGTCATATCCCTTGCCAACAGTTTGCGCAACGCTTTAATTCCTATTCCTATCTCTTATAAATTTTCTATTGCCACCGCATGTGAGATACAAGGAATGCTTTCGCCTTGACCACTCGACACGGTAGATAATAACGCCCCTGTCGCGATAAACAGCACCTTGTTCAATTCCCTTTTTTTGATTTTATCCATGATATAGGAATTAAAGACAACAGCACTACATCCTGCCCCA
>JAFTPZ010000030.1 GCA_017463025.1 Clostridia bacterium
TAGAGCACTTGATTTTTAATCAAGGTGTCCGGAGTTCGAGCCTCCGATGGACCACCAAAAAAGAAAACCTTTTACAGGTGTTCTTTTTTGGTTTTCGTCGACGAGAACTCCGCGGATTATCCGGAGTTCGCGTGAACGAGCAAAGTCGGATAAAGCCCCTTTCGTTTCTCTTTGTTCGTTGCGAGTGAAACCTTGTCGCTTGCGACAAATCCTCCGATGGACAGTCGGCGAGAACTCCGCGGATTATCCATTCTGCAATAACGTTATTATGCCCGTCGCGCCACCGCAAGCGCAACCGACGGTAGCAACGTATCCTTCGCCACTTTTTGTAACCGCGGGTTTTTCTGCCCTGCAATCGACGATCTGCGCGGCGTTTTCCCCGACGATACCGCCAATATACGCCGTCGTTTCCGCAACCACGCAACCGTGCGTTTTTACCTTGACGGGATATACGTTGACGGCGTGCGCGCTTTCCCCTTTTACTTCGCAATTTTTGATCGTGCCGCTATTCCGTCCTGCAATACCGCCGAAATAAACGCTAGAATTCGCTTTCAATTCATAAAGACGATCGCAACTGTCGGGCGCCTTAAATCCGAATACGGCCGCCTCAAATTCGTACTTCGCCGTGTTATTATACGTACAGGCAAACGGCGACTTGGAAATACACCCCTCTATCATCCCCTCGTTCTCACCGCAAAAGCCGCCGAAAACGCCCGTATACGATTCCGAACCCCATTCGTATCCGTCGCCGTCGTGCGAGGTTTTCAAATAATAATATACGGTATTGATCAAAGTATTGTTACCGTCGAGGCTGCAATCCACGATTTTTCCTTTATTATAAGCCGCAAGCCCACCTACCGTCGCGTTTTTATTCTCTATGGAAACAGACACGTTTTTGAGCGTTACGCCGTGGATCGTGCCGCTATTATAAGCGAAGAGTCCGCCCACTTTTTGATCATGCACCGACAAGTCGCTGATGGAATAGCCGTTCCCAAAAAAATGCCCCGTGAACGGTTGGTTCTTGCCGCCGAGCGAGTCCCACGCTTGACCTGCCAGCGAAATATCTGCGATCAATTTATAATCTCCGCTTAAATCGTTCCCGACGTTCCTTAAATCCTCCACGCTTGCAATCGTCCGCATATTCGGTGAATACAACTCGTCGCAACGGTCGCAAAAACAATCCCCGTTTTTATCGTCGTGCCCAAGCGCGTCTACCCTCGTCTGATTCTGCAAAACCGTATGACAGGTTTTACAGGTCTTTTCTTCCGTCAAACCCGTTTGCAGACAAGTTGCCGCTTGTCCCTGTTTGGTAACTTCGGGCGTATGACCGAAAGCAGGGATTTCTGTTTGTTCTTGAAATACGACCTGACAGCTAATACAAGCTTTTTCTTCCGTCAAACCCGTTTCCGTACACGTTTCCTCCTTGCTCGGTTTCGTTACTTCGACGGTATGGCCGAAAGCAGGGATAGGCGCGGAGGCTTGCAAAACCTCTTGACATCTTTCACAAGTCCGTTCTTCCGTCGCGCCGTCTTGTTCACAGGTTGCCGCAACGTACGCTTTGCTGACCGCTTCGATATGTCCGAGTTGTTCGACAGGCACTTGCGCTTGCAAGATCACGTTGCACGTTTTACAATATTCTTCCGCCGTAAAACCGCCCAAAGTACACGTCGGGATTTGAGGTTCTTTCGTAACGGTGGGCGTATGCCCGAACGCGGAGATCGGCGCGGAGGCTTGCAAGACCTCTTTGCAGAGCGAACAAGTGATCTCTTCCGTTTCGCCGCCTGCCGTACAGGTCGCAGAAATCGCAGATTTCGTAACGGTGGGCGCATGCCCCGTCGCAGAAACAACGTCGCTTTCATACGTTTTTTCACAATGTGTACAGGCATATACGGTATAGCCGTCCTGCGTGCAAGTGGGAGCAATGACCGTCGGCGTGTAATTATGTTTGTCTGCGCACCCGACCAAAAGAAAAAGCCCGATCAAAGCAATGAATAAAAGGAGTACTCTCTTTCTCATAATTTTATCTCTTGTTAAATATTTATATTATTATAACAATCGCTTTTACGCTTGTCAAGTTCTTTGATCGCTTGCATATAAAAACGGACTTTCCCATAACGGGAAAGTCCGTTTTTTTACGCTTTGTTTTCCGAGCCGAACAGACGGATTTTTGTCTTTACCGCCTCTTTTATATACTGCACTTTCAAGTTGCGCGTTTCCAGATATCCAAGACCTTTTTCTTCGCCCTCTTTCATAGCCCTATCACCGGCAAGACAAAGGTCGGTGAAGATATTTACCTTGGCGATGCCCTCGCGGATCGTGTTACGGAAATCGTCGTCGGAAAGTCCGCTACCGCCGTGCAACACGAGCGGCGCGTCCACTTTCGCGCGGATCTCTTTGAGTCTTTGGATATTTAACATAGGTTTTTTCTTATACACGCCGTGCGCCGAGCCGATCGCAACCGCCAACGCGTCTACGCCCGTGGCCGCTATATACGCCTCCGCCTCTTCGGGAGTCGTGTACATATCCGTCAGATTCTCGTCGCCCACGTCGGCGTTGCCTACGTGCCCGATCTCCCCCTCCACGCTCGCTCCAAACGCGTGCGCGATCTTCACGATCTCGCGCGTTTCGGCAAGGTTGGAGGCATAGTCTTTGGTGGAACCGTCAAACATTACCGACGAGAAACCGAGCTTTAACGCCTCCATACATCTCTCGAAGGTAAGACCGTGATCGTAATGTACGACGACGGGTACTTTCGCGCGCTTTGCCGCCGCAATCACGCTGGGTGCGATCAGTTTAAGCTCGCCGTACGGGAGCAAAATTTCCGCCGTACCGATAACGATAGGCGAATTTAATTCCTCCGCCGCCTCGATCGCCGCTTGCAGCATATCCGAATCCGTGGTATTGAAAAGACCGACGGCGTATTTTTCTTTTTGTGCCTTTTTCAGCACGTCGTTCAAATTTACAAGCATATTTTTCTCCTGTTGAAGTTTTTACAAAGTTTTTCGATTTCTTGCTCCGAGCGCATACCGCTCACCGCGTCCGCTTGCGACAATGCCGCGACCGCCGCCGACGACGCAAACGCAAGGATTTCTTCGTCCGTTTTATCGCGGTAAATACCGATCAGCGCGCCTGCGCAGAACGCGTCCCCTGCGCCCGTCGTGCCTTTGATAAAGTCTTTCGGTATCTCATACGACGACACGGTGCAAAAGCCGTTTTCCGACGCGCAAACGCCCAGCTCGGGCGTGTGAATGATCACCCGTTCTCGCACGCCGTACGATTTCATCTTTTCGGCGATCTTTCGAAGATTTTCTCTTTTCGGCTCTATACCCGTGATCGCGCCTGCCTCCGTTTCGTTGATGATCACATTATCCGTATAAGGCAGACAGGGAATGACCGTTTGATAGCGGTCGGAATTTTCGCTCACGAGGTCGATCGAGGTCTTTACGCCCTTTTCCTTGGCGGTTTTTAATATTGCCAAGCCGTCGCCGTTATCGATTTTTTCAAGTAGCAGAAAATACCCAAGGTGTAACATTTTTACGTTGAGTTTTTCAAAATCCACGTGTTCTTTTCCGAACGCCGCGCTTGCGCCTGCGTACGTGAAAAAGGTACGCTGACCGCCCGTTACGCTCATTACTTCGGTAAAGCTCGTCTTATCCGTAAGCTCGTACAGTCCCTCCACGTTCACGCCGTTTTCTTTTAAGGTGGCTTTGACAAGCGCGCCCTCTTCGTCGTTCCCGACGCACCCGACCGCTTTAACTTCCAATGCGTTATCTATTCTTTTCAAATCGACCGCAACGTTCGGCACGCAACCGCCTGTGGCTTTTTGCACGCTTTTGATCTTGGTAAGCTCCCCTGCGTTCGGATACGCGGAAATTTCGTTGATCTTATCGACAAGGATCGTCCCTGCCACCGCTATTCCCGTTTTCATTTTTTAATTACATTCCGCAACGAGCGGTCCTGCCAACTCTTTGAGGAAGAACAGTCTGCCTGCGAGCGTGGGGATATACGAGGAGGTGATCCAAGGCGTTTTGCCGTGGCGCAAGGTCATCCAAAGAGAAAGCCCCTGCCATTGCATACCTCTGCCAAGCGTACCGTCTGCGCCGCCGATCGCGTAATCTGCCTGCAAGAACAGCCCAGGGCCGATCGTATTGGCGCGACAGGGTACGAGCGGCGTTCTCGATTTGAAGCTCGTGAGCGCGTTTTGCTCGACCGTGAGCGGATGTATTTTCGCTGCGATTCTATACGGCGCTTTTTCCCATTCCGCCGCCGTGTTATAATCCGCGGCAAAGTGCGGTTCCCAAAAAGCGATATGGCACATTCTGCCGATACCGTAAACAAGAACGAGCTTTGCGCCCTCTTTTTTGAGCGCCGCGATCTTATCGGGATAGGTGGGCAGATTGTCTTTGGTCGCAAAATTTCTTTGCGCTTTCGGCACGGTCAGTTCGCCGAGCGGATTGAACAGCGCCTGCTCCATAGCGTACTGAAACGCGCCCGAATTGTCGGGAGCGAGCGTATTGCCCTCGCTATCCGCCCATTCGTCCATATTAAACGTGTATACGTGTTCACACGATACTTTCCATTCTTTGAGGAAATACACCACCCATTTATACATACCCATAGGGCCTACGGGCAAAATGAACGCCACCTTTTCCTTTCTCTCCTTTGCAAGCTTGATCTGCATAGCGATCTCGTGCCCCATATACGTTTCGAACTCGCCAAGGCTGTCGCATTGTACGGGCGTGAAATCCTTATTCCAAAACGCCTGTCTTTCCGTGATCTTTTCGGGCGCGTCGATACACGCGTCGATCTTTGCAAAATCCCAGCCCTCGGGATAGAATCCCTCTAACATACTTCCTTTTACCGTTGAATTGAAATCCATTTTTTTATCCTCCTTTTATGGTAACAACCGTTTGGTTGTTCCTTTCAAATACACTTGACATTGACGGAAGCCCTCTGCATACGCCGCGCCGCATTGATAACCGCGGTAGCGCGAGCAGGTGCGTACCATATCCGCAAAGTCGATACCGTCGTGCTCGCGCATCCATACGAGCTGACTTTCGTGGCATTCGAGCATATCGATTTTCAAATCGATCTCCTCGGATATATCCACGTATTCCGTGGGATTGAAATTAACGCCGGCAAGCGTGTCCATATAATAAATAGGCACGAGCTTTGCCACCTTTTTTACTTTGGTGGGATAGTTGGGCAACGTTGCCGTAAAGCTCGCGTCGAACACGAGCCGCGATACCGCCGTGTGATCGGGCATATAATCGTCGGGATCGTGCGTAATGATCAAATCGGGATCGGCGTAGCGGATAACGTCCACCATTTTATCTCGCGCCTCTTTATTGTTATCATAAATTTCCAGATCGTCAAAGCCGCCGTAAATAACCTCGATCCCTGCCATCGCACCCGCTTTTTTCGCTTCTTTCGCGCGGATCTTTGTGAGCTCGTCGGGCGGAATGATCACGTGCCCCAAGTTTCCGGATGACGTATGACAAACGATCACCGTATCTCCACGTTTAACGCATTTCGCCAACGTACCGCTACAAGCGATCTCCACGTCGTCGGGATGACAGCCTACTGCTAAAATCCTCATATCCTTTCTCCTTTTTCTTTTTTTCTATTGTACCACGAAATATATACTTTTACAATGTCCCGAAGTCTACAAAAAGAGTAAAATATTCCACTTCTATTTTTAGTGAAAATAATTGACAGGATTTACGGTTTTATGGTATCATAAAGGTATGGAAAAACGGTATTACAAACACAAGATCGAAAATCTGCTCGTGATCAATAAAATCGTAACCATTCACTATTTCGAGTTTGACAAAACCTTTGCCGGCGATACGGAATCGCACGATTTTTGGGAGCTCGTGTACGCGGACAGAGCGTCCGTTTTTTGTACGGCGGACGGTGTGGAACGCAAGCTTTCAGAGGGGGAAGTTTTATTCCACAAGCCCAACGAATTACATTCCTTGCGCGCGGACGGAAACAACGCGCCCAACGTGTTTATCATTTCTTTCGAGTGCAAAAGCGAAGCGGCGCATTTTTTTGAAAATCGGCAATTAAAGCTGAACAAACAATTTTTACGGTTTATCTACGCAATCATCGAGGAAAGCAAAAAAACGTTCGATCTACCCTACTCCGATCCAACGTTGAAAAAGATGAAATTATTGCAAACGCCCACCCTTGGCGGACAACAGCTCATTAAAAATTATCTGGAGATCCTGCTCGTTTCTTTGATGCGCGACGAAACGGAGAAAGAAAATACCGAAACGGTATTTTTACCGCGCGAGGTGTTGGGCGAGCGCGTAGCAAGCCGCGCGATCGAATTTTTACGCGAACGGGTGTTCGAAAGGCTGGAAATCTCCGACGTATGCGCGGCGTTGCATTATAACAAATCGTATATCTTCAAACAATTCAAGAAAGCGACGAACTGTTCGGTGATGGCGTATTTTACCCGTCTGAAAATAGATCAAGCCAAAAAATTATTACGCGAAACTTCTCTGTCCGTAACACAAATTTCGGACAAACTGTCTTTTGA
>JAFTPZ010000004.1 GCA_017463025.1 Clostridia bacterium
GTATAACCGCCGTACGCAAAAGAAAAGACAGGAAGAAACGCAAAACACGCTCGACGCGATCAAGCCCGGGAATAAAGTCAAGACGATCGGCGGCATTTGCGGTATCGTCGTGGAAGTTTGCGACGACAATACCTTCGTTTTGGAAACGGGTTCGGAAAATAGCGGTAAATCGTATATGAAATTCGATAAGCAAGCCGTTTATCAGACGGACGCGGTAGCGGAAAAAGCGGCTGCGCCTGTGCCGGCGGCAGAGGAAACGAAAGAGGAAGAACAGCCCAAAGAAAAGGAAACGGAAAACGAAACGAAATAAAAAACAGGTCTGAAAACGAACGCCTCCGCATAGGATAATGCGGAGGTGTTTTTATGCAAAACGAATCGACGACAGGCAACGTATTTTTCCGTATTATCAAGGGCGTAGGGTTGGCGCTTGCCATTTCCTTTCTCTTTACCGTCATTTTAGCGAGCGTACTCACGGTCGCGACTTTGCCCGATTCCGTGATCTATCCCGTCAATCAGACGGTGAAAGTGCTTGCGATCGCGATTTCCGCGCTCGTTTTCGTGCGAGGAGAAAAGGGACTTTTGCAGGGCGTGGCGATCGGCGCGCTGTTCACCGCGCTTTCCTATCTCGCGTTTTCCGCGATCGGCGGAGATTTTTCTCTGTCGTGGTTGATCCTTGCCGAGCTCGCCCTCGCCGTGCTTTGCGGCGGCGTTTGCGGCGCGATCGCGGTCAATCTGCGTCGGGAATAACGCTGTTTTTCCGCAGAAAAGAGAAAAAAGTAGAGTAAACCGCTTGCAATTTCGGAAAAAGTATATTATAATAGAATCATAAAATCCAAAATCAATCAGGAGGACGCTATGATCAAGACGATTGCAAAGCCTGCGGAAAAGAAAACGACCGCTTGCGGCGAATGCAGAAGTACCTGTCAATCCGCTTGCAAAACGAGCTGCACGGTAGGTAATCAATCCTGCGAAAGAATCACGCGCGAAGATAAGATCGAGCGCAAATAAGCACTTTCGGGATATCCCCGAATACTTAAAAAACGGCGTATGAAAAAGGCGCGCGTGTCAAACGCGCCTTTTTTGCGCGTGAATTGTGAAAAAATTATGATACACGTATTTAATTACAGAGATAAAAATTATATTTACGACGTGGGCAGCGGCTCTCTCCACGAGTGCGACAAGCCTACCGCCGATTATCTGAAAGCCAAGGAAGAGGGGGCGGATATCGATATCACCTATCTTACCGACGAGCAGATCCAAGAGGCGATCGCGGATACCGAAGCGCTCAAAGCACAGGGGCTTTTGTTCAAAGACGAGATCAAGGCGTATCCTATGAAATCGAATGAGATCAAAGCGCTTTGTATCCATATCTGCCACGATTGCAATTTCCGTTGCCGCTATTGTTTTGCGGACGAGGGGGCGTACCATTCCAAACGCGAATCCATGTCCTTTGAAACGGCGAAAGCGGCGGTCGATTTTCTCATTGCAAACAGCGGAAAAAGAAAGGTCTTGGAAATGGACTTTTTCGGCGGCGAGCCGCTGATGAATTTCGACGTTTTGAAACGTACCGTTTACTACGCGAAAGAAGCAGGGGCGAAAGCGGGCAAGAAATTCCTGTTCACGACCACGACGAACGCGTTGCTTCTAAACGACGAGATCATTGAATTTTTCAATGCGGAAATGGAAAATATCGTGCTGTCGCTCGACGGACGTAAAGAGGTGCACGACGCGATCCGTAAAACGCCCAACGGCAAGGGCACGTTCGACCTCATTATCGACAAGATCAAAAAATTCATTTCTTTGCGCGGCGATAAGAGCTATTACGTGCGCGGCACGTTCACGGCGAAAAACCTCGATTTTGCAAAGGACGTTTTGTTCATTGCCGATCAGGGGGTGGATTCTATTTCCATGGAGCCCGTCGTAACGGATATTCCCGATTTGCAGATCAAAGAAGCGCATCTACCCGTGATCGAAAAGGAATATGAAAACCTTTGCGACGAATACTTAAAACGCCGCGCCGAGGGCAAGGGCTTTAATTTCTTCCATTTCAATATCGATTTGGAGGGCGGTCCCTGTCTTTCCAAGCGCGTTTCCGCGTGCGGCGCCGGCAACGAGTATTTCTCCGTTACGCCCAACGGCGATCTGTATCCTTGCCATCAGTTTGCAGGGGACGAAAAATTCCGTATGGGTAGCGTCAGCGAGGGGATCACCCGTCCCGATATTCGTGAAAAGTTCAAAAATTCCTGTCTGTTCACGCGCAAGAAATGCGAAAACTGTTTCGCAAAATTCATCTGTTCGGGCGGTTGCAATGCAAATAATTACCATTTCAACGGCGATATCGACGAGCCGTATGAAACGACCTGCGCCATGATGAAGAAACGCGTGGAATGCGCTATGCATATATTAGCCGTGAAAAAATTGGACGGCTAAAACGCGTATGGCACGACGGCTTATCCGCAAAAACGGAACTTGCCTTTGCTCGTTTACGGCTTGTAAATTTCCGTCGGGCAAAACCCGATATTTGCGGCAATCTGCCGCTTTCTCCGCGTTTTAATAATTGTAATGGACGGAAAGATGACGAAATTTCGTCAATTTCCCATAAAAAATTTTCAAACCCTGTCGTTATAGCTTGACGGCAGGGCAAAAAATGAGTTATAATAAAGAAGTATAATTGTAAAGTCGGATAAAAATCCGAAAAACATAGGAGGCAACCAATGGGCAAAAAAAAATCGGTGGTATTGATGGTCTTGCTTACCATCGTCATCGTCGTGTTGTGCGCAATCACGGTCGTTCCCGCTTTCCCCGTCCCCGGGACGGTGCAAAAGTGGAATCCCGTCGTTTTGCAGTACGATCTCGGCGCAGACCTCGGCGGCGGTTATTATGCGTATTACTATCCGGAAGGGGTAATTTCCGAAACCGAGTACAACAGCAACCTCGCCGTATTAGAGGGTGAGGAAAAGACCGAGTATGAAGAAGAGTACTTGCAGATAGAGGGATCGACGCTCTATTTCAGCAAGGAGGACAAGCTGAATATCGTTTCGGGCGATTCGCTCACGGACGAGTTCAAAAACGCGTTTAATGCGGCGGCGAAAGAGATCGCGGCGCGCTATCAGGCGAAAGGGTATTCCGATTACCGTGTGGCGGTAGTCGACGGGTATGCGCTTCGCGTGGAACTGCCTGCGTCCGAACCGAGCGACAAGGCGAGCATGGCGTTTTCGCTCCTTGCCAACACGGGCGATATGACGATCGAAAAGGGCGGCGAGATAGTGGACGAGCTCAAATCCAAGGACGCGAAGATCACCGACCTTATCAAGAACGTTTCTATCGCAACGAGATATAAAACGTCCTTTTTGCAGATCAGCTTTACGGCAGAGGGTATCGAAATGCTCAATACCGTGAAAGGCGAGCTTTCGGCTTCTACCGACGCGTCCTCGTCGAGCGATACTTCCTCGCTTACTACGCTCGATATCAAAGTGGGCGAAGAAATTCTCGCGCAGATATACAGCGACAATATCATGGATAACAACGAAGTGCGTACGATGTTCGTGGATCAGATCAACGCCGACTACCTCAAAACCATCGAGATCTTGATGGATTCGGTACTTAAAAACGGTAGCTACGACATCACCTTTACGGCGGACGCGGTGCGTTCTTTCGAGCCTGTGTTTGGCGAAAACGCGCTTACACTGCTCTATATCGCGCTTGCGATCGTACTCGTGGCGCTCCTCGTCGTTCCCGTTGTGAAAATGGGCAGATTCGGCGTGGTGAGCGGCTATGCGAGTCTTTCCTATCTGATCGTAACGGCGATGTGCTTTGCGTTCATCACGGGCGGTACGTTTGAGATCACGCTCGGTTCGGTGCTTGTGTTCCTGTTCGGACTCGTGCTCGTGAATGCGTTGCAGTATTATATCTATAAAGCGGTCAAGACGGAATTTGATCTGGGCAAGACGGTGGAATCGTCCGTCAAGGGCGGTTATAAAAAGACGCTTTGGGGCGTGATCGATATTTACTCGGTGTTGCTCCTCGGTTCGTTGGCGTTCCTTATCGGCGCGGCAGGCGTACACACGCTTGCGTTGCAGGCGCTCATCTGCGTGATCACGGGCGCGTTTATCAACTTGCTTTGGGCGCGTGCGATCAACTTCATTTATCTTTCCGCAAGCAAGAATAAATATAAATATTTCCGTTTCGTAAGGGAGGATGACGACGATGAATAAGTGTTGTGCAAAAACGGTGAATAAGATCACCCTCCTTTCGGTAATTTTGGCGATCGTGGTGGCGGTATCTATCGTAATTACGGCGATCTTCGGCGTGAACTTCGCGGCGACGGTAAACGATAACCAAACGCTTACGGTAACGGTGAATCGGTATTTCTACGACAATCAACTTGATAAGCTCGAAAGCGCGTGCGACGAGGAATTTGCAAAGCAAGGTCTGTCCGTGCAATACGCCTACAAGGGCGAAATGAGCGGCGACGAATGTGAGATCGTGTACGTGTTCGACAAGGGCGCAAACCTGACGGACGCGAAAGCGGCGCTCAAAACGGCGTTCGCGGCAAAGACCGCGGACGGCGGCGAATGGGACGGTGCGTTTATCGAAGTGGCGACGGGAAAAGAAGTCGTTGAAACGAAGATACCCGTGGCGTACGTCGTGCGAGCGGCGATCGCGGTGGCGGTGTTCGCGGTGCTTGCGTTTATCTACGTGGCTTTGCGCTACCGTTTGTATATGGGCCTGACGACGGCGACGTCCGCTTTGCTTGCGGCGATCGTTTCGGCGGCGGTGATATTGCTTGCGCGTATTCCCGTAACGACGGCAATGCTGTATGCGGTGGTCGTGTCCTCGATGCTTGCGGCGGTGTTCGTGATGCTGACGATGAACAAGCTCCGTGCAAATATGGACGAAACGGACGCGGAAGAAAAGATAATTTCGTCGATCGCGACCAAAGAGATCGCGGCGATCACGGCGGCGCTTGGCGTAGCGCTCGTGCTCGTAGGTGCGATCGCGACGTGGACGGTGCGTTGGTTTGCGGTATGCGCGCTGATCGCGTTGCTCGTTGCGGCGCTGATTGGTTTGTGCTTTGCGCCGGCTATGTATCTTCCCTTGCAAAAAGCGGCGGATAAAAAAGCGGCAAACCGCACGAAGAGCGGTTACGTTGGCGCGGTTTCGGAAGAAAAGACTGCGGAATAAAGAAAAATAAAAACGATCAACGGGCGGAGGAGGACTACTACTATCCGCCCGTTATTATTAAAAGTGATACTATGAAAAAACTCGTTCCCGAATACGCGTTTACGGCGGAACAACTGAATATGATTTCCGACCTCGCTATGCAAACGGGTTTAACGGAACAGATCACGCGCATACTCTATGCGCGCGGTGTGGACGATGCGGAAAAGATCGCGCGTTTTATGCATCCGTCCAAACGGAATTTCCTTTCCCCCTTTTTGATGCGCGGCATGGAAGAGGCGGTGCGTATGATCACGGAGGCGCGCGACGAGGGTAAGACCGTGGCGGTGTTCGGCGATTACGACGCCGACGGCGTTTGCGCGTCCGCCATTATGTATCACGCGCTGAAAGAATTCGGTATAGAGGCGCATATCTATATTCCCGAACGTGTGGACGGCTACGGTTTGTCCGTCGAGGCGATCGACCGCATTTTCGAGGAATGTAATCCCGAACTGTTTATCACCGTGGACTGCGGTATTTCCTGCGCGAAAGAGGCGCAATATATATATGAGCTCGGCTCGGACGTGATCGTTACCGATCACCACGAATTGCCCGAAATTTTGCCCGATTGCATTATCGTCAATCCCAAGCTCCAAGACGATTATCCTTACGATAATCTCTGCGGCGCGGGGGTAGCGTTCAAGCTCGCTTGTGCGCTTATCGGCGAGGCGGCGTATAAATATATAGACTTCGCCGCGCTTGCAACCGTTGCCGACAGCGTACCGCTATTGGGAGAAAACCGCGATATCGTAACGGAGGGGTTGAACGTATTCAATTCCCGTCTTCGTCCCTGCTTTGCGGGACTGATCGGGAAAACGTATGACCAGATCACCGCGCAGACGCTCGCTTTCACGCTCGCGCCACGTGTGAACGCGGCAGGGCGCATGGGAGACGCGTACGCGGCGTTCCGATTGTTTACTTCGGAAAAGGAAACGGAGATCTACGATCTTTCCGTAAAGCTTTGTCTATATAATACGGAACGCCAAAAATATTGCGACGAGTTGTATGCGTGCGCCAAGAAAAAGATTTTGGAAAAGGGCGCGTACGGCAACGTGATCATGCTTTCGGACGAAAGCTGGAACGCAGGGTTTATCGGTATCGTCGCCGCGCGTATCGCGGAGGAATATAACCGCCCCACTTTATTATTCGTGCATAACGGCGATATGTTGAAAGGTAGCGCGCGAAGCATTGAAAGCGTAAATATTTTTACCGCGCTCAAAAATTGTTCGCAGTATATAGAAGAATTCGGCGGACACGCGCAGGCGGCCGGTGTGAACGTGCGCGTGGAAAATTTTGCCGCTTTGGAAAACGCGCTCGATCAAGAGATCGGCAGGGCGTATACGAGCGAGGATTTCGAGCAGAAAATTTATATCAGCGAGGAGATCACGTCGCCTTTTCCCGATAAATTTGCTCGCGAACTTGCGGCGATGGAACCTTACGGAGTTGGGCATCGCCGTCCGCTGTTCTCCCTTTCCACGGGCGCGTGCACGGCAAAACCGCTCAAATTCGGCTCGCCGCATTTGTCTGTGAAGAGCGATTACATCGATCTCACCTATTTTTCGGGCGTAAAGAACTTGAAAATTATCGAAAGCGACGTGAGCAAAAAGATCGTGTTCGAGATCAACGTCTCCCATTTTAAGGGGAGAGAATATATCAAAGGCTTGGTGCGCGACCTCATTTACGACGGCAGAACGGGCAAACACACGGCGGAAAGTATTTTCGCAAACGCCGTTGCGCGCGCGTATGCCGAGCCGGTAGGCTTAACGAGCGTGGCGCTTACCACCGCGGAAACGAAAGCGTTGATCCGCGAAAGGATCGAGGCGTGTCCGTATGGGCTGTGTCTGATCGCGTCCGATCGCAGAACGTTGCGATTTTACGAGGAATTGGGCGGCTTTGATTGCGATTTGTTTTATCCCTCGTCAAGAAACGTTTCCAACCGTTTGATCGTATCGCCTGCGCCCGACGCCGATTTGGCAGGTTATCGCGATTTTGTCTTTCTCGATACCCCCTCCGATTACAATATCCAATCGTTAGAGGGCAGACAGGTATTCGTCAACCGCGAAATTTGCGGTTATAAAATGTTTGAAAGATTGACCGTTTCAAGGGAGCGATTACTGGAAATTTTCTCGGCGCTCCGCCGCGACGTGAACGCGTTGCAGGGGCAAACGGCAGAGGAGCTCGCGCTCGCTTGCGACGGGTTGGGCTTTGATAAATTAGAGTTTATTTTCGCGCTGAACGTGTTCGAGGAGCTGGGGCTTGTGGCGTTCGGCGAGGGCAAGCTGACGGTATATCGCGGCGTGAAAGCGGAGCTTACCGATTCCGCGATTTACAGAAAGGTGTGTTTGTTGCAACAGGGTTAAGGATAAGAATATATTGAAAACAGAGGAAAAAATGGAAAGCACGACGTTGCAAAAAATCAAAGAGAATTATTCGGCGGCAGAAAGCGAGCGGCTGTTTAAGGCGTATACGTACGCGGAAAACGCGCACGCGAACCAAAAACGCGCTTCGGGCGAGCCGTATTTTATTCATCCGTGCGCGGTGGCGGAAATTCTGATGGATCTGGGGTTGGACGAGGCGACGATCGCCGCGGCGCTTTTGCACGACGTTATCGAAGATACCGCCTCCACGGCGGAGGATATCAAACGCGAATTCGGCGACGAGGTTTTGGAACTCGTCAGCGGCGTTACCAAGCTCGAAAAGATCGTGTTCAAGTCCCAAGAGGACGCGGACGCGGAGAATTTCCGTAAAATATTCGTCGCAATGGCAAAGGACGTACGCGTGATCATTATCAAGCTCGCCGACCGTTTGCATAATATGCGCTCGCTTAATTTCTTATCGCACGAACGCCAACAGCGTATGGCGAACGAAACGTTGGATATCTACGCGCCGCTAGCAGGAAGATTGGGTATTTCGCAGATCAAGTGCGAGCTGGAAGATCTGTGCCTCAAATACCTCGATCCCGAGGCGTACGATTCCCTCGTATACAATATCCGCGAGCGGCTTTCCGAGCGCAAGGAATTCGTCAACCGTATCGTAGAAGAGATCAAAGAACTTATGCAAAGCGACGGGGTAGAGGGGGAAGTATTCGGTCGTCCCAAGCATTTCTATTCCATCTATAAAAAGATGAAAAACAAGGGTAAGTCGCTCGATCAGATCTACGATTTGACGGCGGTACGTGTAATCGTGCAGGATGTGCGCGAATGTTACACGGTACTCGGCGAGATCCACGAAAAATGGAAACCGATCCCAGGGCGTATTAAGGACTATATCGCCACGCCCAAACCCAACAAATATCAATCGCTCCATACCACGGTTATGACCAAATACGGTCAACCGTTCGAAATACAGATCCGTACGGAGGAAATGCATAAGATCGCGGAATTCGGTATCGCGGCGCATTGGAAATATAAAGAAGGCAATACGGAGGAGGAGAACAACAACTTCGAAAACCGTTTAACGTGGCTGCGCGAGGTGATGGAATGGCAGGGCGATCTCAAAGACTCCCGTGAGTTTATCGACGCGTTAAAGACGGAGCTGTATAGCCACGAGCTTTTGGTATTCACGCCGCGCGGCAAGGTCATATCCTTGCCCCCCGAGGCAACGCCCGTGGACTTTGCGTACGCGATCCACTCGGAAGTGGGCAACCGCTGTACGGGCGCGCGCGTAAACTCCAAGATCGTGCCCCTTACTACGACTTTACAGGTGGGGGACGTGGTGGAGATCATCACTTCGCCCAACTCGAAAGGTCCTTCGCGCGACTGGCTCAAATTCATCAAATCGTCGAGTGCGAAAGCGAAGATCAAGCAATTTTATAAAAACGAGCTCAAAGAAGAAAATATCCGTATCGGACAGATCAAGCTGGAAGAGGAAGCGAAAAAGCGCGGTTTTTCGTGGAATACCCTGCTTACGCCCGAAAGTTTCAAGCGTATTTCCGAACGTTTCTCGTTCGGCGGCACGGACGAATTGTATGCGGCAGTGGGCTATGGCTCGGTATCCGTTAATCAAGTACTCTTCAAACTGATCGATTTTTACCGCAAAGAAACGCCGCACGCGTTCGAAGTACACGCAGGCGACGGCGGCGGCAGATCGACGGGCGGCGTGCTCGTCAACGGTCAATCGGGAATGTTGCTCCGCTTTGCCGGCTGTTGCTCTCCCGTCCCTGGGGACGAGATCGTGGGGTACACCTCGCGCGGCAGAGGGGTGGTGATCCACCGCTGCGATTGCCCGAATATCAAGGATATCGAAAAAGACAGATTATTGCCTGCCTCGTGGCAGATCGCGGCAGGCGCGAAACAGCGGTATAACGCGAATATCTCCATTCGTGCCGCCGATCAGGGCGCGGCGCTTTCCGTGCTTTCGCTCGTAGTGTCCGATCTCAAGCTTTCCATCACGGCGGTCAACGGGCGTATCGATAAGAACCACGACGCGGTGTTGGAGGCGTCCATTTCCCTCACGGATATCGGCGAAGTGGATATGCTCATCAAGAAAATGCAGTCGGATAAACGCATTTACGAGGTACACAGAATAACTTCCTTATCATAAGGTCAAGGAACACAGGTCCTTGCGGGAGGTTGAGGGCAGAGCCCTCGCATAAACAGCCCCCTAAAAGCAATCTTTGATTGCGCGCTTTACGGCGTTAGCCGTGGTCGCGTAGCGTGAAAAAATTATGAAAATCATTACAATCCCCCCTCGGGGTTTCGGCTCGAATACCTATCTCTTAACGCGGGATAATCAAACGGCGGTCGTGATCGATCCGTCGCAGCCACGCGTGGCGGAAGAGCTTGCAAAACGCGGTTTGATCGCAAAATACGTCCTGCTTACCCATTGCCATTACGACCACGTGGGCGGCGTGGCAACCCTTCAAAAAACGGGCGCAAGGGTGTTCTGCTCGGAAAAAGAAAAACCGCTTGTCGGTACGCGCGCAGACTTGTTCGAACTGTTCGGCGCGCCTCGCGATCCGTTTACCGTGGACGAAACGCTGTCCGATAACCAAACGGTGGAGCTTTGCGGAATAACCTTCAAAACGCTACTCACCGCAGGACATACGGCAGGGAGCGCGAGCTATCTCGTAGAGGAAAAGGACGGGGGCAGGTATTTGTTCACGGGGGATACCCTCTTCTCGGATAGTATCGGCAGAACGGATTTTCCCACGGGGGATATGGGCGTAATGCGCGAGAGTCTGAAACGCCTCGTGGAGTTAGAGGGAGATATGCCCGTGTACGCAGGGCACAACGAAGAAACGACCTTGGAACAAGAGAGAAGATATAACCCGTTTTTGGCGGATCTATACTGATGTTAACGACGAATTGTACATTTTTGGAAAACGAAATATTGGACGTGGCGCGCCTTTTTAAGCGTCGTCCGCAATCGATCGAGCACGCCTTTCGCTTTGACGAGGGCGGCGTTTTTTACAACGATTTTTGCGTGGACGGAAAAGCGTACGCATTCCAAGATAAAGGGGAAGCGAAAGACGAGCTCACCCTCAAACGCTTGGAAAGAAGATTTGCCAAACTGCGTTTATACGAAATTTTAAGCGAGGAATACGGCGAAAAGATGCCGTGGGGCGCGCTGACGGGTATTCGCCCGACCAAGCTTGCGTATACGGAAATGGAAAACGGCAACGATTTTCGGGATTTGTTTGAAAAGATGCAGGTATGCGAGGAAAATATCCGTTTGGTGGAGGAAATCTTACAAACGCAAAAGGGCGTTTACGAAAAAAAGGATAACAACACCGATTTGTTCGTTTCCATTCCCTTTTGCCCTACCAAATGCGCGTATTGCTCGTTCATCACCGCGCCCATCGATAAAACGCGCTCCTATCTTCCCGCGTATTTGGAATGTTTGGAAAAAGAACTGCAAGCGGCGAAAGAAAGCGTCGACCACCTCCGTAGCATCTATATCGGCGGCGGAACGCCGTTTGCGCTCGATACGCCCGACTTAAAACGCGTCCTCCAAGCCGCCGCGCCCCTTCTCGAAGCGTTTGAAAATACCGAATATACCGTCGAGGCGGGTCGTCCCGACGTTTTCACGGAAGAAAAACTTGCGCTTTTGAAAGAGTTTGGCGTGAATAGAATTTGTATCAATCCACAAACTTTTTCCGACGAAACGTTGAAAAAGATCGGTCGCAAACACACCGTTCAAGACTTTTACACCGCCTACGAACTCTCCGAAAAATACGGTTTCACGGTGAATATCGACCTCATCGCAGGATTGACGGACGAGCGCGTGGAAAC
>JAFTPZ010000031.1 GCA_017463025.1 Clostridia bacterium
CATATCGATATCGGCGGCGTGTTCAATTTCATTGCCGCGTTACTCGGTATCGTGCTTGCGGTGCTGATTTTTATCGCGTTGCCGCAATGGGTTACGGGCTTTCTGCCTTTCGATAAAACGAGTACGGGCTTGGATAGTCTTTGGTTCAACCTCGTCGAGGGCGGGGTTCGCTTGCTTATTTTTATCGGGTATATACTCCTCATTTCCCTGATTCCCTCCCTTAAACGGGTGTTTATGTGCCACGGCGCGGAACATAAAACGATCACCTGCTACGAAAGTGGCAAGGAGCTCACGATCGAAAACGTACGCGGCTGTTCGCGCGTGCACGATCGTTGCGGCACGACCTTTTTATTCCTCGTTATGATCGTGAGTATACTCGTATTCTCGCTCGCCAACGTACTCGTGGCAGGTTGGCTGTATACGGGCAACGGTGTGATTGACAACCTGCTCCGTATGGCGTTCAAGCTTTTGCTTTTACCCGTCGTCGCAGGCGTTTCGTATGAAATTTTACGCCTGCTTTCCAAAACGAAAAGTAAGTTTTTCTTTATTTTCAAAGCCCCCGGGCTGTTGTTGCAACGTCTGACGACGCGCGAGCCGGAGGACGGCATGATCGAATGTGCGATCGCGGCGTTTACCACCGTTCTGAAAATGGACGTCGATCCCACGATCCCCGTGCGTACCTTTGCCGTATCGGGCAAAATGAGCGTACTTCTCAAAAACACGAAAAAACGTTTTGCGGAGGCAGGGATAGACGAAGAGGACGCGGAGTGGATATTCGCGCTGACTTTGGATATTCCCAAGAGCGCGGTAGGGGCGGAGGAGCGTATTATCAAGGCGGCGCAAGCGAAAAAGATCGTCAAGATCGCGGACGAACGCTTGACGGGCAGACCGCTTTGGTATATTATCGGCGACGCCGATTTTTGCGGCTATACGATCAAAGTAGACGAGCGCGTGCTCATTCCCCGTCCCGAAACGGAAGAGCTTGCGATGATGGTGATAAATAGCTTGGAGGACGGATATTCCGTACTTGATCTTTGCACGGGTAGCGGCGCGATCGCGATCGCCGTGGCAAAGGAGGCGGAAAAGCGCAAATTAAAAGTCAAAGTAACTGCGACGGATATCAGCGAGGCGGCTTTGACGCTCGCCAAAGAAAACGCCCAGCTTAACGAGGCGGATATTTTGTTCCTGCAATCGGACTTGTTTAACCGTATTCGCGGCAGATTCGATATTATCGTAACCAACCCTCCGTATATCCCGACGGCGACGGTGGATACGTTGCAAAAGGAAGTGAAAGACTACGAGCCGAGATTAGCCCTCGACGGCGGCGAGGACGGTTTGGATATTTACCGTCGTATCGCGGCGGACGCGTTTAAGTATCTCAATCGCGAGGGTATGATCGTGATGGAAGTGGGCGAAGGCGAGGCGGACGCGGTGTTGAAAATGTTCCGCGGCAGAAACGCGTATTCGATCATCGTCAAGGACTTCAACAACGTGGATCGCTACGTGAAGATCGTTACTTAATGGTAGAAATATGCTGAAAAAACTCGACGAAATCGTAAAACGCTACGAATTTTTATCCGAACAGATCGCCAATCCCGACGTGCTTGCGGATATGGATACGTGGCAAAAATACTCCAAGGAACAGGCGGAACTTACCGAAACGGCGGAAAAGTACGCCGAATACAAACGCACGGAAGAGGAAATGCAAGCGGCGTTCGCCACCGCCGAGGCGGAGACGGACGCGGAAATGCGGAAACTTTTCAACGACGAGGCGTACGCGTGTAAAGAAAAACTCGCCGTGCTGCTTGGGGAACTGAAAATACTGCTCTTACCCAAGGACAAAAACGACGAACGGGGTTGTATTCTGGAAGTGCGCGCAGGTACGGGCGGCGAGGAGGCGGCGCTGTTTGCCGCCGATCTTTGTCAGATGTATAAAAACTATTGCGCGGCGCATCGCTTGAAGGTCGAGGAGATCGACGTGAGCGACACCGAGCTGGGCGGCGTGAAAGAGGCGACGTATAATATCACGGGCGCGGGCGCGTATAAACTTTTGAAATACGAAAGCGGCGTACACCGCGTGCAACGCGTACCCACGACGGAAACGCAGGGCAGAATACACACCTCCGCGGCGACGGTCGCCGTACTCCCCGAGGCGGAAGAGGTGGAAGTGGAGATCAACGATAAGGATATCCGTATCGACATTTTCCATTCGGGCGGTGCAGGCGGTCAGAACGTGAACAAGGTTGCCTCGGCAGTGCGTATCACCCATTTCCCCACGGGCATCGTGGTTACCTGTCAGGACGAGCGTTCGCAGCTCAAAAACAAGGAGCGCGCGTTTAAGGTACTCCGCTCTCGCGTGTACGACTTTTATAACGGACAAAACGCAAAGGCACGCGAGGAAAATCGGCGGAGCATGGTCGGCACGGGGGACAGGAGCGAACGTATACGCACCTACAACTTTCCGCAAAGCCGCGTAACCGATCACCGTATCGGACTGAGTCAATACAACCTCGACGCCTTTATCGCAGGCGATATCGACAGTATGGTGGAGGCGTTGGCGATAGCTGACCGCGAGGCTATGCTCGCGTCGGAAGAAAATTAAACAAAAACCGCACGGCACGCCGTGCGGTTGATTTTATTTATCCGTTATTAGATTCTTCATTCCGCTATCGCTCCATTCAGAATGACAAAAAAGTATGCACAAATTTGTGCTTCTTATGACAAACTGTTTTTATTGTGTTATAATAGCTTCGGAGGTAATGAAAATGAAAGGAAAATATATTGAAAGATTTTTTACGGGCGATAATAGTGACGCGGACAGAGAATTGCCCAAGCGTCCCCAAGAAGAGGTGGAGGAAGAAAACCGCTTGGAGGAGGAATTTTTCAATTCGTTGACCAAAGAACAGCAAGATAAATATGTCGATTTGTCGAATTTAGAGCTACGGGGCGTTGCGCATGAAACGAAAATTATCTATCGCCGCGGTTTTCGTTCGGGCGCGCAACTGATGCTTGAAATTTTGTTAGAGGACGAGTAAAAAAATTTTTCGGAAATTTTGTTTAAGCTCCTTTTCCTTTGGTTACATATAATTGTAAACGAAAACAGACGGCGAACGAATCGCCGTAAAACAAAGGAGTGTAAATTATTATGGCAGGAAAAGTTATCGGTATTGACCTCGGAACAACCAACTCGTGCGTCGCCGTTATGGAAGGCGGCGAGCCCGTAGTTATCGCAAACGCAGAGGGCGCAAGAACGACTCCCTCCGTCGTATCCTTCCAAAAGGACGGTTCGCGCGTCGTCGGTCAGGCGGCAAAGCGTCAAGCCGTCGCGAACCCCGACAAGACCGTTATTTCTATCAAACGGCATATGGGTTCGGATTATAAAGTAAAAATCGACGACAAGGACTATTCGCCTCAAGAAATTTCCGCAATGACGCTCGCAAAGCTCAAAGCGGACGCGGAGGCGTACCTTGGGCAGACGGTAACCGAGGCGGTTATTACGTGCCCTGCGTATTTCTCGGACAGTCAGCGTCAAGCGACCAAGGACGCGGGTAAGATCGCGGGCTTGAACGTGCTTCGTATCATCAACGAGCCTACGGCGGCGGCGCTTGCATACGGTCTGGATAAGGACAAGGGCGGCAAGGTCATGATCTACGACCTCGGCGGCGGTACGTTCGACGTTTCCATTCTCGAAATTTCCGACGGCGTATTCGAAGTGCTCGCCACCAACGGCGACACCAAGCTCGGCGGCGACGATTGGGATAATAAGATCATTCAGTATCTCGTAGACGAATTCAAGAAAGACAAAGGTCTTGATCTTTCCAAAG
>JAFTPZ010000032.1 GCA_017463025.1 Clostridia bacterium
CGAGGACGGTATCGTTGTAGACTACAAAATCGAGGGCGAATATCCTACGTACGGCAACAACGACGACAGAGCGGACGAACTTGCAGTATGGCTGTTAAAGACGTTCATGAAGTACGTCAAGAGCAAATACACCTATCGCGACAGCGTGCCCACGACGTCGATCTTGACGATCACTTCCAACGTTGTATACGGCAAAAAGACGGGTAATACGCCCGACGGCAGAAGAGCGGGTACGCCGCTTGCGCCCGGTGCAAACCCGATGCACGGCAGAGATTGCAACGGTGCGCTCGCGTCGCTTGAATCGGTTGCAAAGCTTCCTTACGAATATTCGAGAGACGGTATTTCCAACACTTTCTCGATCACGCCCGGCTCGCTTGGCAAGGAAGACTAAGCATAGATCGTTTTCCCCAAGCACAAATCGGGGCGAACGGACAATAAAATAAAAAAGGAGAGTAAAAATTATGTCGAACAGAATTGATAACTTGGTTTCTATGTTAGACGGTTACGTAGGCGACGGTGGCTACCACCTCAACGTCAACGTGTTCAATCGTGAAACGCTTTTGGACGCGCAAGCGCATCCCGAAAAGTATCCCCAGCTCACCATTCGCGTGTCGGGATATGCTGTAAACTTCATCAAACTTACGAAGGAGCAGCAAGACGACGTAATTTCCAGAACCATTCACGAATCCATGTAATGGCGGAAGAACGCTGAATAAAAAATGTTGAGATCGCCGCCATTCTTGGCGGCGATCTTTTCTATCTTAGAGGGAGATTATGGGAAATTTTATTCTTTATCAGAAAAAGGACGGCGTTTGGAGCGAGTACGCGCAGTTTAAGGATCGTCGCGATTACGCTACGCGCGTTGCCAAGGTTACGGACGGCAGGACGGACGCGCCCGCAAAAGTGTTGCGTACATTCGTTTTGGGAGGCGTATATATCGAGGGCATCGGCAATATCGACCTCGTTAAGCGCGCCTTGCGGCATTTCGACGAGGTAGGGCTTTCCAATGATATTTTCGAAAGCTTGGAAGAAATGTCTTGCGCGCAAGCGGTTGCGTTTACGAAAACGGGCTTGGAAACGCTTGTAAAAGCCGATTTTTCGGGATTAGAAATATAAAGATAGGAGAACGGAATGAGAAAGAAAATTACAAAAATAGCGTCGTTTCTACTTACGGGGGCAATGTTGTTGTCGTTATCGGCGTGTGATTTCGGCGTATTGATGGATAAGGTGATCAACGGCGATTGGGAAGGCGCGATCAATGAGATGCTGAAAGGGGAAGATGAACCTCTCGATCCCATTTATACCGAAAATCTTAATATCCATTTTTTGGAGCTTGGGAATAAATATACGGGTGATTGTACCTTAATTAAAACAGGGGATACGGAAGTACTTATCGACGCTGGCTCTCGCAAAAGCTCGGCGGGAACGCTCGTGCCGTATATTCAACAGTATTGTACGGACGGAAAACTTGAATACGTGATCGCCACGCACGCCCACCAAGACCATATCGCGGGATTTGTTGGTACGGCGGAGTTCGACGGCGTATTGGAAAGCTTCGAGATCGGCACGATCATCGATTTTCCGAAAACCGATTCGGACGCGGATATCGTGTACGATTATTACGATTTGCGCGATCAACTTGTGGAAAACGGCACCAAGCACTATACCGCGCTCGAATGCTATAATAACGAAAACGGCGCGCAACGCAGTTACGAGCTTGACGAGGATATCACGCTGAATATTCTGTATCAAAAATACTACGAAGAAGAAGCTTCCGATGAAAACGATTATTCTGTTTGCGTGCTTTTGTCGCAAGGCATCAATCATTATCTTTTCACGGGCGACTTGGAAGCGCACGGCGAGGAATCGCTTGTGGAAAATAACGATCTTCCGAAGTGTAAGCTATTCAAGGCGGGGCATCACGGCAGTCCCTCTTCCAGCTCTAACGCGCTTTTAGAGGTGATCGAACCGGAAATCGTGTGCGTTTGCTGTTGTGCGGGTAGCCCCGAATATACCACGAACAACGAAAATCAATTTCCCTCGCAGGCGTTTATAAATCGTGTGGGAATGTATACCGATCAAATTTTCGTTACCTCGCTTGCGATCGTCGAAGAAGTGATCAAAGACGGCGAAACGAAATACGACTACACGAATACCTCGATGAACGGCAATATCGTGATTTCTTCCGACGGCGGGGAAGTACACGTGCAATGTTCAAACAATAATACGATTTTAAAGGAAACGGCTTGGTTTCAAGAAAATCGTACTTGGCCTGCGGGCGGCAAGTGAAAAAACGGCATAAAACAGCGGAAAATTTTGTTAAAAAAGGTAAATAATACCTTGTTCGCTTGACAAGGAACGGCAAAAGTGCTACACTAAATACGTCCGTGAGGGAGTAATTTGCTCTTGGAAAAAGAGTAACGATTATCGTCAGTACGGCAATTTTGCCCGGAATCGTTTGAAAAAATAAGACTCATACACTATAATAAGTCTTTTTGGGGCATAGTATAGTGTATGAGCTTTTTTTAATAAAGGAGTGAAACTATGAAACATTATTTGCATTCGGCAGACGAAGTTTTGCAAGAGGTCGGCTCGGTTGCCGAGGGGCTTTCCAAAACGGAAGCGGAAAGCCGTTTAGCGGCAAACGGCGCGAATAAACTTGCCGAGGGCAAGAAAAAATCTTGGCTCAAACGCTTTGTCGAACAGCTTTTGAACCCGATGATCATCGTGCTGTTGATTGCGGCGTGCGTGAACCTTATCACCGTGATTATCGACCGTATTAGCGGCGGACACGAATCGTTCGCGGAATTCTTTATTATCGTTGCCGTCGTGCTTTTAAACGCCATTTTGGGTGTCGTACAGGAAGGAAAAGCCGAACAGGCGGTGGAAGCGTTGAAGCAAATGACCACTTCCACCTGCAAGATCGTTCGCGACGGGAATTTGACGGCGGTGAAAAGCGAGGACGTCGTCGTGGGCGATATCGTCGTTTTGGAAGCGGGGGATAGCGTACCCGCCGATTGCCGTATTTTGGAATGCGCTTCCTTAAAAGCGGACGAATCGGCGCTCACGGGCGAAAGCGTTCCCGCGAATAAGCAATCGGAAACGCTCGTGGCGGCGGACGGAAAAGACGTTCCTTTGGGCGACCGTAAAAATATGGTCTATATGGGCAGTACGATCGTGTACGGCAGAGCGACGGCGGTGGTCGTGGCAACGGGAATGCAAACGGAAATGGGCAAGATCGCCCACGTGCTCACCCAAACGAAAGACGAGGTTACGCCCTTGCAAAAGAAGCTCAACGCGCTGTCCAAGGTGCTCAGCTTTATCGTTTTGGGTATTTCCGTATTCATTTTTGCGTTTAACTTGTTTTCGCAAATGAATTTTCAGTTGCAAACGGTGCTTAATAGCTTTATGACGGCGGTATCGCTCGCCGTGGCGGCGATCCCCGAGGGGCTTGCCACCGTCGTTACCATCGTGCTTTCGATGGGAATGACGAAAATGGCGAAGAAAAACGCCGTGGTCAAACGCTTGACGGCGGTCGAAACGCTCGGCTGTACGCAAATTATTTGCTCGGATAAAACGGGTACGCTCACGCAAAATAAAATGACCGTCGTGGAGCATTTCGGCGACGACGAGGCGTTGCTTGCGCGCGCAATGTCCCAATGCAGCGACGCCGTGCTCGATCACGAAAAACAGGAAGCCGTGGGCGAGCCGACGGAGTGCGCGCTCGTCAACTACGCGTATAAGCTGGGACTGAACAAAACGGAGCTTGGAAAGACGGAAAAACGCGTTACGGAAGCGCCGTTCGACAGTATGCGCAAGATGATGTCCACCGTGCACGAAAGCGCGGAGGGGATCGTACAATACACCAAGGGCGCGCCCGACGAAATTTTAAAACGGTGCACCCACGTATGGATCGACGGCGAAATTCAGCCGCTTACAGAGGAAAAACGCGCCGAAATTTTGCGGGCGAATAAAGAGATGGCAGACCGCGCGTTGCGCGTGCTCGCGGCGGCGTTCAAGCGTTTGGAAAGCGTTCCCCAAGATTTTAAACCCGAAGAGATCGAATGCGGACTTGTATTCGTCGGCTTGACGGGGATGATCGACCCGATCCGCCCTGAGGTGAAAGACGCGATTGTGCTTTGCAAGGAAGCGGGAATCCGTCCGATCATGATCACGGGTGACCATATCGACACGGCGGTGGCAATCGCAATGCAACTAGGGATTATCACCGATAAATCGCAAGCGATCACGGGCGCGGCGATGGCGGAAATCCCCGACGGGGAATTTGAAGAAAAGATCGGCAATTTCGCGGTATACGC
>JAFTPZ010000033.1 GCA_017463025.1 Clostridia bacterium
ACTGTTCGTTTATTGCGTATTTTACCCGTCTGAAAATAGATCAAGACAAAAAATTATTACGAGAAAATTCTCTGTCCGTAACACAAATTTAGTAAAAACTTTCTTTTGACAAGCCCAACTATTTCTCTAAAACTTTCAAAAAGCTGACGGGCTATACGCCCTTACAGTATAAAAAAATGCGTAAATCGTGAAATCACGATTTACGCATTTTTTCAAGCAGTTTTTGCAGAGCGCGGAAACGATGGGACACCGCGTTTTTTTCTTCCGCCGTGGCAAGACCGAACGATTTTTTCAGATCGTCGCTTTCAAACAGGCAATCGTAGCCGAAACCGCCCTCACCCGTTTCTTGATATAAAATATTGCCGTAGGTGCGTCCTTCCGCTACCAGCTCCTTACCGTCGGGGTATACGAGTGCGACCGCGCTCGTGAAATGCGCTCTACGGTTTTCTATATTTTTCATATTTTCCAAAAGCAGATCACGGTTTTTCTGATCGTCGCCGTGGTAGCCGCAATAGCGCGCGCTATACACCCCTGGAGCACCGCCCAACTCGTCTACGCAAAGTCCGCTATCGTCCGCAAGCGCGATACGGTTCAACGCTTTCGCCGCCGCGCGAGCTTTGATGAGCGCATTCTCCGCAAACGTTACGCCCGTTTCCTCCACGTCTTCGTCAAAGCCCATTTGTTTTTGCGAAACCACTTCAAAATCGGTAAAAATTTCAGCGATCTCGCGCAATTTATGCGCGTTACCCGTCGCCACCACAAGCGTTTGTTTTTTCATGCGTTATCTCCTTTTTTATCTTTTATTCTCACGCGGAAGGAATTGAGCACGGCGATCAACATCACGCCTACGTCGGCAAACACCGCAAGTCCGAGCGGTAAAACACCCAATGCGCCCAAAGCCATAAACGACACTTTCATTACGATAGAAAATACGATATTTTGCATTACGATCTTGCGCGTTTTTCGCGCGATTTTTACGCCGCGAGGCAATGCGGTCAGATCGTCGGAAATCAGTACGAGATCGGACGCCTCGATCGCCGCCGCGCTACCGAGCTTACCCATTGAAACCGCACAATCGGCAACCGCCATAACAGGCGCGTCGTTGATACCGTCGCCTACGTATATCAATCCGCCCGATTTTTTCAGTTCCTCCGCTTTTTGCAATTTTTCGTCGGGGAGTAGTTGTGCGTTCACCTCGCACACGCCCACCTCGTTTGCAATTTTTTGCGCGCGCGACTCGTTATCCCCCGTAAGCATTACCGTACGGGACAGCCCCAACTCTTTTAATTGTGTAAGCGCTGTTTTTGCCTCTTCGCGCAATTTATCTCCGATTTCGATCGCGCCGAGATACGCGCCGTCTTTTGCTACGTACACAAGCGTATATGCGCTACTCTTTTCCGTGTAGGTTACGCCGTTTTCTTTCAAAAGCTCCCCGTTCCCGACAAGCACACGTTTGCCTTGTACTTGGGCGATTAAGCCGCGTCCGGCTTTTTCCGTCGTGTTTTCCGCGATATATTCCGTTTCGTAAGTCTCAAACGCTTTTGCGATCGGGTGCGCCGAGTTCTTTTCGATAGCAACGGCAAGCGAAAGCAATTCTCGTTCCGTTACGTTTTCTTCGGGATATACGCCGCAAACGGTGAAATTACCCTCTGTGAGCGTACCCGTTTTATCGAGCGCCACCGTCTTGGCTTTCGCAAGTACGTCGAGATAGGTCGCGCCTTTCACCAACACGCCGCGACTTGCACACGCGCCGATCCCCGAAAAATAAGTGAGCGGCACGGAAATAATGAGCGCGCACGGACAGGAAACGACGAGGAACGTCAGCGCCGATTGCAACCAGCGTTCGAAGTCCTTGAAATACAGTCTGTTCTCCACGATCAAGCCGCTTGCAAGCGGGGCAAAAATCGCAACCGCCAACGCCAAAAGACAAACGACGGGCGTATATATCTTCGCAAATTTCGTGATAAACTTTTCGGGCGCGGCTTTACCCGACGAGGCGTTCTCCACCATATCCAGAATACGGCTCACCGCGCTGTCCGTATATTTACGCGTGGCGCGCATTTCAAATACGCCCCCTGCGTTGACGCAACCAGAAAGCAATTCTTCGCCTTGCTTTACTTGTCGCAATGCCGATTCGCCCGTCAGCGACTTGGTATCCAACGAAGCGCTTTCACCGAGCAATATCCCGTCTACGGGGATCTTTTCTCCTGCTTTGACAAGCAAAACGTCCCCCACGTTAATCTCTTCGGGGGCAACGCGTTTTTGTTGCATTTTCGGGGTATGTTCGTGATCGTGCTCGTGTTCGTGTTCGTGATCGTGCTCGTGTTCGTGGTCCTCGTGGTCGTGGCAACAACCGCAAGAACAAGCCTTTTGCGGAATAAGTACGGTAGCATATTCGCTTTTCAAGTCCATAAGATCGGATACCGAACGGCGCGAGGAGGCTACCGCGAGCGATTGCAACACTTCACCGATCTGATACAGGAGCATTACCATAACGCCTTCGCCGATCTCGCCGATGCAAACCGCGCCGATCGAAGCAACGGTCATCAGGAAATTTTCGTCGAAAATTTTACCTTTGACAAGATTTTTTGCCGTAGCAAGGAGTACGGAATACCCCACGGTAAAATACGCAGCGCCGTAACATACGTAGCTGCCGACCGTCGCCAACGTGCCTTTTGTCAGTCTTTCAAACAGAATTCCACCGATAAAAAGCAGCGAGGAAATTGCGATGAGCAACCAGTCCTTTTTATGGCTTACCTTTTCCTCGGTTTGCGGTTTTTCTTTTTCTTCCAACACCTTTACTTCTTCAAAATGATTTGCCGCGTAAACGACCTTTTCAAGCGTTTCGTCCGTGGCATATTCCACCGTAAGTTTTTGGTTAACGAAAGACACGGACGCCGCGCTTACACCCTCTATATTTGAAAGTTCTTCTTCAAGCTCCGCCGCGCAAGCCGCACAGTCCAAACCAGAGAGTTGCAGTATTTTTTTCATAATTTTTTCTCCTTTACTCCGCCGTATTACAAAGCAGATGCGCTTTGCCCATTTCCACAATTTCACGAATATGCTCGTCGGCAATGGAATATTCCACGTTTTTTCCCAAACGTTTGGCTTTTACGATCTTATTATCACGCAATATCCGCAGTTGGTGGCTTACGCCGCTTTGCGTGCCGTCGCACACTTCCGTTAAGTGATACACGCACATCTCTCCTTTCATCAGCGCCAACACGATCTTCAAACGACTCGGATCGGCAAGCATATGAAATATACGGCTGATTTTTTCCACGTCCTCGTGCATTAAAATATCTTCTTTTGCCCTCTGCACCGCAAGCGCGTGCTCCTTTTCGTGGTCGCAATAAATATTTGCCATATCTTTCTCTCCTTTTTTCCTTTTGATATGAAATTATGAATAAATCTTCATATCTTCATATTTAGAGTATATCATAAGGAAAGAGGTATTGTCAAGGGATTTGACGGATATTTTCATAAAATCTTCCGTAATATTTACCGCAATATCAGTTTCACAAAAAATGCTTATGGCGACTGTTTTTGTTTACGTGAGAATGGTCGTGTTCGGCTACAAGTTTGATTTTCAAAAGACGATATGCCTGTTGTACGACATACGATAAAGAAATATAAAAAAGCCACAAATCGAAAGCCGAAATTGTGGTATGAGAAAAAGCGAAAATGGAACAGTAGAAAAAGGCAATAAAAAAAGATACGTTGTTCGTAAGTAGCTTGTCGAGCAAGTACCACCGATTAGAAATCAAAGATTTCATACGTATCTATGTACCTTATTATACAGTAACGCAGAAAAAAAAGTCAATCAAAAACGACGGTAAAACAAAATAAAAATTCGCATTGCTCTAATATAAATTGTAAATATTCCTTATCGCTTGCCATCATCAGACCTCGAACCTCGAAACGAACGTCTTCCCGTTTACTTGCAGATATTTCGCCACAAGGCATTGTCGCGCCGCGTTTCTCGCCTTATTTTCCTGCTCGTTGCCGTATTTCATATCCCCTAAAACAGGGCAACCGACGTGCGCAAGGTGCGCGCGAATCTGATGCGTTTTGCCCGTATGCAACGTGATCTCCGCTTTCGTTAGCCCCTCCCGTTCTTCCAAAACGGCGTATTCCGTGATAATTTTTTCCGTGCCGACGACGGGGTTATCGAAAATCCGTACGAGCGCCTTTTCCTCGTCTTTTTTTAAGTACGCCGTAAGCGTCTTGCTTTTCTCCGCAAACCGCCCTACGCAAAGCGCATGATATATTTTTTTTACGCGTCGCATACGAAAACTCTCTAACAGCTCCCTCTCCGCTTGATCGCCGAACGCAAACACGAGCAAGCCTTTCGTATTCCTATCCAGACGGTGGATAAACCGACAGCTTGCGCCAAATTCTCTGACGAGCGCGGCGTACACCGCCTCGGAATTCACGCCGCTTTCTTTATCGACGACAAGCACGGTATCGTCTTTATAAACGACATAAAACGCCGCAGTTTCTTCCTGCTTTTTCGTCAGGTAATACTGCACGCGATCGCCCGTTTGCAAAAAAACGTTCTCACCTGTCTTTTTACCGTTGACTTTGATCTCTTTCGATTTCAGGAGCGTGCGAAAACAAAACGCCGCTTGGGCGTAATGATTCTCCGTAAATTCTTTCAACGTCTGCGCTTTGTCCGCCGTAATCTCTAACACGGTATGCTCCTTATGCAATCGCCGCCCGAATATTTCGAGCGGCGATCGATCAAGTCTTATTTATTCTTTTTATTTTTTTTCTCTTTCTTTGCTTTCGTCGCTTGCGCGTCTACGTCTTCCAACGTTTCGTCGGAAGGTTTAATCAAGAGCAGAATGATGATGAGAATGAGCATCACGCCCGCAATCGCGAACAGGATCACCGAAACCATGTTGTTTTTCAACCAGTTATTCTCACCTTCGATTACGTCCTTATTCGGGTCTTTCACTTCCACAACTTTATACGCCATCGCACGTTGAGAAGATGCAAGCTCCGCTTCCCAATAATCCGCCACGATCAAGAACGTACCTTCTTCTACCGCATCAAAACTCTGGGACGAGGCGCTCCAATTATATTTATTGTAGGCCGCCCATTCCTCGGGTGCGTTGTCTTCGGTGATTCTCGAATCGTATTCCTTAATTTCCACGAAACAGCTAAGAATTTTTTCTACCGTCGTTTCATCCGCCGTCAGCCCAAGATCTTCCGCCAACAACGTAGCGTATGCGTTCAGATACAGTTTGAAATAATCTTTCTGTTCGTTGAGCTGCTTATAGTCGATTTCCGACGCAAGCTGTTCATAAGAAATATTTGCCAACTTGGCGGGAGAAAGAAGTTTATCCTCTGCCGCCGTAGCGTTATAGTTATCGTAAACCACTTTATACAGTTTATATTCTTCTTGTAAACTGCTTGCACCCGTTACGGCAACCTCGTCAAGAGAATACGTTTTATCCAAATCCTCCGTATCCTTTCTGCCGCTACTCGTGGTATCTTCCACTTTCAAGCCTTTGTTGGCAACCTCGAACGTGAACGCAGGAATCTCTTCGATATCCCACACGTTGCTCGACGTTACGGAAACAAGCTCGCCGTCGAGATAGTATTTCATCGTATTGCCCGCTTTATCGTTGGCAAAGATCTTGAATTCGTATTTACCCTCGCTTGCCACCGACAGTTTCAACGAGTTATAGGAAAGGCTGGAAGAAGTGCTTGCGCTATCCGAAGTCGGCGTTTTATAGCTGATCGTGAATTTCAGATTACGATAACCGTTATTATCCCCGATCAACCATTTGAACGACGGGAAGTAGATATACGAGTTACTGCCTGCGTATACTTCGCTTGCCGCATCTGCGAGTGAGGTTTCAAATTCCGCTTTCGCCGCATTATAATTCGTTTCGTCCACGGGCACGTTCGTTTTCGTTTCTTCGTCCGCCTGAATGAATTTATAAGTTGCGCCGTCCTCGTTCTTGTCTACGGGAATATAGTCAAGATTACCTTTCGTTACCGTCGTACCTGCGTACCAAGCCAGATCGTATTTCTGTTCTTTTGCGCCGTCGTCGGCGTTTAAGGTGATGGAAACGAGCTCTTTCCCCTCTTCTTTGAATACGGTTGTGGCGATCGCGCCCTCGGCGGTTTTATCCACCACGTTGCCGCTATCGTCTTTATAATATACCGTGTCCATAAAATATACGGACGTCGTAAGCGTTTTATATTTTTCGTAATTCTCGTCGTCCTCTTTGATCGACGGGTTATACTGATAATATTCAAGCGTCGTGGTCAAGCTTTTCGATTTCAAAACGTCGATCACTTTATAATCGAGGGAGAACGCCGTGCCGAGCAGGAATCCGTTCACGTCCTCGTTCACGACGAGCACGGGCGCAACGTCGTCCGTAACCTTATTGTCCTCGGAAATGTTGTCGAAGGGTTGACCGTTGATATCGTAAAGATAGACGACCGTTTTCGCCGCATCTCCCGTAGCTTCATCCGGCGCTTCCGCTTTGATCGTGAGCGGATACGTTTCGTTTGCGGTATATTCCGCATAGTTCGCGCCGATATTCGTAAACTTACCGATCGGCTCGCTCACGGCGGACGCCGAAATGCGATCGAGTCGTACGTTGAACGCGCCATCCTCCGTCATATCCTCTTCGAGCGACAGCGTGAGCTGTTCGTTTGCCGTGATCGGGAACGCTTTCGCCTCTCCGTCGTTGACCGCTACCGTAACGCCGTCGTCGCCGTTCGTGAACACGACTTTATTCGTCGCCTTTTCGTCTTTGGTCGCCCAAGCCGAGGGGCTGTCCATCGTGATCGTTACGCTCTCGAAATCGAGCGTTTTGAACGCAAACGTCGTCGAGAAATAGGACGCCATACCCTTTTTTTCGTACCATTTGAGCGCCAACGAGCGTTTCATCGTAACGCTACCGCCGTCTTTGAGGGTGAACGCCGTAACTCTCGACTCTCCCTCGCCCTCTGCGCCGATCTCTGCATTCGTCGCGGAGAATACGTCGGTAAGCGCATACGTTTGCGGCGTTTCTTCGTCTGCCGCGGATCTGTTGATTAAAAGCGCTCCGCCCACAGCCGTCGAGAGGACTGCGGACGCAAGCATCAGTGTTAATGCCGTAATTTTCGTCTTTTTCATGAAAACGTGCCTCGCAAATTTTGTATACTTTCGCATTTATACATTATCGTACTTATCTATTTTACACCCAAATACAACTTTTGTCAATCGCATTTTACGGAAATTTTATTGTTTTTGCAAAATATTCGTAATTTTATCGAATTTTTATTTGATTTCGACCGCTTTGGACAGCTCGAACGCTTTCCAAGGCGTTTCTTCCTCGGGTGGATATGCGATAAATTTCAGCCGTTCTTTGGTAACAGGGTGAGAAAAGGACAGCGAATACGCCCAAAGCGCCAGCTTTCCCTTTTGCGCCTGCGCGCCGCCGTAACGCATATCCCCGAACACGGGATGGGAAATGCCTGCCATCTGCACGCGGATCTGATGCGTTCTACCCGTATGCAAGCGTACTCCCACAAGCGAGTATTTCCCCTTGCTTTCCACGAGCTTATAATCGAGCTCGGCGTATTTTGCGCCCTCCTCGCTCGGCGTACAGATATACACCATATTATTTACGGTGTTTTTACGCAAATAATTACAAAGGGTGCCGCGCTCGGAATCGGGCGTACCGCAAAGTACCGTGAGATATTTTTTTTCAAAATCTCCCGTCTGCAATCCTGCCGTGAGCCTTGCCGCCGCCTTACTCGTTTTTGCGTATACCATCACGCCGCCCGTAGGACGATCCAAACGGTGCACTAAACCTAAATATACGTTCCCTGGCTTATTATACGTCGTTTTTATATATTGTTTGATCTGGTCGAATACATTGTCGTCCTTACTCTCGTCAGGACAACAAGCGGTCATTTGCGGTTTCAAAACGACGATGATATGGTTGTCCTCATATAAAATATTGAAGGGGGGCGTTACCGCGTTTCCGTTACTTTCCGTCATTGACAAATATTCCTCCTGCGCCGCAAGGAAGGGATATCCCCTCCTCCGTTTTTATGCCCACCTCGTAGGCGTCCACTCTGCCTTTGAAATTTTTTAAGGTGAGCTGTAATATATTTTTCAACACCATCGGTTGTAAACCCGTCGTGTAGCTGTTGATGAGTACGAACAACGGATCGTCGCAAAGTACGTTTGCGCAAAGCGCCACAAATTTATAAAGATCGTTTTCGATCTTCCACATCTCGCCGTTCGGCCCTCTGCCGTAAGAGGGTGGATCCATAATGATCGCGTCGTATTTATTGCCGCGACGGATCTCCCGTTGCACGAATTTCAGACAATCGTCCACGATATAGCGTATACCCGTTTCGATACCGCAAAGACGCGCATTCTCGCCCGCACGCTCCACCATACCTTTCGCCGCGTCCACGTGCGTAACCTGCGCGCCGGCTTTGGCGCAAGCTACCGTCGCGCCGCCCGTATACGCAAAAAGATTAAGGACTTTGATCGGACGATTCGCTTTTTGAATCAGCGACGTCATATACTCCCAATTCACCGCCTGTTCGGGAAATAGGCCCGTATGCTTAAACCCCATCGGTTTGATCTTAAACCGTAAGCTGAGCTGCTCGTATTCGATATTCCATTCCTCGGGAATAGGTTTCAAGATTTTCCAACCCCCACCGCCTTTTTCGCTACGTTTATAATAGGCGTTAAGTTTGGGATACGCGAAAAGATCCGTTTGCGCCGACCAGATCACTTGGGGATCAGGACGGAGTAAATATACGTCTTTCCAACGTTCGAGTTTATATCCGTCGCCCGTGGCTATGATCGAATAGTCTTTCCAATTTTCCGAAATTCTCATTTGATTTTCCTTATTTTACGGCAAAATTACTCACTATACTCACATTATTATAACGAAAAAAGCCGTTCTTGTAAAGCGTTTTCCCTTAAAAAAAGCAGGATGAAAAAACTTTTTTCTTTTTTTTGATTTTTTTTATGAAAATTGCGAAAAAACAGTTGACAAAAGTATTTCTTTTTAGTATTATAATAAAGCTGTTTGACGGGAGACGTGATTTTTCGTTGAGGAGCGTACGATATCGCGGGGTGGAGCAGCTAGGTAGCTC
>JAFTPZ010000034.1 GCA_017463025.1 Clostridia bacterium
TATTGCAAAATTCTAAAGAATATGCTATAATAAAATTGTAAAAAAATGATTGGCGGAGTATGTCAACAAACGTATGAACATTTCGGGGGAGTTTAGGTACACTCAATGAAATCCCAGGAGTTCATATCTCATCACCTGCTCCAAAAAGAGAAACACCCGTGAGGGTGTTTCTCTTTTTAACAATAAATCATTCGTTCTCGGTGGGGGTGGCGTCCGTTGCCGCAACTTCATTTTGCACGGTTGCCGCCGCGATCTTGCCGCCGGCAAGTCCTGCTAAAATGGACTTGATATCGATACCCGTCGAGGTCTTAACCCCCTCGATCACTTGATCGGTGCTCGTCATAACGTCGCGCACGAGCTTGGCGGAATTGCCCTCGCCGTACATAACGATCTTATCCGTTTTAGCAAGCGGCGTGGCGGCGTTTTTGACCACTTCGGGAAGTGCGGCGAGGTACATTTCGATAATGGACGCTTCGCCCATTTTCTTTTGCGCTTCCGCTTTCTTTTCGATCGCTTCCGCCTCTGCAAGACCTTTGGCGCGGATACCTTCCGCCTCCTGTTCCATAGCATAGCGCAACGCCTCGGCTTCGGCTTTTCTCGCCTCTGCGGCTTTGATCGCTTCGTATTCGCGTGCGTCCGCCTCTCTTTGGCGTTTGATCATTTCCGCTTCTGCCTCTTTCTCCATTTGGTATTTTACGGCGTCTGCCTGTTTCTTTACGTCCGCTTCTAACTGACGTTCCTTGATCGCGATTTCCTTTTCGGCAAGCTCCGCCTCTTTCTCGCGACGGGCGATATCTGCGTTCGTCTTTGCGATTTCCACGATCTTACGCTGATTTTCCTGTTGAATGGAATACGCCGCGTCTGCGTCCGCTTTTTTCGTATCCGCGCGGACTTTCATTTCCGCCTGTTGCACGGCAAGGTCTGCGTTTTGCTCTGCGATCTTCTTTTCCGATTCCACGCTGACGGCGTTTGCCTCCTCCTGTGCCTTGGAAGTGGCGATGGAAATATCCCTTTGCGCGTTGGCTTTGGCGATCTGTGCGTTTTTACGTATCTGTTCCACGTTGTCGATACCCATATTTTCAATCGTGCCGGCGGCGTCCTTGAAGTTCTGGATATTGAAGTTGACGACCTCGATACCGAGCTTTTCCATATCGGGCACGACGTTTTCGGTGATCTTTTTGGCTACGCCCTGCCGATCTTGTACCATTTCTTTCAGCCCGACCGAGCCTACGATCTCACGCATATTACCTTCAAGCACTTGCGTAACGAGAGTAACCATTTCCTGACGCGTTTTGCCAAGCAAAGTTTCCGCCGCACGCTTCAAAAGTTCAGGATCGGACGAAATTTTAATGTTGGCGACGCCGTCCACCGTTACGTTGATAAATTCGTTGGTGGGAACGGCTTCACTCGTCTTTACGTCCACCTGCATAACGCCCAAGGAAAGTTTGTCTATACGCGTAATAAACGGCATTCTCCAACCGGCTTTACCGATGAGAATACGTCTTTTGCCAAGCCCCGTGATGATGTACGCCGTATCGGGCGGCGCTTTGAGGTAGCCCAAGAAAAAGAAGAGGGTGGCAACGGCAAAAACGATAATAAGTGTAACGATAATAGGATAAGGCATATTAAAATCCTCCTTTTTGGTTATATACATATTATAGCATAGTCTTTCTTATAGTGTCAAGGGTATCGAGATATTTTTTCGTTCACGGCGACGGAAGAGCGGCGAAAACGGGGCGCGTTTTGTTGACTTTCCTTTGTCCGTGTGCTATAATAAGCGCAAAGTAGTATCTATCAAATAAGGAACAGAAAAATGCTTACGGAAATCTTATATATTCTGGAAATCCTCGGCACGGTAGCGTTTGCCGTTTCGGGCGCGTTTGTGGCGATCAAAGCAAGGCTCGATATTTTCGGCGTACTGTTTATCGGCTGTATTACCGCAGTTGGCGGCGGTATATTACGAGACGTGTTGATCGGACGCACGCCGCCGGCGATCTTTTCGAATTTATACATACTACTTGTGGCGGCGTTGACTTCCGCGGCTGTGTTTGTCGTGGCGTACGTATATAGAAAAAAATTCGACGCGGTACGGGAAAAGATCGAGCACGTAAATAATTTTTTCGACGCGATCGGTTTGGCGGCGTTTTCCGTAATGGGTACGGAGATCGCGTTCGTGCAAGGACTTTCGGGAAATGCCGTTTTATCCGTTCTGCTCGGTATGCTGACGGGCGTTGGCGGCGGTATGTTTCGGGATATACTCACCGACACGACGCCGTATATATTCAAAAAACATATTTATGCGCTTGCCTCTATCGGCGGTGCAACGCTGTATTACGTATTGCGGCTGTTCGTTTCGGAAACGTGGCTACCGACCGTGATCGCGATGGCGTTTATTCTTGCGATCAGAATGTTGGCTACCAAATACCGTTGGAGCTTACCCAAGATACAGTTGACCGACGAGCCGAAAATGATCTATTCGGCGGAGCAGATAAATAGCGAGGAGGAGAAAAGAGTATGGAAATAGTATTATTGACGGCGCTCGGCGTTGGCGGCGCGACCGTGATCGGCGCGGCGATCGGATTTTTATGTAAAAACATTTCGCATAAATTTTCGGATATCGTATTGTCGTTCGCGGCAGGCGTTATGCTCGCGGCGGCGGTGCTGGGCTTGATCCTGCCGTCGGTGGAATACGGTGGAGAATGGGGCTTGCTTATCACGGTCGTTGGGATATTCGTCGGCGCAATGTGCCTGAATTTGGTGGATAAAGCCGTACCGCATTTGCATAAGCTGATGGGTGGCGACACGGAGGAGCACCATAACGCGAATTTAAGTAAGGTCTTGTTGTTTGTTTCCGCGATCGCGATCCATAACCTGCCCGAGGGGATTGCGGCAGGCGTTGGCTTTGGCGCAGGGGACACGGCGCAGGCGCTCATTATTGCAGGGGGTATTGCGTTGCAGAATATTCCCGAGGGTATGGTCATTATCGGACCGATGCTCGCGGCTGGGGTGAGTACGAAAAAGACCTTTCTTTGCGCGCTTGCCACGGGACTCGTCGAAGTGGTCGGCACGTTGATCGGATATTTCGCGGTGAGTATCGCGTCGGCGATCCTGCCGTTTGCACTCGCATTCGCAGGGGGAACGATGCTGTACGTGATCAGCGACGAGATGATCCCCGAAACGCACGCGCACGGCAACGAACGGGGCGCTACGTACGCGCTTCTTTTCGGGTTTTGCCTGATGCTGGTGATGGACGTGTTGCTCGGCTAAAAGCATAAGAAAAAATCCGCTCGAATTTCGAGCGGATTTTTTTGCTGTGATTTTTTAATTATTTGACTACTTTCAAAGCAACGAGGATACTCATAACGATGCCCAAGACAACGTACACGTCAACCAAGATACCTACGATGCGAAGAACCCAACCGATCAACGCGCCGACTACGGGAATCCAGCCGGTCATAAAACCTGCAACCCAGATCAACAAGCTCGCAACGACGGCAACGATCAGATAAACGATGATCCCGACCAAAAGCGATTTTTCATAGGAAATCGGAAAAAGTTTTTTCAAGTTCATGTAAAAAGACCTCCTTATTAATTTTATAATACTATTATACTACACGATTTCTATTTTGTCAACCGCTCAAAAGAAATTTCCCTGCTAATCGGCAGGGAAATTTATCATTTTTTCAAGAATTTTGTGTTTTATCGTCGTCCGTCGGCGGATTTTGCTTTTCCGAATTACGGAAAGAAAGCGTTTGTTTGCATAACAGCATTAAGCCGAAAAACAAAAACGCCGCAAGTCCGAAAGCGATCGCCCACGTCCAGCCGAGCCACACGCCGAGCGGAATGACCGCCGCGATACATAGAGCCGAAAGTATGGTGAAAGCAATTTGAAGATATAAAAGCATAGAAATTTCGTCCTTTTTATTATATTATATATATTGTATCACGCGCGCGCGTAGGAAGTCAAGAGAAAAAGCCGTTAAAATCAGTTTGCGTAAAAAAATTAAAAAATTTTTCAAAAAAAGTTAAAAAAAAGATGAAAAAACAGTTGACAAAGATAAAAGGTTTGTGGTATTATATACAAGCTGTCGCCGCGAGGGGGCAGATACGAGCCGGAAAGCTCGTAAAAAGCAGATTAAAAACAGA
>JAFTPZ010000035.1 GCA_017463025.1 Clostridia bacterium
GGGCTTTCGAGCTGTTCGTCCGTCGCGTCCAGTTCCTTCATCAAAAGCTGCATTTCCTCCACGACTTCCGCAATACGCGCGTCGGGGCGGTCTACTTTATTGATGACGATAATCGTTTTCAAACCGAGCGCGAGCGCCTTTTGCATAACGAAACGGGTTTGCGGAAGCGGTCCTTCCGCCGCGTCCACGAGAATAAGCGCGCCGTTCACCATTTTCAGACCGCGCTCCACCTCGCCCGAAAAATCCGCGTGCCCTGGGGTGTCTACGATATTGATCTTCACGCCGTTATAATGCGCGGACGTATTTTTCGCGAGTATGGTAATGCCGCGCTCTTTTTCCAAATCGCCCGAATCCATTACTCTGTCTTGTACCTGTTGATTTTCGCGAAATACGCCCCCTTGCGCGAGCATTTCGTTCACGAGCGTGGTTTTGCCGTGGTCAACGTGCGCGATGATCGCCACGTTTCTCAAATCTTCTCTGATCACTTTTTTCTATATCTCCTTACAATGCTTGTACTTTCGTGTTTTTATAGGTGGTAAAACGTATGGTATTTCCATTGTCGTCGATCGGCTCGCTCTCGTAAACGCAAACGAAATTTTCGTTTTCGTCGAGGTTGGGAAAGAACGTATCCGCATTCCCTACCGCGTCCACTTTGGTTACGAGGATTTCTTCACAATAGGGCAACAATTCGCGATAAATTTCGCCGCCGCCGATCACGTAAATTTCTTCATTTTCGCGCTTTTTCATTTCCGCTTTCAGCTCGTCGAATGAGCGCACGATCATACAGTCGTCTCGTACCTGCCCCCTTGAAAGCACGATATTCACGCGGTTTTTCAAGGGCTTTTGATTGGGAAACGAACGCAAGGTGTTGCCGCCCATTACCACGGTGTGGCCCGTCGTCGTTTCGCGGAAAAACTTCATATCCTTGGGCAGGGAAAACATCATATCGCCGTTTTTCCCGATCCCCCATTTTTTGTCTGCGTGTACGATCGCTTTTATCATATCGCCACCGGAATTTTCGTTTCGAGTTTTTCGTATTCGTAGTCCACGAGCCGGAAGCTATCCACCGTGAAATCGTAGAAATTCGTAACGCTTGGATCGACGATCAGCTTGGGCGCTTTATGACGGGGCTTTTCGAGCACCTCTTTCACGAGCGGAATGTGCCGATCGTAGATATGCGCGTCGGCGATCACGTGCACGAGCTCGCCTGCTTTCAAGCCCGAAACCTGCGCAAACATAATGAGCAAGACCGCGGATTGCACGCCGTTCCAGTTGTTCGCCGTGAGCATATCGTTGGAGCGTTGATTGAGTATACCGTTGAGCGTATCGCCCGTAACGTTGAACGTCATCGAGTACGCGCACGGATACAGATTCATTTCGTGCAGGTCTTGAAAGTTATAAATATTCGTCATAATACGACGGCTTGCAGGGTTGTTTTTCAAATCGAACAACACGCGATCGACCTGATCGAATTCCCCCTCTTTATACTTGTGTTTCACGCCCAGCTGATAGCCGTACGCCTTTCCGATCGAACCCGTTTCGTCCGCCCAGCTGTCCCAAATATGCGAGTTTAAGTCGTGGATATTATTACTCTTCTTCTGCCAGATCCAAAGCAGCTCGTCCACGCACGAACGAAACGCCGTACGGCGAATGGTGAGGATAGGAAACTCCTCTTGCAGATTATAACGGTTCACCACCCCGAATTTTTTCACGGTGTGGGCAGGCGTGCCGTCCTCCCACTTGGGGCGTACGTTCAGTTCCGTGTCCCAAAAGCCGTTTTCGATAATGTCTTTCATGTTCTGCGCAAAAATTTCGTCCGCTCTACTCATTGTTTTAACCGCCTTTTCTGTTTTATCCCGATTATTATACCACAACTGCGCCTTTTCGTCAAGGTTTCAAAAAGTTTTTTCGGATTATTTTTCCAAAAAGTTGACAAAAGCAAAAAAAACGGGTATTATATATACGTACGAAAAATTTTAATATATTTAAGGAGATTCTACTTTATGAACAAAAAGACGGTAAAAGACGTAGACGTAAAAGGCAAAAAAGTCCTCGTCAGATGCGATTTCAACGTTCCTATGAAAGACGGTGTGATCACCGACGAGAACCGTATTATCGGCGCGCTCCCCACCATCAAATACCTGATGGAACAGGGTGCGAAAGTCGTGCTTTGCTCGCATATGGGTAAGCCCCACAACGTATTCGACTGTAAGCTCGAACTCAACAAGAAAGAAAAAGCGAAGATTGCGGCTCTGCCCGAAAACGAACAGGAAGCGGCGACTGCCGAGGCTTTGGAAAAGGCAAAAAAAGACGTGAAAAAGCTTACCCTTGCGCCCGTTGCGGCCCGTCTTAACGAACTGCTCGACGGTAAAGTAACGTTCGCGACCGACGTGATCGGCGACGACGCAAAAGCGAAGGTCGCAGCTTGCAAGGAGGGCGAATGCGTACTTCTTGAAAACCTGCGTTTCCACAAGGGCGAGGAAAAGAAAGCGCCCGAATTTATGCAGGCGCTCGCAAGCTATTGCGAAGTGTACGTGAACGAC
>JAFTPZ010000005.1 GCA_017463025.1 Clostridia bacterium
CAATTCTATCAATTCCCTCTTGTAAAAGATTAGTCTTAATCTTCTTAATTTCTTCCGAGTCAAAACCCTCTTTTACTGCCGAAAGCCTTTCAAACACTTCTCCCGAAAACGAGTCAAGGTTTACAGGACGGTCTATCTTAACAATGTCTGCCATTTGCGTTCCATCGAGAAAATTAAAGGCATTTGCAAGATAATTGATGTCAATATTTTGCTGAACTATGTCCTCAATACCGAAGTTCTTTTGACCTACCTTAATAACACGACCATAGTAGCCATTGTTGTATTCAAGTAAGCCGTTTTCCTTTATATCTTTTAAGGATACAAGCGTATCAATACGCTCTTTTTCCTTTGCGGCATCTTTTGTGTATTTCTTCTTAGATATTAGGAACTTAATGTTCTCCATAATACACGAGTAAAATATACCGTCGCTCGTAGGCATAAACATAATGACTGCCGCTAAGCCCATTACGATTGCAAAGCCCCAATTCCCTGCCGTTACACTAATAAAGATAATAGCGAACACAACGAGAGCAACGATAATGTCAGGCATCGAATAGCATTTCCATACCGTATTCTTTACCTTAATTTTTTTGGGAATTATACGCATTATTCACTACCTCCATCAGTATTTCCCGAACCGTCAGACGTGTTCTCTTCGTTGAACTTATCCGAATCGTCTGCGGATTCACTCTTTTTGTTCTTAGATTCTTTTATCTTGTTAGCAATTCCTTTTCCTGCGCCAATACCACCTTTTATAAGTTTGAACGCCGCACCAAACGTTAAGGCACTTGCAATACGTCCTCCGTAGAAAGCGCTGTGTAAGAAGCTACCACCTGCGTGCATATCGTCAGCTTGACCGAACAATCTTGCAAATAGGGATTGACCTGCGGGAATTACCATAGTTCCCCCGATTATCATAAAGATAAGGAACATTGAATTACCGAAACTGCCTACCCCGTCTATGTGCATTTTTGTTATTAACGGTAATAGCAAGATGAAAATATTAACTGAAAATACAGTTCCATACGCAAGAATTATCTTCGTTACAAAAGTCTCTCTCCACACCTTAAATCTTGCCCCATCGTCTAATGGTAAAGTTGCCATAGATACAGGCATAACTATATACATAAGTACAATTTCATAAATGCGTTTTGCAAGATTTATAATTGCCACTATAAGTGCAATCACTAAGGCGATAGATGCAACCATAGACGGTAAATAAAGGAACGTATCAGGGTTTATCATTCCGTTTCCTTTCCACGATGTGGGCCATATACCAAAAGCGGTAGCGTTGTAGTCGCCCATTATCGTGGATACACTACAACTTGTTATATCTACTTCCGCAAAAGAATATCCGTTAAGCCACTCACCTACACAAGCATTAAATAATGCGTTGGAAAGTTTGGTTGTATTCCCTATTTGGAAAATTTCCGCTACAAGCGTTAATATCGAGTTTGAGATAAGAATACCCAAGATTACAACGGTAAGCATTGCCATTGTTCCAAGTAATGCCAAACCGATTTTGCCTATAATCGACGATACATTTCTATTGTTTGCTATCATATTTTTTACAAGAGCAACTATGCCAAAAATACAAGTCAGCCCTACTGCCAATATGAATACACACCAAAAGATAGTACCAACTGTCGAATCTCCTATCAGGTATTCGATTATATTCACTCTTTGTCCGTTTACTGTAACGTCCGTAACCCCTGCAATCGCAGAGAATATTTCCATAATTCCGTCTATTAGTCTTAGAAACCACAAGAATAAAAGCATTATTAGTTCTTGAAAAAATATAAGCATTTTTACCCTCGCTTTTTAGTTTATTTATAGAAAAAGGCGACAAGAAATCTCTTGCCGCCTTTCCGTCTTAGGTATTAGCTTATGCGCTAATACCAACCCAAGCGCCGAGACCTTCAATGAGAAGCGGAGCGCCCATAGCCACAACGAAAATGATAATGATACCGATAATAAGGTTTTTAATCATATCACGTGCATTGATTTTCTCTTCGTTCTTATGAGCAATGGCGATTTTGATACCTACGTATGCACCCCAAATAACGACAACCGCCGCAAGTGCAAGTACAATGTAAATCCAAAAACTGTCCATCAAAGTGCTGATATTAGCAACAATTTCCGCTAAACTTTCGTTCAAAGTTTTAGCCGCTAAAAGATTAGTCATACTCTTATACCTCCTTTCTTATACAACAGGCAATACTGCCGCACCCGTAGTAGGCGCAGAGATGCCAACCCACGCACCGAGACCTTCGATGAGAAGGGGTGCGCCCATTGCGATAACAAACATTATCACGATACCGATGATTAAATTTTTAATCATATCACGAGAATTGATTTTGTCCTCGTTTCTGTGTGCAATAGCGATTTTGATACCTACGTAGGCACCCCAAACCACTACTACTGCTGCCATCGCTAAAACGATGTAAATCCAAAACGAATCCATCAATTCGTTCAACTTAGTTACAATACCACTCAAGCTATCGTTAAGAGTGGTAGCCGCCAATAAATTCATCATAAATTACTTATCTCCTTTTTCTTTTTTATTTTTATTTTTGTTTTTGTTCTTTTTGATGAGAATATATGTTACTGCACCACCGACACCAAGCACCACAAAGATTACCAAGAGTAAGGGAAGTAATGAACTATTCCCCTTTTCTTCTTTATCTTCGTTAGGTGTTTCAGGTTCGGTAGGCTCGTTAGGTTCTACGGGGTTTTCAGGCTCAGTAGTATCGCTCGGCTCTTTCGGTTCATCAGGTTCACTCGGAACGTCAGGTTCTACGGGAACTTCGGGTTTATCGGGAACAACGGGTTCTTCTACCTTGTTCTTGACATCAAGCACGCCGATAACGTTACCCGATTCCTCAATAACAATTACCGTGTAATCGTCTTGCTTGTCCGTAAAATCAATACTTCCGTTTCCGTTCAACACTTCAACCGTCGTATTCTCTGCGCTGTCAGTAATAAAGAACTGAATAGCGCCGTTATACGTTTCGCCACACTCACAGTCGTATGTAATCGTTAAAAGTTTGCTTTCGTTATCATACTGATAACCGAATACATACTCGTGTGTTTCCGTTTCTCCACCTACGTTATCGGGATTCTCTTCTTCACCGCCGCCCAAGTCAGGGTTTTCAGGCTCAGTAGGTTCACTCGGTTCAGTAGGTTCTTCGGGTTCAATAGGTTCAATGGGTTCAATGGGTTCCGTAGGTTGTTCAGGCTCTACGGGAACTTCGGGTTCTTCGGGAAGTTGCGTATATCCATTGTCGCCACTCGTTACATAGTCCGATAAATAACTGTAATCACACACACTACATTGATGCTTGGTGTATCCAATGCTATCTGCCGTCGCTTCATACACGGTATCTTCAAACGTATGCCCTACGGGTTTTACATAATCACTTACATATCTATCTCCACAATCGGAGCAAAGGTGTACTGTAAAACCGTATGAAACACAAGTGGGTTCAACTTTACTTTCTTGATGGCTATGCCCCGTCGCTTCTACGATATTATCTTGATAAGAATACTCGCACACAAGACAGGTATAGGTCGTATATCCACCCTCAGTACAGCTTACTTCCTTGATTTCCAATTCATAGTCGTGTCCGTTTTCAGGAACAACGCTGTCTACATAGAAATACTCGCACACAAGACAGGTATGCGTTGTGTAGCCTTGTTCGGTACACGTCGGGTCTACTATTACGTCATCGTAAGTATGTCCCGTCGCTTCTACATAACTATCTGCATATTCATAGCCACACACATTACAAAAATGAGTGGTAAAGCCTTTATGCGTACAAGTTGGTTCTATTACAACATCGGTGTAATTATGCCCCGTTGCTTGCACGTAGTTGTCTCGGTACACGTCTCCACAAAGAGAACACGTGTATTCGGTAAAACCATTATTCGTACAAGTCGGAGCATACTCAAATGTTTCGTATTCGTGAGCGCAAACATTATCCGCCTCTGCTGCAAATGCCGTAGTGCCACTTGCATTGCCCATCAACGCACCGCAACCTAACACGGTAAAGGCAATCGCCAATACCGTCATAAGCAGTTTGTTTTTAGTCTTTTTCAATTTTCTTCTCCTTTTTTTTATTTGACCGCACTCGCTTGTAAATCCATAAGTTCGTGTGTCATTTTGTCAATATAGTCTGCCATATTGCGAATTTCATAGGCTTCGCTTTGGCAATAATCGCCCGTTATCGAATACAAGAATGATGCTTTATTTTCGAGCTTAATACTAAGAACAGCGCTTGCATCTCTGCCTTTGAGCATTTTCACAAATTCATTCAACTTTACGTGAATATCATCTATTACTTTCTGCCACTTCTTGTCTAATTCCGCAAGTCTTTCTTCTTCTGCCCTTAAATAAGCACTTTCTTTCTTGTCATCCTTTGCAATTTCGTCAAGAGCTTTATTCTCAACGCTTTGTCCTTGTCCGCTTTTATCAATATCGAACACGTACTGACTCTTATCAAATAGCACGGCTTCTCTCTTTGAAATGTCCGCTTTACCGTCTGCAAAATACACTTTTGCCAACTCGTAAGACGGTGTAAATCTCGTCCAAATAGGCTCATAACCACGTACTGATACGATGGCATCACCTTTTTCGTCGCCGTTAAGACGTTCAAGCATACCAACCGTAATTAGTGGTTGATTACTTGCGCCCGTATTACTTGATGCAGGGTTTTCTGCGTTCGTATTTACGGAAAAGTTTTTGATTTTCTTCTGCCCACACAACTCAGAAAACTCTTTTCGAGTGTCCGCATCGTCTGAACCAATGAAAATCTTTACGTTACAGTTTGTTTTTATGATGTCGCCTATGTCTCGTCCGTATTTTGCAGTAAGTTGTGAAAAACTCTGCAACACGAACAAGAAGCGAATACCACGTGAACGTGCTACGGTTACCATACCCTCGATATTGTCAAACTTAGGCAAGTTTCCGAACTCATCTAAAACAAAGTACGTATTTCTTTTTAAGATTGCCGTATCAATTCCCTCTTCTTTTCTACGTAGATTTAAGTTCGCCTTTTCAACCAACTCTTTATACATTTGAGTAATAAAGAGCGTTACGAAACGGTGTCTTGTAAACCTTTCATCGGGAACGATAATGAATACAGCATTAGGTTCCTCGTCCATATTGATTATGTCAAGGTCATTTTCGCTCGTCAGAGACAAAATACCGTCATCAGCGAGCTGTTGCATATAACTGTTGACTTCCGATAAGTACGACGTTAAGGTTTTATCCGACGTAATGAGAACGGTGTTCACCAAACCCTTAACTTTTGAAAATTCGTCTCTACCTTCAAGCAGATATTCTCTCAGTTTCGTGGTATCTTCTGAACAGTATTTCGTAATGTTATGGTAAACGTTGAAAAGCAATAACTGTTTTTCTTCCATCTTTCCGTTAATACAGTCCTCGCAGAAAGCAAGCACTAAACCAAATATCAAGTTTCGTGCGCCCTCTTCCCACGTCGGTTGGTCTCTATTTTGCACAGGACAAAGCGTATAAACTAAGTCCATAGCATTTTCAAAGATTTCATCTTTGAGTTCTTGCACTCTCGTTCTTGCATCACGATAAGAAATAAATTCTTCCCCTGCGCCGTAATATTTACCGTCTTTATGCACACAGTTGTTTTGCAGTTCCTTTACAAGTCTGATTCTCCTGATTAGCACGTTCATCGGATTCCATCTTGCAGAACTGTAAGGTTCTCTTAGGTCAAGCACGGAAATTTTATATCCCTCTCTCTTTAAGTGAAGAGCGTGTTTTTCATACAACTCTTTCTTCGGGTCTGAGATTACTAAACTCGGCTTGCCTGCACTTTTGCCAAGTACGGATATGTTTTGGTCAACGAACCCCGTCGTCTTACCACTACCCGTCGTACCAACAATCAATGCGTGAAGTTGGCTTGTAGAAATAATTTCAATTTCTTTGCCTTTCTTCTCTGCACCGATTACGATACCGTCGGGCTTGCTATTGACCTTATCAAAGTTCGTTACGGTAAACTCTTTCATTTTCTTTAGCTTTTTAACCGTTAGCCACTCCGTATCTTCCAAGTCGTTTTCGTTCATTGCGATATTCTGCGCATCCACTCGGTACATTAACAGGTAGGCAACCATTATCATTCCGTCTACCACACCGTTAATAAGCCAAAAGTTTCTTTCGCCCCAAATATCGCCAATACTCTCATAGCCGAAATAAGCAAACAGACACATTACCCCGACAAAAATTAGTGCGAAGATGATAGTCCATAGCAATATTCCGAGCTTATGAGACTTGCGCTTTTTGTGTTTTTTTGCTTGTTCTCTCAACCTTTATAATTCACTCCTTTATAATTGTTTCTTGCCGCTTCTTGCTCTTGTCGCTTCTTCTCGGCTTTCATTTCTTCTTCGATTTCCTGCAACCGTCTTGAAAAGTCTCGCTCCAACAGTTGGTGATTTCTACCAATCGAAGTGAAGAACTTTCTAAACCGTTCGGTTATCTTTTTTCTTGACATAGATAATTTCCTTTTCAGATGATTATCGTTTGCCTTGTACTTGACGTTCTTGTTCCTTTCGTAATACTCAGGCTTGATAAACTTAGCAAGGTTAATAATGAGATTCCCTTGTCGGCGTTTATACTCCGATTCCAAATCTTCAACGATATGAATATCTTTCAAATCAATTTCATCGTGATACGTGGGACTTCCCTTTTGCGGTTCTTTACTCTTTCCGCAAATTTGTTCAATTACCTTTTTCCGTTTATCAAGTTCCAAATAAAACTTTAAGTTCGACTGACGTGCTTCTTTGTCGTAGTCAAGTATCATATTGACAATTTTATCTACCCGCCCTCTGAACGGCTCCATATCTCGACTTCCATACGATAACCGTCCTTTTTTCGGCAGGTCTTTTGCAAGAGCAAGTATTTCTGCCTTTATATCCTGTCGGCTCGTCATCGCAGTCTTGACAGCAGTCATTTCCTTTAATCTCCGCAAGGCATTGTCTCTCGCCTTATGCAGATTCCCTTTGTCATCTCTTATCGCCAACGCAAGACGAACTTTCATATTATTTATTGCTTCAATAGGTATTTTCCCCTTTGCTCGATATGCTTTATCTCCTTGCGCTGTCTTATACTTTGGTTCTTTTTCCCAAAACACAAAATGAATATGTAGGTGTTCGGGTCTATCTTGGTGTAAGGCGCACATAAAATCAAGGTCTTTCAAAGACAATCGACATTCTTTGAAGAACGACGGGAACGTTCGCTTTATCAGTGCTATACATTTTTCAGGAGTGTCAATCTTATACGATTCTTCCTTGTTCAATGATAGAAAACCGTGCCATATATTCCCCTTGTTCTCTTTGGCTCTTTTCTTCATAGCCTTGACTTCTTCTTCACTCAGTATACCCGTGTGATTGAACACGCCCGTGTTCTTTTCTAAGTATTCAAGAATTGTTCTATTTTTTTTGTCGCCTAACCGTTTGTGTTCAGTAGCCATATAACTAAAAACATTTTTCTCTCCACTCATATCAAAGAACGGGCGGTTCCGTTTATGCTCTGCCACTTCACTTGGCGTTGCATCTCTTGGTAATCTGTAAGGCGTATATTTAACATCAAAAATTACGGGTTGGTTACTTATTTATCTTTCCTCCTATCTTCTTGAATTTGCCGCATTACCATTTTCTCGTGTCCAACGAGATACTCAGGCGTGTCTCTAAAATCGCCCCTTTCAAATTGTTCGGGACGAACGGAATAACCGTAGAGATGTTTTGCACGTTCATTGAATAACGATGCCGTCATAGATTTTGAAAGAGTTGTGTTCAAAACAATTTCTTGTAGCAGTCGTACCATTTCTTCAATTCGCTTGTCGGGTATTGTCTCGATTACAATAGGTGCGCTTGGCGTTGATGTGGGCGTTCGTTCTTCAACTTCTCCAACTTCAATTTCACCAAACTCTGCTCTTATGTATTCGTCCAAACCGTAGTACAAAGCGTTGGGTATCGCATTGCTAATTTTTACTTTTTTGACTTCTTCCAACCATTTCAATTTCTCGTAGATATTGCTATCCGTGATTCGTACATAGGCTCTCCACAAACCGTTTTCTACCTTTTGTTTTTTGTCTTTCTTTTCCATTTCGTCCTCTCAAAAAATCGGGTTTCCCGATTGTTCGCAACCGTCCCGCACGGTTGCATCAAAAGCGGTTAAAATGCAATTTTAAGCGGTTTTCTTAACCTGCTTAGGATTTTGCAAAATTCGCTTTATTTTTTGCCCCGTCTCCTTTGCAAGATTTGTCGGGTTTATCGAACTCACCAAATACGTTTTTAAGCATATCCGATACAATGTCGCCACCGATTACTGCCCTTGCAATGCAAGGACCAAGTACATCGTTTTCACGTCTTAAATTTGCGCTTTTTTCACCGCCGATTTTACCCGTTTCACGGAAGAACTTGTCCTTGTCAAACGACTCTTTCATAAGTGCAAACACCGACTTGACGGTTGCATCCTTGCCCCTATATTCTTCGTTGTTGAAGTTGTATGCGCAGATTGCTTTATAAAGTTCGCCTGCCTGTTTATCCGTTAAAATCTTCGCAACTTCACCGTCGATTTCACGTACCTTAAAATTATTCACTTTCATTTTTTTCTCCTTAAAAAATTTTTTCTTATATGCCTATCCATCCAAAAACCGAACTGATTATATTCACATACCATCTCCTATCTTTAACCAAATCAATGTCTGCATCGCCCGTGTGCGCTCTCTTGTAGCCAACGGTATATAAAAGGTTATGTAGACGATATTCCCCTAAAATCTGAGTATTGCTTCTTTGCACTTTCATCCCATTTTGATGGGTATAATAACGGATAAATAACATTACGGAAACACTCTCTTCTCTGCTTGCTGCTTGGTATGATTGCACCACTTTTACACTACTGTTTCCAAACTGTAATGTTATTCTCTTTTCTTCTTCTAAGGTCAAAATTACCTTGCCGTTTTCATACTCTTCATAATCAAATTCGGAGTTAAAAGAATTGATAAACTTGCTGTTTTGTGTTGTCCGTATTAGACAGTAAATACTCATTACAAGTATCAAAACATTTACTGCCGTTAGGACTATTAGGGAACGCCCTTTCTTCATTACGTCTTGGCGTTTACCCCACCTTTTCCTTTTCCCCAAGTTGGGCGCAAAGGACTTGCGTGTTTACTCTTAATACTCTCTACAAATTTCAAAGATTGCTCTGCCATTCGTTCGTAAAAAGAGTTTGGTTTTTCGTCTCTAAATTGTCCTGATGATTTGAAAACTCTGAGCAGTTGTTCCTTGTCTCCGTTGCAGAACATCGCAAGTCGGCTCATCAAAGAACGTTCGTTTTTCTCTTCCGTTTCAAGTACCGAAATACCTTGATAAAGCTGTGTAAATTTTGCTCCGTCTCTTGTTTTGCTTGCTCTCTCTACAACATCTCTATCCCCCATTCTCGTTAGACTTTCAATGCCACGCTCAGACATATCTACGGGCTTGCCTGCTGTTGCCGGCATTGCCCGTGCAGCAATCTCGCTTGGCTTTACAAAAACCTCTGATTTTTCTTCCTGTATCTGTTCTTTTTCTGCTCTTTCTATACTGAAATCTTGCAGTTCTTCAAAGGTACATTCTTGAAATTCTTTATCTGCCCAAAACGGTAAAGTTTGCAATTTATCAAACTCTTCCATAAGGGCTTCCTTGCTCGAAAACGCATAGTTAATTGCAAGTGTCGTTTGACCGTAAGCACCTGCCATATACACCTTGTAAACGGTCTCGTCATAGTGATTTTTGTCCGTTACAATCGCATATTTTTCTATGCTTTTCTTCTGCTCGACTTGTTCTTGATTTTTCTTTTGCTGTACTTTCAAGGAAACATATTTCGCAATTTTATCCGCATCGGTGATTGCCGTAAAAAGTGCGTTAGGATTGTCTTTAATTTCCTTTTTCCAAGCGGCAATGTACGCTGAATTATTACGTTTATGCTCGGCATCTACTTGTATTTCCAAGTCTTGCTCGATAAACATAGAAGCAATCTCTGCCCTAAGTTCTTCCAAAGCATAGTCAGGCGTTCCAAATAGATTTTCAATATTTCTATTAAGTCTGCTTTCGTGTCCCGTAGAGTGTCCAAGTTCGTGCAATGCTGTTGAATAAAACTCTTGCATTGAAAAGAATTTTTCCCTGTTTGGAAGATGGATTTCGTCGGTTTTTGGTCTGTAATACGCTTGCGAGCCACCATATACAATCTTGGCTTCGTTTTCGTTCCAATAGTCCAAAAGTTGTTCTACTCTATCCACCTTTTCCATAGGATTGATTTCAGTTTTTTCAAGTGCAGGAATACCATTGATAACGTCGCCGTTAAACACACGATAGAATTTCCTGATAGGTTTGACATTATGAGTAAAATAATCATTTTTCTCTTCTATTGTCATACCGTCAAGTACGCTCCTATCCAATCTTTTGCCCGTTTGTTTGTCTATAAGGTCAAAGTATTCGATTGATACGCCTGCCCCTTTTCCTAAGCTGTTCCCCTCTTCGTCGGTTTTGAAAGTCCAACCCTTTTCTTGCATTTGATTAAACGTTACCCAACGATAATCCCCGTACCCTCGTGACATTGCAACAAGAGATAACGTAACGTTGTTTATTCCGTGATATTGCTTTTTCGTGATTGCAGATTCGGGAACTTTCGGCATACTCCATCCTGCTTTCCATATCCCTGCGCCCTCATCAAGATTTTTCATTACCTCGTCGAACAAAAACTTACGCTGTGGCGTTAGTTTTTCATAGTCAACTTGTTTGATTGCTTCTTCCAAAACTAACCGTCACCTCCTCTTCCAAAATCGGCTCCCCTAACTCTTCGGGGACTTCGGTATCATACAAATCTTCAAACTCATAACCATACGGAACGTGAAGTTCCGTTCTGATTTTTCTTTTTTTCATAGTTCCTCCAATTTTCAGTCTAATCGTGAACTGACTAATCACGATTAGACTTTCTTATTTTCTTACCTTTTGCCATTACCCGATGAGTTTACGGGTGGTTTTGGCTTATACGTACTCGTCGTATTCGCCTGAAATCGTCCCGTCGTGTCCTTAATTGCTTTCACAACCGTACACTCGTAATAATCGGGAGATTTTTCAGGACGGTACAAGCCACTCGATTGGAAAATACGTAGCATTTGTTCCTTATCGCCATTACACCAAAAAGCAAGTCTGTTCATAAGGCTCATATCCGAATTGCTATGATTGTTTTGCAAATCTTGTCCCTCGTATAACGCCTTAAAGGTTGCGCCGTGCTTCTTTTCTGCACAAGCCTTTTCTACCACATCTCTATCAGACATTTTAGAAAGTCCCTCAACGCCTGCGCCTTTGCCACCGAACTCAGAACGTTTATCGCATTTTCTTTCAATAAGTTCTTTCATTTCAGGCTTGTCAAAACTCTCAAAACGTTGATAACTTGCTCCTTCCCCTGTCATAGCAATAAAGTGAGTGTTACGGTAAAATTCCATATCTCCGTCCTTAGAGAAAGTTCTTACGTCCATACCTTCCGTAGTACCGAAGATATGCAAGCCCTTTCCGCTTACCGACGTTTCTATATAAGTCTTTCCGCATTTACTCAATACTTCTTTTGCAAGGTCAGAATAATTACCGTTGTCATCAATACAATGGTCAAGGTCTATACAAGCAAGCCCGTCTTTACCGTCAAGCGCATAGGCAAGCGTTACACCGCCGTGTTCACTTGCGAACTTACAAGCTGTTTCATAGTCCGTCCAAGTAGTCGGGTCGTCGCTACGTGCAAACTTGTTGGTATGACAGTCAATCAAGTATACGCCGTGCGTTGGCTTTACGTTCTTCACTACCGCAGTCCACTAAACGTATATGGTATAAAATATTAAATTTTTCTCTACTGCATCTTACAAGGCGTGGATAGCTTCTTTTTACGGATAACTTCGGTTTCTTGCAACTTCATTCATACCGTGCGTTGGCTTTACGTTCTTCACTACCGCAGTCCACTAAATATGTATGGTTATATAAATAGTCATCAACTATAACGAATAAGTTGGGAAATGCTCTTTATATGAAGCAGCATTAGCCTGACTTAAATTCATTGGCAAGCCCACAAAAACAAAAGATGCAATTAGCAAAATGGAAAGCAATAATTTTTTCATAAACCACCTAAAAAACAAAAAGAGCCGTTAGAAAAAGAGTATTCTTTTCTTCGGCTTCTATTGTTGTATTAAGTTCTTTGCAATAATAAGAATGCCGTCCTCTAACGAGAACGGCACCGCAGAAAATATACCTTCTCGTCAGTTGCTACACCTTGTTCACCTACACTACCCCTGATGGAATAGAAATAAATGTCGATTAGATATAATTCTACCTGAATTATATCCATCATAAAGGGTATTTAATTGTGTAGGTTGTGTTTTTAGGGAGTAATCCCAAGATGTAGCATTTCTATTATACTTGTTTTTAATAATTATGTCAATGTAAAACGTATGTGCGAAAAAAAATTTCAAACAACTTTTTTTATAGCAGGTTGCAACAGTATTTTCATATTCCCACTTTTTTCCACGTCCGTTTTTATAGATGCTCCACAACAAGAACACTTCATCACAACACCCTCACAGCATCCAATTACATCTATTAGTTTTTCCCCGCATAAAGGGCAAGATACACTTATTTTTTTACTCATAAAATCTCCTTCTTTGATTTTTGGCACAGTAATTTTTGTCAACTTTTTGGCACAATTATAAAATAAAGACTATCTCTGTTCATAAATTTTACGCATAAAACACGCAAAAAAACAAGTAAAACATACAAAAAACCTACATTTTCCATAATATTTATATTATAAAATGTGTTATCTAAAATCGTCCAGCGCGTGATCGTCCACCTTTCTCGGCGCGTCGCCGCTCCCCCAGTAATACCCTTTCAACTCCTGAATAAGTTGTACGCAATTTTTGAAAATATAGATATTCGGCAACCCGTTTTTGGTATTTAAGTAGCTTTTTACCCTCGCGATCCCCGAAAACAAATCCTTGTCCACGTCGGGATTGACGAGTATACCTCGTTCGTAAAACAGCTCGGCAACGCTTTTCACGCTCGCCAACGTCCTCTGCTTTGCCGCACTGTCGATCAGCGCGGACACGCGGCCGCGCCCGTCCGTTTTCCAACCCAACCGCAAGGAAATTTCCCGTATCTTCTCCGCGTGATAGTCCACGTCCCTGCCCGCCTCGAAATGCTCGGCGATCACGTAAACGTTGTCGTCGAAATCGACGGCGTACCAATGGGCGGATAACGGATTATTCAGCCCTGGGTCGATAGAGATATTATCCTGCCACTCCTTGGGCACGGCGAACGGCTCGATCACGTGCACGTTCTCGTCGAATTCGGGATAGACGAGCCCCTCTGCGGCGGCAAATTTCCCAAATCGCCGCGTTTGTAGCGTCCGTTCGTCCAAACACGCTTCCAGCGCCGCAATTTCCCCCTCGTCAAGATAGGGATTGTCGCTCCACTCCATAAACTCGTACCACACCTCGGGATCGCCTCTGCGGTTGAGAAAAATATCGTTGTAAACGAAGGTCAAGCCTTTGAGCGGCGTCATCGTCCCGAACAGATCCCCCTTTCGATCGAGCACGCGCATACGGCACTCCTCGTAAATATCCTTGGGCGGCTCTTCGTCGAACCACACGAAATCAAGAGAAGTACCCTGAAACTTTTCCCTGCCCTGATCACAGCTCTTGAACCCGATCACGGACGCGCCGCCGAACACGTTTTTGACGCGGATAAAATCGATCACGCCGTCTTGAGGAGAATCCTTTCTGCCGCTTAACATCACGATCTCCTCTATCCAATCCCGACGTAAATATTGCAAAATCTTCTTTTGCGCCACGTCGCGCTGTACCTGCGTGGACAGCGAAACCACCCACCCGCACGCGTTTTGCCTGTTTTCACGGTAAGGGTGTACGCCTCTCGCCATATACACGCACTCCACCGCGCCGCACTCCGTTTTCCCCGAACGGTTGCCGCCGAACACCCACCGATTCCGCTTTCCGCTTTTATGAAAGGCAAGCTGCTTTTTATGCACGCGCTCCCCCGTATTATACGCCGCAAGTCTATCGCACGCTTTCCGCCTTGCCTGCTCTTTTTCGATCGCTTTGATCTTTTCTACAATATCTCTCATAATCACCACGAATACGGCAAAAACACCCTCGCAATTCCCATTATAATAAAGGTTATGAAAAAGTTTATTCTGTCGGCGTTTCTGCCCCTTTTATACTTCCTATACTCCCTGTTTTCGCCGCTGACCGCGCCAATCGTTTATGCGGCCGCGACGCAAGCGACGGCAGGCGGCTACGCCTGTATCCTCGGCGACGAAACGTTTTTCTACTCCGCTCGCGACGAAAAGCGCGGATTGTTTCTGTTGCCGCAGACTTACTACGTTAAACTCCTCGAAATCTCGCCCGATTTTTGTAAGATCGAGTATCTCTACGACGATACGTACACGCAAAAGCTCGTCGGCTACGCACGCACGAGCGAGCTGACCTTCGTCGATTACGTGCCCAAACGCCCCTATCTTTATCAGCTTTTCGACGTACGCTACACCATCGACGGCACGGTTTCGGAGGACTCCTCCTTTCTCAACCAGATCACGATCACTTGCGCCTACTACGGCGATTACCGTATCGGCTCGGAAACGTATTGCTACGTGCTCCGCGACGACTCGTTCGGATATATTCCAAAGCCGACCGATCTGATCTACGAGCAAAACACCGAATACGCCGAATGGCTTGCCCTGCAAACGCCGAGTGAGGATGTCGATCCCAAGGAGGACGGGGAAGAAAATACGTCCTCTCCTGCGCAGACCGCGATCCTCGTCGCGCTCTGTCTGCTCGTCCCCGTCCTCGCCGCGCTGATCCTGCGCCCCTCCAAACGCCAACCCTACGATCAAGAGGAATAACTCACACGCCAATCCAACGCCTTTCGCTCTGCGTGATGCGTTGATCTTTCCCCTCGCATACGAAAGCATATATCTTTTTGAAGATGCCCATCGTTGCGAACTCCCTTTCGAATACGCTTTCGCTAACGCCGCAAGCGACGAACATTCCGCCCACCTTGTCGCCCAACCGCTTTTGCCTGCGGAAATATTTCCGCTCGCTCCAAGCCCCGAACGAAGAACCGCCGCGTACGGCTTTTTTTATTCGCTTTTCCTTGCCGAAATATCTGATGGCAAGCAACGTCCGCTCCACGTCGTCAAGTTTTGCAAGTACTTCCTCCACTCGCCCCTTTAACCATTCGAGCCTCTCCTTTTCCACGATCTCTTCCGCGATATACTCGGCGATCTCGATCGTCGGTTTGTCGCTGCGATAGGAAAGCAGGGCTTTGTTCCGAATATGCTCTCGGTAATCCTCGCTCACGTTTTTGAGCAGCGGATACGCGTACAACACCGCCTTTATGTAATTTTTCAATTCCGATCACCTCTCTTTGCAAGTATTCTCACTTTTTCCCCTGCGCCAATGAATTATTACACAGATTTTCAAAATTGCAAGTCCCCTCTGCCACCTTTTTTGGAAAAATACGAACATTTGTTCGCTTTTAATGGCATTATAGCAGATTAAATATGACAGCATTATGCCTGTTTTATAAATTTTATGGAATTTTTTTCCAAAAGAGGGCAAGGCAATAAAATTTTCTTTCCAATCATTGCTTTTTTCTGAAAATCGTGGTATAATAAAAGAGTATGAAGAAAAAGTTGCTTTTGTCGTTATCCATACTCGCTTTCACCGCGACGGTCGTTCCGTTCGCGGCAAAGTCGGTTGCGGCAGACGAAAGCACGCAAAAAGATATTCTCGTCCTGCCGAGCACGTACGAAGAATACCTGCCCTTAACTGCGCCCACAGACGTAGCGGTGAGCGAAAACCACACGGCGATCGCGGACGGTAACCACATTTACATCTACGACCGCGCGGAGGATAAATACGAGGTATTCAAGCACGAGCAAGCAGGGATCGCCACGCAGGACGAAGTGAAAAAACTGCAATTTGCCGCCAACGGAAAATTGTATTATGCGGACAGCTCTTCGGGGGACAACTTCTACGAACTGAACATACACGACTTCACCACGACGAAATTCGAGGACATTGCCTGCGACACTTTCGTTATCCACGATCAGGAATTGTATTTCGCCGGTCCTACGGGCGTTTTATACTCCACCTCGCTCGCCGATTACGACGCGCCAAAAACGCCCGTTTGTTTGCAAAGCTCGCCGCGCGATCCCGTGTTGGCTTTTTGGATGGGCGAGCTTTATTTCACGGATAACGGCGCGATGCAGAGCTTGTACAAGCTCGACACGAGCTCCGAAACTCCCACACAGGTAACGACGTTTTCCGAGCCGATCGAGCATATGTCTATTCACGGGGAGGTCTTCGCTTGCACCACCACGGCAGGTAATTTCTACACCTACGCATTGTCCGACCTGTCCCAACAGACTAAACAGGTCAAAACGGAGGATAAAACGGGCAATTATTCCGCCCTCGCCGCATACGAGGGATATTTCTACGCGATCAAAGGGAGCGCGGTACGGCAATATTCCTTACAAGACCACGCGTTCACGAGCTTTGAGATCTGTTCCCGTTCCGATTCGGTAAACCGTCTGGATCGGGCGCAGGAAATTTTCCTTGCGAAAGACAAATTGTTCGTGGCGGATAACGGCAACGACCGTATTTCCGTATACGACCGCACGACGGGCGCTTTTGAAACGCCCGTTCCCACGGAAATAGACGCGCTGTATTTGGCGGCAAACGAAAACACGTTGCTTGCGGCAAACGCCGAAAAAGCGATCCTCTACGACCTTCACACCGAAAGCTACGGCGCGCCGCTCCTTTCGTTCGAGAATTTCAACGGCAATATCGTCGGCGTCGCGGAGGTATACGGCAAATATTATCTCGCCACCGATAAGGCGCAATTTTACGCGCTGACAAAGGGCGAGGAATGGACGCTTACCACTCGCGGCGAAAAGGCAGTTCCCGCTCCAAAGGCGCTCGCCGCCGACGCGTACGGCAATCTATACGTTCTTACTTCTTCGAATATCCACCGCTACGCGGAGGAGGAATTTATCGATCCTACCAAAGAGGGCGAAAAGCTGAATTTGAGCATACCTTTCGACACGACGGAGATCGTCGTGGACTATCACCAAACGGTGTACGCGCTTTCTCAAAACAGCTTGTATAATTTGACCGCGCAAACGGAATCGTCCTTTGCCACCCCCCTCGTCTATCCCGAAACGCAAACCGCGAGCGTAATCTCCGTCGCGTTCGGCATTGAGGAGAACGAAACGTATCTGCTCTGCGACGGCACGTATTTAATACGGTCGGCGCGCCTGCATTTGCCCACGGTGAAAACGATCGAAGTCAACGGCGCGGACGAAAAGGTATTCGAAAGCGCGGAAGCGGAATTTACCGTCGTACAGACAAAGAAAAACGCCCTGCTCGTGGAGTTCGAGCTCCAAACGTTGCAAGGCGAAGAGTACTTCCCGTACTTGGGATTAGAACGGGACGAAACGCAAAAAACGGCGCTCGTGATCGGCGAGGCGGACGGTTATTATCTGCTTGCCGTATTCGATGAAACGCAAAATCATTACCGCACCTATCTTGCGTTGAAAACGGCTTGCGAGCCGCTTGCAACGGAGGACTATCGCACGGAATATACTGATAGTGAACGGAGAACGGGGTATCTTACCAACGCGATCGCGCTATATAAATTCCCCTATCTCACCGAACTGTTGACGGCAGGCGAGCTTGCGCGCGGCGCGGAGGTAACGCTCCTTGGCGAGATCGACGAGCTCGACCACGCGTATTATCATATTTCGTACACGAACGAAACGGGCGAAACGGTTACGGGCTATATCCCGCAATCGTACGCCAACGATTTCAGCGGTCTGCCGCCAATAAACGAAACGTTGGAAGTAGGAGAAACGGAAAGCGACCGCGATTCGGTGTTTCGGCTTGCCTATTTGATCTTGGGATTTGCCGCGATCTGCATACTCGCGGATTATCTGATATTAAAAAAGAAAGGAGGAAACGATTGATTATGAGTAGCGACTATCATAGTAATAGCGTAGAACCGCTAAGTCGTTCGGGCAAAGAAAGATCGCCCTCCTTTTCCGCGCGTTTTTTCCGCGCCCTTATAACGCATTAACGATTACTACGCTACCTTAAAGACCAAAATAATAAAAAAGAGGTAGAGTAGACATGGAAATTTTAGAACTTTTAACGGAGCGCAAATTCGGCGCTCTGAAACCCCTTGTTGCGTCCATGAACGCCACCGACCTTGCAGGCGTTTTCGAACAGATCGAAAACGAAACGGACTTGCCCGTGCTCTTCCGTATCCTGCCCAAAGACCTTGCGGCGGAAACGTTCGTGGAAATGGACGGCGACTTGAAAGAAAAACTGCTCGGCGCGCTCAACGATAAGGAGCTTCGCGCCGTTATGGACGAATTATTCCTCGACGACACGGTGGATATTATCGAGGAAATGCCGGCGAGCGTCGTCAAGCGTATGCTCGCGCAAAGCGACGCGGAAACGCGCGCGTATATCAACGAAATACTCAAATACCCCAAGGACAGCGCAGGGAGTATTATGACGATCGAGTTCGTCGCGTTGCGTAAAGCAATGACGGTGGACGAGGCGTTCGAACGTATCAGAAAAACGGCGATCGATAAAGAAACGATCTACACTTGTTACGTAACCGACGATAAAAACAAACTGCTCGGTCTGGTTTCCGCAAAGGATCTTATGCTCGCGCAAAAAACGGCGACGATCGGGGAAATTATAACGGAAAACGTCATCTACGCATACACCGAGGACGACAAGGAAGACGTCGCGCGGAAGATCTCCGACTACGGTTTTCTCGCCCTTCCCATCGTCGATCGGGAAATGCGGCTCGTCGGTATCGTAACGGTAGACGACGCAATGGACGTCCTGCAAGAAGAGAACACCGAAGATATCGCGAAAATGGCGGCGGTTACGCCTACGGATAAACCGTATCTGAAAACGAGCGTCTGGCGCATTTGTATCAACCGCTTGCCGTGGCTTTTGATCTTGCTCGTATCCTCCACCTTTTCGGGGCTCATCATTTCCGCCAACGAGGCGACCTTGAATATGCCCGTATACGGGATCGTACTCACGGCGTGTATGCCTATGCTGATGGGCACGGGCGGCAACGCAGGTTCGCAGGCAAGCGCGATGATCATTCGCGGAATCGCGTTGAAAGAGGTAAGCTTTTCCGACCTATGGAGGGTGGTATGGAAAGAAATACGCGTTTCCGTACTCCTCGGCGCGATCCTTTCGGCGGCGTGCTTTTTGAAAGTACTCTTCGTCGATAAGCTGTATGCGGTACAAAACGGCACGCTCGTGGCTTTGGTCATTTCGTTGTCTATGCTTTGCACGATCTTTTTTGCCAAGCTGATCGGCGCGATACTCCCCCTGCTCGCGAAAAAATTAAAGCTCGATCCGGCGGTGGTCGCCTCCCCTTTCATCACCACGATCGTGGACGTGTTATCCTTGACGATCTATTGCGCGTTCGCCGTAGCGATTTTAGGAAGTTTATAACGCAAAAAAGCACCTCAATAGAGGTGCTTTTTCGTATGCTTTTATAAAATAGACAAATACCTGCCCCCACCGTCGGGGAAAATTACTACGATATTTTTATCTGCGTTTTCTTCGCGCTTTGCAAGCTCTATTGCGGCGGCGAGCGCCGCGCCCGAGGAAATCCCCACGAACAAGCCCTCCGTTTTACTCGCCTCGCGCGCCCATAAAAACGCGTCCTCGTCGGAAACGGCAATCACCTCGTCGTATATCCCCCTATCCAACGTTTTGGGCAAGAAGTTCGCGCCGATACCTTGAATACCGTGCTTACCTGCCACCCCTTTGGAAAGCAGGGGGGAGTTTGACGGCTCGACCGCCACCACGCGCGTTTGCGCGTTTTTTTCTTTGAGGTATTTTCCCACGCCCGTGATCGTGCCGCCCGTACCCACGCCGCATACGAAAATATCCGTTTTACCCTCCGTTTGCGCGTAAATTTCGGGCGCGGTCGTTTCGTAATGCGCCGCAGGGTTGGCTGGGTTTTCAAACTGCCCTGCCACGATCGCGTTGGGGGTATTTTTCAAAAGCTCCTCCGCTTTATCCACCGCGCCTTGCATACCTTTCGAGCCCTCCGTGAGCACGATCTTTGCGCCGTACGCCTTGATGAGCTTTTGCCGTTCCACGCTCATATTATCGGGCATTACGATCACCGCTTGATAGCCGCGCGCCGCCGCCACGAGCGCAAGCCCTATGCCCGTGTTGCCGCTCGTAGCCTCTATGATCGTACCGCCGACTTTGAGCTTGCCCGTCCTTTCCGCGTCCTCTACGATCGCTTTCGCCACGCGGTCTTTGATCGAGCCTGCCGGATTGTAAAATTCCACCTTGGCGAATATCTTTCCTTTCAAGGCGTACTTTTCCTGCGTTTTTTTCAATTCCACGAGCGGCGTGTTGCCGATCAGATCTTCCACGTTACGCATTTATTTCCCTCCGCAAAATTGCAATATATCGAGCGGCGTTTCGACGAAAACTTTACCGCCGTTTTTTTGCAAAAATTCCTTTTCCTTAAAACCCCAAACGACGGAAATACAATCGACTTCCGCGTTCTTCGCCGTTTGGATATCCACCTCCGAATCCCCGACATACACGGTGGTTTCTTTGCTTGCGTTCAGATTTTTCATCACCGCAAGCAGGGAATCGGGCGCGGGTTTTCTGCGTACGCCCATTGCCTCGTTTTCGCCTACCGCCTCGCAAAGTAGGTCGGGAAAATACTCCTTTGCCAGCGTTTTCACTGCAAAATCCGCTTTATTCGACACCACCGCCGCTAAAACGCCGCGGCTTTTGAGCGTCTGCAAAAGCTCCAAAACGCCTGCGTACGGCTTGGTCTTATCCTTACAATGCGCGCCGTAAAACGTGCGAAACGCCGTCATCATACCCTCGAAATCGGGGCATTTCTCCGCCGACGCCCTTTTCATTAAATTGACGATACCGTTCCCCACGAACGAGCGCACTTCCTCTCGCGTTCGCGTAGGCAAGGAAAAGCAGGTCAGCGCGTGATTGACCGCCGCCGTGAGATCGTCGAGCGTGTCGAGCAACGTGCCGTCCAGATCGAAAATAACCGTCGTATACATTAAAGCACCGCCTTGATCGCCTGCACCGCCTCCGTGCGGTTTTCGCTGTTCGTTTTGATATAAATGGAAGAAACGTAATTTCTCGTCGTACCCTCGGAAAGTTTGAGTGCGGCAGAAATTTGGCGGTTGGTAAATCCCTCGTACATCATCAGCGCGATCTCCACTTCACGATCGGAAAGAGAAAACGCGCGCGTGAGCTTAATCTCCCGATCCGCCGCCACGCGGCTTGCCGCGTCCGTGATTCGCCGCGCGATCTTTGCAGGCAGAATGGTATCCCCTGCGTACGCGTTCTTCACCGCGTCGATAAGGGCGGACGAGGAAACGTCTTTGAGCAGATAACCGCTCGCGCCGTTATTGATGGCGTTCAAAATATAATCGCTGTCGTCGAAAGTCGTTAAGATCACCACTTTCACGTTCGGGTATTCCGATTTGATGCGTTGGGTAGCCACCACGCCGTTCATATTCGGCATACGTATATCCATAAGCACGACGTCGGGCAAAACCGACTGCATTTTTTCGAGCGCGTCGAACCCGTCGAGGGCGACCCCCACGACTTCGATCTCCTCGTCGCTTTCCAAAACGTTTTTCAATTCCTCCGCAAGCTCTTTCTGATCGTCCGCGATCAACACGCGAATTTTGTTTTCCTGCATCTTCCCTCTCCTTTTATTTTTCCGTATCGACGGGCAAAGTGATCTTCAATTCGAACCCGTCCCCTTTTTCCGATATAAATTCCACCTCGCCACCGAGCGATTTTGCGCGCTCGCGCATACCCGAAAGCCCGAACCCGACTTGGAGTTTGTCTATCTCCACGCCCCTACCGTTATCCGAAAGGAAAAATTCGATCTTTCCTCCCGCCTCTTTCAGCTCGAACCAAAACGCCGTCGCGCCGCCGTGGCGCAAGCCGTTGGATATACCCTCTTTGAGAGAGTTGCAAAGAAACCGAAATTTCGCAGGCGATACTTTTATCTCTTGTATTTCCGAACGAATGGTGATGCCCGTGCCGTCCGTCGATTCGTGGATAACCCCTTCGAGCGCCGTTTTCAGCGTCTGATTTTCGTGCAGCCCCGACAAAAGGTGTACGCTGTCGCGCAATTCTTCCAAGGCGTGTTTTGCCTGTAAATTCGCCGCAACAAGCTTGTTTTTCGCCTCTTCGGGATTACTGCTCATGAGTAGCTTTGCCGACTCCGTCTGCATGATCACCGTCGTGATCGAATGTCCTGCCGTGTCGTGGATATCCTTGGCGATACGTTGCCGTTCTTCAAGCGCGGTAACTTCCGCTACCACCGCATACGCCTTTTCCAGCTCCTTTTTACTCGCGTCTAATTCTTTTAACGTTTTATCCAAGCGCAGGAACTGCCGATAAAACGCCTGCCCCACCTGTACGATCACGAAATGCACCACGAGCGCGAACACCGCGCTGATCAGCTGCGTCAACAGCGGAAGAAGGTCGGCGTTCCATTTGAACAGGACGTAGTTTTGCAACAGATAGCTCGCCACGTACAGCGGTACGGACACGGAAAGCAAAATCGCGGACGGGCGCGTGCGCTCCGTTCCGATATAAAATTCGGTGAGTACGAGCATATACACGAGCATTGCCGCCGTACCGTCGGTAACGAACGTGAAACCGCAGGCGGCGAGCGCGTCGAGAATATACAAAACAACACGCGCTCTACCCTTGACGATAAAGAGCTTCAAGCCCTCTGCGAGCACGAGCGTACCGCTTACCGCAACCAGCCAAAAAAACGCCGTCCAACCGCCGCGCGCCTCGAATTCAAAGCTGTGTTGTATGAATATAAAGCCGACGACGAGCACGATCACGATAAAGATCAGCCATTTACAAAAGACGATAAACTGCCGTTCGTTGCGCAGATCGTATTTCCCGAACACGCGCAAAAAGGAGGCGCGGAAACCCTTTTCCTCTCCCTTTTTCATATTCGGCTTTACGGTTTTGTTCGTTTGCATAGTATTACTCTTTGGTCAAGCGGGAAATAGAATGATTTTTGGTGAGCGGCGCCAATTTACCGCTACCGTAGTAATCGTAAACGCCTTCGGGCGAATAGATAAAATGATTGCAAAGGAGTACGTTCTGCACACCGCAGATATACAGACAACTTTTCGTCGCCTGATCGTCCGCCTCCGAGGGTTTGGGACTGCCGTACGGATGATTATGCACGAGCACGACGCCCGACGGCTTGGCGGCGGCGAGTAACGCCGTAAGCGCCTCTCCGTCGGCATGTACCGAGCCGCCTTGTTTGGATTCAAAGCGTTCGTTACGAAAAATCCTGCCGTTCCCGTCGAGCAGATATACGTCGAATACTTCGCTCTCCAAAGGGGCGTAGCGTTCGTTGATATAACGGACGAAAGCCTCCCGTTCATACGTTGCGGGCAAAGCGTTTTCGCCTTTGAATTTATGGAAGTAATCCTGACAGAATTTTCCCATACAGCAAAGAAGTGCGGCGGTATTTTTACCGATCCCCTCCACGCTCATGATCTGCTCGGGCGAAGCGGCGAGCAGGTTCGGCAAAGAACCGAACGTCGACAACAGACGGTGCGCCAAATCGTTGGTGTTGCGGCGCGGAATGGAAAAGCAGAGAAACATTTCCAAGAACTCGTGCTCGCAACAAGTACCTGCCAGCACTTTGTCCATCAAGCGTTGTCTGTGTCCTACGTGATCCTTTCCGTCCATAATTCGCTCCGTCAAGTTTTTATTTCTTTTATTGTAACATACTTTATATAAAAAGTCAAAGCCGCAAAAAGGCGAGGCGGTAAAAAAATATATTTTTTTACGCTTTACCCTCGATTTTCTTTACCTTAAAAGCAAAATAGTGTATAATATATACGTTCAAATCACAAGGACGGTAAAAAATTATGGCGCATATTATGCAAAACTATTTCGACGATATCGTGCGTTCGACGGTAGATATTCTTAAATTCGACTCCTCGCTCAAAATGGCGGAGGGGGAAAACGGCGAATATCCGTTCGGGAAAGAAACCGCCGATTGTCTGCAATTTTTCCTTTCCCTCGCGGAAAGTTTCGGGTTTGAAACGCATAATTACGATAATTATATCGGAGAAGTGGTCTACGGCAACGGCGAGGATTTTGCCGTACTTGCCCACCTCGACGTCGTACCTGCCGGCAGCGGTTGGAAATATCCTCCGTTCGGCGGCGTGATTAACGACGATATTTCCGATACGGGCGTAGAGGGCAGAAAAATCTGGGGACGCGGCACGCTCGACGACAAAACCCCTGCGATCGTTTGTCTGTACGCCTTAAAAGCGCTCAAAGACGAGGGTTTTATCCCCCATCGCAAGATCAAACTGATCGTGGGCTGCAACGAGGAATGCGGTTGGGCTTGTATCGATCATTACAACCAAGTTGCGAAAATGCCGCGCGAGGGCTTTACCCCCGACGCCGATTTCCCCGTGATCTACGCGGAGAAAGGGATTTATCATTTCACCCTCTCCATTCCCGTAAACGACGCGCCTTTCTCCGCGCTCAAAGCAGGCGAGCGCGTGAATATGGTCTGCGATCTCGCGGAAACCCTTTTGACCAAACAAGCGGGCGCAAAGCTCGTAGACTACGAAAATCCCGTAAACGGTACGAGCTTTTCTTACGACAACACGACGAATATTTTGAGAGTACGCGGTAAATCCGCGCACGGCTCTACCCCCCACCGCGGCGCAAACGCTTTGGAAGCCCTTCTTTTATTCCTCGGCTCGTTTCACGACGACTGTAAAAAGGCGTACGATATCTTATTTGCCGACGCGCTCGGCTTAAAACAACTCCAAGACGAAACGGGCGCGCTGACTATGTCGCCGAATATAGCGAGTTTTTCGGGCGGCGTTTTGAAAATTTCGACGGATATCCGTTTCCCTGCCACGTTGGATTTGAAAGTGATCACGGATAAGTTGGATACGCTCGGACTTGTTTATGAAACGGACAGCTACAAAGCCCCTCTTTACAACGATCCGAACGGCGCGTTGATCTCGACGCTTACGAATATCTACAACGCCGCGACGGGTAAGAACGAAACGCCGTGCGCGATCGGCGGCGGTACGTATGCGCGCGCGCTCGAATGCGGTTGCGGTTTCGGGCCGTATATCCCGAATACGGGCGACGACGTAGCCCATCAACCCAACGAGTTTATCACGTTCGATCGGATCAAGCTTTTGAGTGAAATTTACTATAACGCGATCAAGGAAATTTCCAAGCCCAAATATACGCGTATCGGCTGGGTAAAAGTGAAAAGATAAACGCCAAAAAAATTGCGCCGCGCTTTTTTCAAAAGCGTGGCGTTTTTCTTTTACCTATCGTAGCCGTGTAATTCGTCTTTTTTCGGGCCGCGGACGAACTTTTTCATATCGGTATCGCAAGCGCCGAAGTGTTGGTAATTGATCCGCGCGTCCGCCAAACAAACGTGGTTCGCGCCGCCTTTAAGCGTGGGGTCTTTATACTGCTCGGGATCGTCCTCCCAAAAGCATACGGGGCAAATGTCGTATGCGCGCTCCTTTTTCTCGAAAGTGAAATGTCCGCAGCAGGGGCATTTATATTTTTTCGGTTCGTCCTTTTTCTTAATAAGCGGCAACACGGAAACGAGTACGCCGCCGACGAGGTTGCCCAAAAGGGATATAAAACAATACCCCATCGCCGCCCAAGTGATCTCGCCGCTCAAAAACGCGTAGAAAAAGTTTGCCAAAGAATTATCAAAGCCGCAGAACACGAACACGAATACGGGAAATACCACCCCGACCGTCGCGGAAAGATTTTTCTTCACCGAATAGCGCGAAAGCAGAACGGAAAGTCCGATCAAACAGCCGCACAAAATACCCGAACAGAAGGAATGTAACGCCCAACTGCCGTCGCACAGTTTCGCGTTCATAACCCCCTGCGCCACGGAAACGATATCCGCCTGTACGTGCGCAAACGACACGATAAGCGCGGACAGCGCTATTCCTATGAGGTTAAAAAACAAGCTCACGGGTAACGACCACCAATTTTTTACCCCCATCGTGATGATACGGGTGGAAAGCCCCGTTACGAGGTATAGCCCGAACGTGGTTACCACGAACATAGCAAGGGTGAATATGAGCGCGCCGACGAGCTTACCCGTCGCGTCCCCCATCACCGCCATCGCAAACAAAAGCCCGATCGCACCTACGCCGATCATAATACCGCCAAATACGGACGCCACGCAAAAAACCATGAAGTCCTTTTTCGTCATTTTCTCAAATCTCATCATAGCTCTACTATTTTATCATATTTTCAACGGGAATGCAAGCGTTTCGGCATAGGGTATGATAAGGTATTCGGCACGCTTGCGCGTGAGTACGCCTGACGGCGTGAGAGCGCAATCAAAGATTGCTTATTGGGAGGGCTGTTTGCACGCTTGCGCGTGAGTACGCCTGACGGCGTGAGAGCGCAATCAAAGATTGCTTTTTTGTGTCCGTTAGGAGCTCTGCCCCTCCACACCCCGTCAAGGGCTCCGCGCCCTTGCATCCGCGCAAGGAACTAAGTTCCTTGACCTCTTATCTCTGCCGTCGCGCGGGTCGCTCCCGTCGCACGGGCAAAAGATACGCGGCGTACCGTCAAGCACGCCGCATACCAAAATGAGAGAATATGAAAAAAGTTTAGTATAGTCCTATTCCGTTTTCTTTCTCTTGTGTTCTTACTGTATTGTAACTCTATAAAGTGAAAATTGTGTGAAATTTTTGTGATAAAACAATGAAAATAAAGGTTTTTTATGGTAATTAGCCTAAAAATCGGGCGTAAACGGCGTCCGCAACGCGCAGTCCGTCTGCGGCGGAAGAAGTGATGCCGCCTGCGTAACCTGCGCCCTCGCCGCAAGGGAATATGCCTTTGGCGGATACCGATTGCAGATCGTCGCCGCGCTCGATTCGAACGGGCGAACTCGTACGCGTTTCCGCCGCCGTGAGCAGAGCGTCGGGATTCGCAAAACCGTGCAAGCGTTTATCCATATCCGTGATCGCGCCCTTTAACGCCGACGTGATAAAATCGGGCAACACCGCGCGTATATCCGCAAACACCGTGCCTGCCGCGTACGTGGGCTTGACTTCCCCGAACGTATCGCTCGTTCTGTCGCGCAGGAAATCCCCCACGCGCTGAACGGGCGCGGCGTACGTGCCGCCGCCCACGCGATAAGCCGCGCGTTCGATCGTGCGTTGAAATTCCACGCCTGCAAGCGGATCTTTTTCGATATCCTTTCCAAACTCCGTTTTTCGCACCTGTGCGATCAGCGCCGCGTTTGCGTTCCGCTCGTTACGGGCATAGTTGCTCATACCGTTGGTTACCACGCCGCACTCCTCGCTCGTCGCCGGCATGACGATCCCCCCAGGGCACATACAAAACGTGAACGCCGCTCGCTCGCTTGCGTGTGAAACGAGCTTATAATCGGCGGCAGGAAGCAACGTATGCGCCGCGCCGTATTGCGCGAAACCGATATCCTTTTGCAGATGCTCTATTCTAACGCCCACGGCAAAATCTTTCGCCGTCATCTTCACGCCCCGCGTTCGCAACGTTTCGAACGTATCGCGCGCGCTATGCCCTATCGCGAGTACGAGCGCGGACGGCTCCGTTTTCTCGCCGCCGTTTAGCGTTACGCTCTTGATCTCGCCCTTTTCGATCGTTATATCGGTGAGTTGCGTGTGAAAGCGCACCTCGCCGCCATTTGCGATAATATACTCGCGCATATTTTTGACGACCTTTTTCAAATTGTCGCTGCCGATATGCGGCTTGTTCAACCAAAGTATTTCCTCGGGCGCGCCGAATCGTACGAACGTTTCCAACACCTCTTGATTCAACGGGCTATGCGTTTGCGTGTTGAGTTTGCCGTCCGAAAAGGTACCTGCGCCGCCCTCGCCGAACTGTACGTTCGATTGCGTATTCAGCATTGTCGTTTGAATAAACGTTTGAATATCCCGTTCGCGTTCCTCCACGCTTGCGCCGCGTTCGATCACGAGGGGTTTTATTCCTCTTTCGATCAGCCGCAACGCGCAAAACAGACCGGCAGGGCCGCTACCTACGATCAGCACCGGCTTTTCGGGGCGTTTATATTCGGGAATCGTTTCTATCTCGCGTTGGCGTTTTGGTTGTTCTTCCGCGGAAAAGGCGATCGTATACACGAATTTGATATCCGATTTATTGCGCGCGTCGAGCGATTTTTTCTTGATCGCGAAATATTTCGGTTTCGCGCCCAATTTCTTTTCCGCGAGCTTGATAAGCTCCGTTTCGCTTTTTCCCAAGGATAATTTGATGTCGGAAAGGGTACGTAAACTCATACCTGCCCCCGTCGTTTGGCTATTTTCTCGTCGATCGCCGCCGCCACCGTGCGTGCCGACGAATACGCCCATTGCAGATTATATCCGCCGCAAGGGCCGTCGATATCGAGTATTTCTCCTGCGAAATACAAGCCTTTGACGAGCTTACTTTGCAGATTTTCGTCCACCTCGTCTATTTTTACGCCGCCCTTGGTTACCTGCGCGGAATCCAAGCCCAAGTGCCCCGTGATCTGCAAAGTGAACGCTTTCACCGTTTTCGCCGCGACGCGTAGATCGTCCTTTGCCCGTTTCATCACCGCTCTGCCCACTTGGTTGTTCACGAAACCGCCTAGCAATTCCCCTACGGGCATAAACGGGAAATTTTTACGCTTTTCCACGAGCGCGGTATATATCTTTTCTTCCGTAAACGACGGCAAAAAATCGACGGATAGACTCACGCCGTCGCGGATACGGTGCGTCAAGTACGCCGAAAGTCGGAAAACAGAGTCGCCCGAAACGCCGTAGTCGGCGAACATGATATCCCCTTTGAGTCGCACCGTACGTTTATGCATACGTCCGCCCAAAAATTCCGACCAAGTCGCCGCCACGCTCGCGTCGGGAACGCGTATGCCTTTGAGGGACTTCACCTCTTTGGGGTCCGTCTTTAACTGCACGAGCGAGGGATACAGGGGTGTGAGCGTATGCCCGAATTTTTGCGCCAACGCATACGCCGAACCGTCCGTACCGAACGAGCGCGCTACCGTACCGCCCGTGCAAAGCACGACGTTTTCGGCAAGTATCCGCCCGTTTTCCGTAAACACGACAAAACCCTGTTCCGTGTCGGTCAGGTCGGTTACTTTCGCGTCCGTGCGTAAGTCCACCCCACGCGCCGCCGCCGAAAAACGCAACGCGTCGGTGATCGACGAGGCTTGTCTTCCTGCCGGATACACCCTGCCGCGCTCGTCGGTGATGAGGAGCAAGCCCAAGCTTTCGAGGTGGGAAACGAGGGAAGTATCGTCGTATTGCGCGATCGCCGCTCTTGCGCGCGCCGCCCCGTTTTCGGAAAACGAGAAATAATCCTCGCGCAAAACGCCGAGGTTGGTGATATTGCCTTGACCGTTACCCGTCGCCGAAAGTTTGCGCCCGACGCGCTCGCTCCGCTCCAATACGACCGTCTTTTGATCGACGCTTTTTAACGTCGTGGCAAGAAACAGACCTGCCGCGCCGCCGCCGATAATGACCGTTTGTACTTTTTCCATATCTATATTGTATCGTATTTGCGTGTAAATGTCAATTTTTTTGAAAAATTACGAAAAATTTTTTTTACTTGTATTGACTTTCTTCGTAATTTATATTAAAATAAATATATACAATATAACGTATCTCAAAAAAAGGAGAAAATCATGGGTCTTATCAATCAATGTATCGACTATCTGAAAGCCAACCCCGTTTTGGCGATCGTACTCATTGCGGCGGGCGTACTCTTACTCGTCGTGGTCGTGGTGATGATCGTCCGTTCGGCGCGTAAAGGCAAAAACGCAACCGCAAAAACACCCGTCGTTATCGAACAAACGCCGAGCAAGGACAAATCTGCCGAAGAACAAGCGAAAAAGGAAGCCGCCGAAGAACAAGCGAAAAAGGTAGAAGCGGAAGCGGCGCGTCAAGCGACGTTGGCGCGGCTGGAACAAGAACGGGCCGCCGCTGAAAAGGAAGAGGCGGAAAAAGAGGCGGAAAAGCTCGCCGAAAAGAAATCGGAGGAAACGATCGCGCAAGCGGTCGCCAAACGTTCGGAAAAGGAACACGCGCAAAAGGTAAAGCAAGAAAAAGCCGTCGAGAAGAAAACGCTTGCCGACGACGAGGACGAAATGGAAAAAGCCGCAAGATACAGCGGTAAATGGACGATCTGTCGCGTGGTTACCGACAGCGCGGAAAGCGACGACGAGGAAACGTATTTCTTCGAATTGCACGCCTCCAACGGCGAAAAGCTTTTATCGAGCGAGGAATACACCTCGTATACGGGCGCGCTTCGGGGTATTGCCACGCATAAAGCGAATATCGAAAAGGGTAATTTCAAGATCACCCTTTCCAAAAAAGGCGATTATATTTTCAAGCTGTTGAGCGGCAAAAATATGCTCCTTTGTATGGGCGAAAACTATCCCACGCGTATGCGTTGCGAAAGCGCGATCGAATCGACCAAACGCTTTGCAAAAACCGCCGTGATCGACGAGAACGTGCAAGATCATCTCGTGAAAGTACCTGCCGAAGAGGATACGGAGATCGCGCCCGTAACGGGCAATTATAACGGTAAGTGGCTGATCACCTCGCGTAGCGGCGCGGACGGAGAGTCGGTGTTCTACTTCGAGTTGTTTGCAAACAACGGCGAAAAGCTTTTATCCAGCGAAGAATACACGACGTATATCGGCGCGGTGAACGGTATCGCCACGCATAAAGCGAATATCGAAAAGAATAATTTCCGCATTTCACTCACCAAGCGCGGCGATTATATTTACAAACTTTTGAACGGCAACGGACAGCTTTTGTGTTTGGGCGAACACTATAAAACGAAAGGTCGTTGCCAAAGCGCGGTGGAATCGGTGAAACGGTTCGCGATGAACTCCCCCGTGCTTACCGATCCTGCTCTTACGAAATAATCCTCCTTTTATAATATAAAAAAGCCGCGAACTCATTCGAGTTCGCGGCTTTTCATTTCGTTATCTTGCGCCGCCACCGCCACCGCCAAAGCCTCCGCCGCCAAATCCGCCGAAGCCTCCACCGCCGCCGCTCCTGCCGATAAACGAGCCGCCGCCCTTATTTTCCGGACGGGCAAGCGCCGTTACCATAGCGCGCGTCATGCAACGGTTGATGAGCATATAATCAAAGACCGTCATATGCGAGCCCACACACCAGCTCGGCGGCTGGATCGTGATACTCGCAAATTTCTCTTCCCACTCGTCCGTTACGCCCAGCACCTGCGCGTACGGCAATATTTTATAATACAGCTCGGGATTTTCTTCGAGCATAAACTTGATCTTCTCCTCTTCCGTTACCACGATAAAATCCTTAAAGCCGAGTATTTGACCGAGCGTTTTACGGTATTTTTCCGTCCTCGAAAGCTTATTGAGCGTCATAAAGGTAGGCAGGATCGCCCCGATCGCGATCACGAGCTTTTCATATCCCGTTAAAATATACGACGCAAAAAACGCCACGAAGATCAAAGCCGCCAATGCCGCGATCAAAACTTGCGCGAGCGTCATGCCGAGCAAACCTTGTTTCTTCCATTTATAGCGGTAATTTTCCTTTATATAGCCGAGCACCAGAATAAGCGCGGCTGGCACGACAAACGCACTCCCTGCCATATAAACGTAACCGCCGCCAACACTCAAACTTACAACAAACGGCATAATCCATGCAAACAGCGTGCCGATAATACCGCCCGAAACGTACCAAAATATCGATTTTTTGTCGTACATTTTCAGTTTCGGCGTTTGCCCGATCGCCTTATCCGCGCTTTCGTAAAAGTGGTGTTCCAGATCGGAAATTTTCACCGTAACCTTCACTTGATCCTCGTCGAACGGCGTTTCGCCTACGATCAATTCCCTATCCGCACGCTCGAAAAGTCCGTTAAACAGCGTACGCGCGTGTACGCTCTCCGCGCCTTTTGGCAGAGCAGGTACTTTTTGAATGAGCACGGGATCGTCCTCGTCGGAAAAATCGATAGCCAGATATCCCTTATATGCAAAGTAATAGATCATCGAGGTAACGTCCTCGTTATCCACCACCCCGTCGAGGAGCTTACCCATTTTCATAGGGTCCATATCGTCGGGCGCTTTGATATTCACGACCGTTACGAGCTCTTTTTTATTCGGCGTGAGCACCAAAACCAATGCCGCAAGCGCGATCGCTATCCCTGCGCCCAGCACGATCTTCCACATATTTTCCGTGAAAATACGCGTTTTCGCGTAATCCTCCAACACGCCCTTTTCGAGCGTAAACTGCACGGAAATACCCTGCGCCATACGCTCTCCGTAATAGCCGTTATACACGAGCTCCAACTTCGGCGAGGTGAGCGCGAGCGTTTTTTCGTCGGGATAGCTTGCGGTTACGTTCGCCTCGTTCCCTTGCGCGCCGTAGCCGCCCGAGTACAACGCGATATCGCTTTGCGAAACCGCCGTGGGGAAATGCACGGTAACGCTCACGTTATGCAGCGGCACAGACCAACCGAACCCGATCACGTCGATATGCATACCGTTTTCCACCTCGTTGCCGCCGTGCTCCATTACGTAGCTGATATCGTACGTCCACGTGTTGCCGCGATCGGCGTTCCCCGTGCAGTTGATATCGATAAAACCGCTCATATCGGGGTTATCTTCCACGTAGAAAGAAAATTCGTCGTTGCCCTCGCAAGCCGCCGTGATATTCGTATAACGCGCCTTTTCCACAGGCAGAGAGCGATAGAACATCGTCAATCCGCTCGCGAGAAATTCCACCGTGATACGTTCTTTCACTTCCACCTTGCGGTCGGTGCGGATCGTCATATCCACCTGATATTCCTCCACCTTAATCACGTCGCCGAAAGCGGAGGCGGTAAGCGTTTGGGGTTTATTTGCGGTAAAGCCGACAAACAGACTGCATAAAAGAATAAAAACGAGCAGAGCGGCTTTGAAAATAAGCCGCTTCGTCGTTTGACATTTCGTTCTCATCTTAAAATTGTACCTTAACGTTTTTACGTTCTTCCGCGCTGTCCAGCTCGAAATACGGGCGTTTTTTATACTCCTCGCCCATACGGTTGCCTACGATATTCGCAGGGAACAGCTCAAGCTTGGTGTTGAACGTTTTCACCACGCCGTTATAATAACGACGGGAGCTTTCCAGCTCGCTTTCAATGGATTTGAGCTGATTTTGCAGATCGAGGAAGTTCGTATTTGCTTTCAGCTCGGGATAGCTTTCGGAAATCGCCGAAAAGAAAGTGCGAAGTGAGCTCGTCAGTCCCTTTTCCGCGTTGACCTTTTCTTGAGGCGTACTTGCGTTCATAGCAAGATTACGCGCCGCTACCACTTCTTTGAGCGTTTCGCTCTCGTGCTTGGCGTACCCTTTCACCGTTTCCACGAGATTGGGAATGAGGTCGTAACGCTTTTTGAGGAATACGTCGATCGTTGCCCACGCCTCCTCCACTTTGTTTTTAAGGCGCACGAAATCGTTACGCGTACCGATCCACCAAGCAATCACCGCGATTACGAGGATCACCGCCACGACGCCGACTATGATACCGACGATCGCGCCCGTAGAGATAAGTAAGGAATTCAACATAATTTTTTCTCCTTAATGTTTTTTGTAATTTTATTATACTACACGCAAAAGCAAAAGTCAACGTTTGAAAGAAAAAAACGGACTTCCTTTTTAAGAAAATCCGTTTTCTTTTTCTTAACCCCGATTACTCTGCGCGTCTGCTTTTGAGCCACAGCACGCCGTCCGTGATAAACGGCGACAGGATCAGCCAAAGCGCCGCAAGCGCGATGATCGAATAGGTGATGACCGAACCGACCGTTCTCGCACCCGAGAAAATCGTGGATACGAGGTTGAAATCGAAAAGTCCGAACAAGCCCCAGTTGATCGCGCCGAGGATTACCAAAATATAAGAGATGACATTGATAACTCGCATAATCTTTCCTCCTACAAGCAGTATGCTCCGCTTTTTCGGTTTTATACGAATTATTTTTCCGCAAACGCCAACAGATCGGCGTACACCCTTTCGCTATCGATTTCGTTGTGTATTTCGTGCCGTAAGCCCTCGTACAACTTGCCCGTTACGTTTGAATACCCCACCTCGCGCATAAACGCGACCGTCTTTTCAAAATTCTCTTTTCCGCCGAGCACCGCGTCGTCGCCGCCAGAAACGAATCGAATGGGCAGATCGGCGTTTTGCACCTGATAGAGTTTCTTTTTATAGGTGTTTTTCATCAAGCGGAACAGGTTTTCAAAGCCGTTACAGGTGAAGCGGTAGTTTCCCTTGGGGTTGGAATAGAACTCGTTGATATTTTCGCGGTTACTGCTCAACCATGCGCCCTTTTCTTCATTGGGGAAATTGTTATTACCCTTGCCCGTGGAAAGATAGGACAGCATTTTACTTCTATGCCGTTTGCCGCAAAACAGCGCGATACATTTATCGAGCGCGATCGCCAGCCCTGCCAAGGGATTTTTCGCAGGCGAACCGCAAACGATCGCCTTATCTACGAGCGTATCGTAGTTTTGCAAATAACACCTCGCCACCATCGAGCCCATACTGTGCCCGAACAGCGTGATCGGCAGATCGGGATATTCCCTTTTGATCCAACGAGTGATCTGCGCCGCGTCCTCTACGATCGCGTTGCCGCTCGTTTCGTAGAAATACCCCCAGTCTTTAATACTTCTCACGCTATCGCCGTGGCCGCGCTGATCGTGGCAGACAGCCACGAACCCGTGCTCGACAAAAAAGCGCATAAAGCTTTCGTAGCGTTCCTTATATTCGCACATACCGTGCAAGATCTGGATTACGCCCTTTTTCTCGCCTTGCGGCTCAAATACCGCAACGTGCAGGGGCAATTCGTCGAATTCCGATTCTAATACCAAAGATTTGCAAAGCATATATCACTCCTAATACTTGATTACCGTTAAAATGCGGAGAAGGGTTGTAGATTTGCCCCGAGAGCGGAAGGTTCGCCCCCGCGACTTTACAAGACGTAAACGAGCAAGGTGAAAACCGCTGAGGGGCAAAGATACGCCCTTATACGCATTTTACTTATTCTGTGCGAAGTGCAATCACGGGATCCTTCTTCGCCGCCGCAGAGGCAGGAATCAAACCGCTGATCAGCGTCAATCCAACGCTCACGCAAACCATAACGAGCGCGGACGTGATAGGCAAGGACGCAAGCGTGGCAATACCCGTGAGCGCGCCCAAGATCGCGTTGACGATCACCTGCAAAAGATAGGTTACGACGACGCCGATAACGCCCGACGCCAAACCGATAATGAACGTTTCCGCGTTGAACAGGTTCTTGATGTCCTTCTTTCTCGCGCCGAGCGAACGCAACACGCCGATCTCTTTCGTTCTTTCCACCACCGATACGTAGGTGATGATACCGATCATAACCGAAGATACCACAAGCGAAATCGCCGTGAATGCCACGAGTACGTAAGTGATCGCGTCGAGTATCGTTTCCACCATACTCATCATCATACCGACCGTGTCGGTGTACTTCACCTGCTCGCCCGTTTCGTGCTCGTCGTTCCACGTATCCAACCAAGAAAGTATCTGCTCTTTTGCCTCGAAGTTGTCCGTGTAAATCTGAATGGAATTGACGGTATCTTTGCCGCCGACCGCACGAAGCGCCGTGTCGCCGTAGAGGAAATAATAACCGCTCAACGCCGCGCTTGCGCTTTCCCCTGCCTCGCCGCTCTGCTCGCTCATTGCGTCGCCCGTCATATAGTATTCGACGAGCGTTTTCGCCGCAGGCTTACACGTTTGCAAAAGCGTCATGATCTCGCCCATTTTTTGCATATATTCAGGCGTACCTTGCGTGAGCGATAACAGCTCCTGCGAGAGCGTTCCAAGCTTCTGCGCGCTACCGCTCTGGTCTTTGAGCGTTTGCGCAAGCGCCGAAGTCATATTCACTTCTCGGTATTCGTTGCAGATCTGCTCCGTCAAATACAAGCCTTTCGTCAAACAACCGTAATTATACCCCTCTTTTAAGCGCAAAACGCCCGAAATCGTGATCTCTTTCCCCTTACTTTCGTCCGTGCCCAGCGTAGCGCGTCTGCCCTCGTATTCGTAGAGGTATTCGCTCGTAGGCTCCGTCGCAGGGGTATACACCGCGTCGTTATAATTGAGCATAAATTTCTTGCCGACGATCTGATCGAAATCGATCATCGTTTCGTAGTCCTTACTATCCCCGACTTCCTCGCCCTCTTGGGGGAAGAGCGCCAAAAATTCCTTTTCGCCGATAAAGCCGAGCTGGGCAAGCGTTAAGTCGGTCATATCGTTATTGCCGCCCACCACGAGTACCGCCTCGTTCGCTTTTTCGGGGAAATGACCGTCGATCACGTCGTATTGATCGAGCACGTACTCGCCGTAGTTCTCCGCCGTTACGTCCGCCGTCCCGGGCATTTTACCGTATACGCTGCCGAGGTAATCGACGAGATAGGCAAGGCTGGCGTATTTTTCTTCCTGTTGGGTAAGCTGGAAGGTGTAATACGCTTTGAGCTCGGACAGGGACATTACCTGTTCCACCGTCGTACCGTTTTCTTCGATCTGTACCTCCGTGTACAGGTTGTTGGATAGCGTCATACCGCTACCGTACACGATCGCGGTATACCATTCCTCGTTCATACTTTCCAAATATTCGATATAATCGTCCGAAAGGTTGTTGGTAACCGTCATACCCTGCGCGATATTGGTGAGGAAGGAGTTCACGTACACCTTATCGCCGATCTTATCGAGCTCGGGCATATCGTCCGCCGACATCATTCCCGACATGATCGCCTCCATATTCACCGTCGTTTCGGTGATTTCAAGGGGATAGGAGGAAAGCATATCCTCTTCCGTTTTTAGAATGTACCCGTTAAAACCGTTGGAAAGCGCAAGCACCAAGCATACGCTGATGATACCGATACTCCCCGCAAAAGAGGTGATCGCCGTTCTGCCCTTTTTCGTGGCGAGGTTACGCGCGGAAAGTCCCAAAGAGGTCGCATACGACATCGACGAGCTTTCTTTTCTGCGCTTGTTCGCTTTTTTCGCGGTTTTTGGATCGGGCTCTACCCCTTTCTTCTTTAATTGGAATTTCCCCTTACAGACAGGGCAACGGAAAGGCGTCGGTTTACCCAAATTCACGCCGCGCAAACGCAAACGGTTGCCACAACTCGGACAAGTTACGTCGAGCGTCTTGTTGTCTGCGTAAGCGTCCGAGCCGACCTGTTCGAGCTCCTCCCCGTTATAGGGGTTGGAATCGGAAATGACCAAGCCGTCCTGCAAGCGCACGATACGCGAAGAATACTCCTCTGCAAGTTCGGGGTTGTGCGTAACCATGATCACGAGGCGTTCGCCCGCGATCTCGCGAATGAGTTCCATGATCTGTACGCTGGTGGTGGTATCGAGCGCGCCCGTAGGCTCGTCGGCAAGCAATATTTCGGGATTATTGACGAGCGCACGCGCGATCGCCACACGTTGCATCTGACCGCCCGAAAGTTGGTTGGGGCGCTTATGCAATTCGTTTTTCAAGCCCACCTTGATCAACGCCTCCGTAGCTCTGCGACGACGTTCCGCTTTGGAAACGCCTGCGATCGTCAGCGCAAGCTCGACGTTACCGAGTACCGTCTGGTGCGGTATGAGGTTGTACGATTGAAACACGAATCCGATACGGTGATTTCGGTAAACGTCCCAGTCGTGATCCTTATAATTTTTGGTAGAAACGCCGCAAATAACGAGATCGCCCGAAGTGTAGTGATCCAAGCCGCCGATGATATTGAGGAGGGTGGTTTTACCGCACCCCGACGCGCCGAGAACGGAAACGAACTCGTTTTTGCGGAAACGGAGGGATACGCCGCGAAGCGCGTGTACCTTATGCCCTGCCGTTTCATAATCTTTTTTGATGTTTTTAAGTTGTAACATATTTGCCTTACTCCAACTTTCCAATAATTATTATTTACTCTTTTTGCTTTCTTCTTTCATACGCGTTTTCGTAAGCTCGACAAACGAATCGAACAGTTCGTACATACGGTTGAAATTATCCTCGCCGAACTCCGCTACGACTTTGCCGATAAACGTTAAGCTACGGGAAATATCCTCGCCGTACTGTTTCACGATGGAATCGGAAAGCTCGATATAAGCGATCTTTCTATCCTTTTCGTCCGAAACGCGCGTAACCACGCCGCGAGATTCCAAACGGTTGACGATCTGCGAAACCGCCGAACGCGTTACGCCCAATCGCTTGGCAAGCTGGGTGGAAATCAAACGGTTTCCCTCCGTTTTCGCGCTGACGATCTCTCCCAATAAACGCAATTCCGTTTCATTGAAATAGGTTTTTTCGTCCACGATCACGATCTCGTCGCGTTTTCTCAAAATAGAAAAAATTTTCGCGAGGTATTCTTCATTTTTTCCGCCATGCCCAAAGACAGCTTTTTCCGTTTTTTTCATTTGCTTTTCTCCTTATGTAACTTTTTCTATTATATTATACTTTCTTCTATGCCTTTGTCAAGTGGATAACAATATAAAAAATAGGATTTCACGATTTTTTCATTTTATTCACCACGTACACTTTTTAGACGACTTTTTTCGACGCGGATCATTCTTTTTCGCCTACCTTTGAAAATTCCCCGTAAAAAGACTTGTCAAGCGCGCGGAAAAATGCTACAATAAATACGATAAAAGAAAAGGGTGGTTTATTATGGAAAAAACGAAAACGTTGACGGAATTTTTGAATCGTTCTTTAACGGCGTATCACGCGAAAGACAACGTGAAAGAAGAATTGACGAAAAACGGATTTACGCGACTTTCGGAAACGGAGGATTTCGAACTTTCGGAGGGCGGTAAATATTTCGTGGAGCGCGGTGCGAGCGTGATCGCGTTCACCGTCGGGGGCTTGGACAGATTTTCTTATAAGATCGTCGCCTCGCACGTGGACTCCCCTGCGCTCAAACTCAAAGAAAATCCCGTGAAAAAAGTGGAAAACTGCGCTATGCTCAACGTGGAAACGTACGGCGGCGGTATTTGGTATTCCTTTTTCGACCGTCCCTTGAAGATCGCAGGGCGCGTGGTGAAAAGCGAAAACGCGCGGATATACGCCGAAACGGTGGAATCCCCTTTCTTCGTTACCGTTCCCTCCGTTGCCGTACACCAAAACCGCGGCGTGAACGAGGGCTTTGCGATCAATCCGCAGGTCGATCTTCTGCCGCTGTTATCCTTTGCAGGACAGGAAAGCGAATGGCTGACCAAGATCGCAGGCGACGAACGCGTGATCTCGCACGATCTGTATTTAGTGCACGCGAGCGAGCCATACTTTTTCGGCGTGAACGACGAATTTCTCGCCGCGCCGCGCGTGGATAACTTAACGAGCGTATACGGCTCTTTACAAGCGCTTTTGGATAAAGCGGACAGTCAGGGCGTATGCGTGGCGGCGTTTTTGCACCACGAAGAGGTGGGCAGTCATTCCTCGCAGGGCGCAGGCGGCGATTTCCTCGAAAACGTGTTGCGGCGTATTGCGTACGCGTTCCATTTCGACGATAACGAATTTTACAAGGCGCTTGCCTCCTCTTTCTTCCTTTCGGCGGACAATGCGCACGCGTTGCACCCCAACCACCCCGAAAAGAGCGATCCCACCAACAAGACGCTCCTCGGCGGCGGTATCGTGATCAAATCGCACGCAGGCGGCGCGTATATCACCGACGCGGTTTCCTCTGCCGTAGTCAAAACGGTATTTGAAAAAGCAGGCGTAACCTATCAAAGCTTTTTCAACCGCTCGGACGTGCGCAGCGGCTCGACGCTCGGCGTTTCCGCGCTCACGCGTTTGGGTATGGCAGGCGCGGATATCGGTATTGCACAGCTTGCCATGCATTCCGCTTGCGAATGTTTCGCCGCGTCCGATTTCGACGAATACGTCAACGGAATGACCGCGTTCTATTCCTCCGATATCTTCGTGGAAAACGACGGTTTCACTGTGCAATAAGCGTTATAAAAATTTACGGCTTATCCCGCGCTTGGGATAAGCCGTTTTTCGTTATTTCAAAAATGCGCGGAAAGCGAGATACACCTCGTACAAGTCCGCTTTGGAAATGACTTCGAAAGGCGAGTGCATGGAAATCACGGGTACGCCGATATCGATCGTGTCGATATTCGCTTTCGCCACGTATTTGGCGACCGTGCCGCCGCCGCCGACGTCTACTTTACCCATTTCCCCCGTCTGCCAGATCACGTTATTCTCCGCAAACGCTCTGCGTAAAAAGCTCATAAACTCCGCGTCCGCGTCGTTCGAGCCGCTCTTACCGCGCGCGCCCGTGAATTTCGTGATCCCTGCGCCGCAGGAGAGGTACGCCGAGTTCAAGGGTTCGGAAACGTCCTTGAAGTTGGGATCATACCCCGCGTTTACGTCTGCGGATAAGCACTTGGAATTTGCGCGCACCGCCGCGGACGGTACGTTAAACGAGCTTGCGATCGCGTCGATCAGGTCGGTGAAGAGTACGCATTGCATACCCGTCGTGCCCTCGCTGCCGATCTCCTCTTTATCCGCGAGTACCACCATCACCGTGTGCTTGCTCTGTTCTTCTTCAAAGAGCGCGGTGAACGCAGGGTACGAGCAAACGCGATCGTCGTGCCCGTACGCGCCGATCAGCGCGCGGTCGAAACCGATATCCTTTGCCTTATACGCCGGTACGACGCAAAGCTCCGCGCTTAAAAAGTCCTCTTCGGTGATACCGTATTTCTCGTTGAGAATTTTCAAAAGATTTTCTTTGACCGTCTTATCCTTATCGTCTGCCGCCGCCGTGTACGGGATATTGCCCAGCCAGATATTGAGGTCCTCGCCGCCGAGCCCCTCGCCGAGCGGTTTCGCGTTCTGTTTCGCCGCCAAGTGGGGCAACAGATCGCTGATATAGAATACGGGATCGTTTTCGTCCTCGCCGATAATCACGTTGACGACCTCGCCGCTCGTCAACGCCACCGCGCCGTGCAGAGCAAGAGGGATCGCCGCCCATTGATATTTACGGATACCGCCGTAATAATGCGTTTTTGCAAACGCCACGCCGTTGTCCTCGTATAAGGGGACTTGTTTGAGATCGATTCTCGGACTGTCGATATGCGACGCGATAATACGGATACCGTCCTCCGCCACGTTTTCGCTACCCACCTTGATTAAGTACAGATTTTTACCGCGGTTATCGTAGTAGACCTTATCGCCTGCTTTGAGTTTTTGCCCGAATTTATAAGGCTTATACCCCTTTTGGATCGCGGCGTTTTTCGCCCATGCGCAAGCCTCGCGTTCGGTTTTACCCTCGTCGATAAATACCTTGTAGCCCTCGGCGTAGTCGAAGATCTCCTTTAAGAGTTTCTCGTCCGCCTTTTCGTATACGTTCGTTCTTTTGTAAGCCAGATCACTCATTGATTTATACCTTCCTTTTTTCTTATTTATTATTTATTATTTTTTTCTTTTTTTACGCCTAACGAAGTTCCTTGACCTCTATTCTTCGCGCGCGCCACACGGGGTTAGTGTAAAAAGCCTTTAATAATTTGCTCTTCCGCCTCTTTTTCCGTCAAGCCCAACGTCATAAGTTTCGTGAGCTGTTCGCCTGCGATCTTGCCGATCGCCGCTTCGTGAATGAGCTCCGCGTCGATATCGTTCGCCGATAAACAGGGCGCGGCGGTAACCGAAGCTTCGTCCATAATGATCGCGTCGCATTCCGTATGACCGTGGCAGGGCGCGTTGCCGTTCATCGTCGATACGAATCTTTGCACCGACTGCTCCGCCGCCACCGATCTCGACATTACGTCCGCCCGACAGTTCGCGCCGTTCATATCGATCACGAAATCGGTGTCCGCCACCTGTCTGCCGTGCGTATATAATTTCTCTTTCACCACGAAATTCGCGCCCGCTTTCATATCCGCTTTCGTAATACGCTTGGTGGAGTCGATGCCTTTGATCTGGGTGGTTTCCATGATCATACTCGCCCCCTCGTCCAAATGCACCACCGTCGTCGGGTTCATCACGTTTTTACCGTTTCCGTCCCCTTGCCCGTAGTGTTTTTCTACGTATTTGACTTTCGCGTTTTTGCCTACGTAAAAGGTGTGTACGCCGTCGTGGCGCGAGGTCATATCCACGCCGCCGCAGTTGTGTATGCCACAGCCTGCCACGATCACCACGTCCGTGTCCTCGCCGATATGGAAATCGTTATATACGACCTCCTGCAAGCCCGCTTTACTGATAATCACGGGTATATGCATACTCTCGTTTTTCGTGCCTGCTTTCACGTAAATATCGATCCCCGACTTGCCGTCCGTTTTCGTTACGATATCGATATTCGCCGTCGTGTTGCGGCTTTCCGTCGCGCCGTTGCCGCGTATGTTATACGCCCCCTCGGGCACGCCGTGCAGATCGGCTATCTTTAATAATAAATCTTTTTCGATCGCGTCCATAGTTCGTCCTCTCTTACAGTTTATCCGTTAAGATCTTACAGGCGTCCACGCCGAGGAGCTTGGGGAGTACCTCTCCCTTTTCGCCCTGCTCGCGTACCTCGCCGTCTGCGATCACGACGATCTTATCGGCTATATTCAATATACGCTCCTGATGAGAAATGATGAGTATATTTCCCTGCGTTTTTTCGTGCATTTTCTCGAATACCTTGATGAGGTTGCCAAAACTCCAAAGATCGATACCTGCCTCCGGCTCGTCGAAGATGGAAAGCTCCGTGCCGCGCGCCAAAATGGTGGCGATCTCGATACGTTTCAATTCCCCACCCGAAAGCGACGCGTTGACCTCGCGATCGATATAATCTCTCGCGCACATACCCACCTCCGACAAATACGCGCAAGCCTCCGATACTTTAATGGGTTTACCTGCCGCGATATTGATAAGATCGCGCACCGTCAAGCCCTTGAAACGTACGGGCTGTTGAAAGGCGTACGAAATGCCTTTTTTCGCACGCTCGGTAACGGACAGCTCCGTAACGTCCTCGCCGTTGAAATAGATCTTACCCGTCGTGGGCGTGATAATGCCGGCGATCACTTTCGCAAGCGTGGATTTACCGCCGCCGTTCGGTCCCGTGAACGCCACGAAACGGTCGTTTATCGTTAAATTTATATTTTTCAGAATTTCCTTTTCGCCAAGCTCGTCCTCGACGCGATATCCCACGTTTTTAAGTTCTAACATAGTTTCCTCTTTCGGATTTTTCTCTCTCTTTTATTTATACCGCATTTTTTGCGGGATTAAACGCCGTTTTCCCTCTTCCCTATCGTAATTTCCGTATTCTCGCCCAGCTTTATCAGCGTGAATCCGTTTTCCGTCAGCGCAGGTAGCGTAAACGAAAGATTTTCCACCGTGAGCGGACAACGTAGCGCGAGCGCGTTCTTTGCCACAAGCTCCGTTTGCGTGCCCTCCTCCGATCTTCTGCCGATAATTTTCAAGCTCGCCGCTTTGGGCGTTGCCGCGGCGTCAAACTCCACTTTGCCGATATGTAGCTTGCCTTTTGCCGTAACGGAGGTATCCGCTTGCAGCGTGATCTCGTACCTGCTCCCCTCGTTCGTCATTTTTTTCAACGCGCTGTCTACCGAAGCGTACATACCCAGATCTTTTCCGTTTTCCGTTAAACGGACGGGAAACAGCCGTTCTTCGGAAATTTCGGGCAAACCGAATTGATAATCTACGCCCCAACCGTCCGCAGGGGTGGACGCTACGTGCGTTTGCGCGAACTCCGACGCAGGCACGCCGAACCATTCGCGGTACATCTCCTCCCGATCCGCCCAAGTCGCGTCGACGGCGCGCCAAGCCCCGTCTATTTTGACGACGTTCCAAGCGTGGCCGCCCGAACTTTCGCCGTGCACGCCCTCGCCCGAAATCGTGATACATTCCAGCGCAAACAGATCGCAGAAAAAATCGAACGTCTTGGCGTACGTTTCGCACACGCCCGATCTATGCGTACCCGTGCCGGCAACGCTATGCGCCCAACGGTCGTCCTGCGGCGTTTTGCCGTCCTCCTCGTAGGCGTACGTCAAGGTGGTGAGCAGGTATTCGTAAATAACGAGCGCGCGCTCCGTTTCGCTGTCGTACACCGAAAAATAATCGTCGCACTCGCGCGCCGCCGCCTCGATCGCCGCTTGCGTTTGCGCGCGGCTTTCCGCAGTGGCGTATTCGGATACCGTCAAAAAACTTAAATTTTTCGAATCGTACCGCACTTGGTTTTTCAACCAGAAAAATTCGGGATACTCCGTGTAGACGAGTTTCCAAACCGCCGTCGCCTCTTCCCTCGTCAAGCCGTATTGCGCGTAGTTCACAGAACCGACCGTATACGTGCCGTTTTTCTCCGCGATATCCTTGTCCGAACGGTGAAAATCCCCTAAAAAGGAAACGGTGGCTTCGTATAATTTACAAAGACCTTCCCCCTTTTCTTCGTTTGCCGAAAAGTATTGATAGCCGTACTTTTCCCGCGCCGCGGACGGCGAAAAATCGAGCGGCACGGCGCGCCCTACGTCTTGAAAAGTTCCGTCCGAATAATACACCGCTCTATGCCCGTTTACGTCCGTTTCTTCGCGTAAAACGTATGTCGTTGGGCTGGTTTGGGGCGGTTTTTCCAATGAGGAAGTCGGCGCGGCTACGCAAGATGAAAAGGAAAAAAACAATGCGGAAAGTATACAAAATATACCCTGCTTTTTCCTTTTCATTACTTTCGTTCTCCTTGTTAAAATATACGTGTCAAAATACTTCTCTCTTTGAGCCACTTGCGCTTGACCTTATAATCGGGGAGGTATCTCTCCACCTCCCGCCAAAACGCTTGCGAGTGATTTTTATATTTGGTGTGCGCTAGCTCGTGCACGACGACGTAATCGATCACCTCTTTCGGCGCATAAATAAGCCGAAAGGTATAACGGATACGGTTATCGTGCGTACAAGAGCCCCACCTGCCCCTTGCCGACGAAACGCGCACGGATACAAAGCTCGTCCCCATTTCCCTCGCCCGTTTTTCCGTGGCGACGGTGAAAATGCGCAAGGCGTTTTCTTTTAACCATTTCACGAGCCTTTGTTTTGCGTTTTTCTCGGGCAGGAAAATACGGTGCGTTTGTGGCTCGAACTGCACGAATTTCTCTTGTGTGAGCGTGATCGTACACTTCTCGCCGAGCAATAAAAAGGAATACCCGTTAAGATCTTCCTGCGGCAATTCCAAGTCCGTTTTTTCCGCTTTCGTCTTATGGTGCAATATCCAAGCTTCTTTGTCTTTCAGAAACGCAAAAATCCGTCCCTCATCGCATTTTTTCGGCGCGCGAACGGTTACATTGCCGAAACAATCAACGGTAACGCTCAACGTTTTGCGATCGGAACGGATAATCTGATCGGGTGTAATCATACCGATAAAAGGCGCTTACGCCTCGTAACCTCTCGGATTGCCGCTCTGCCACTTCCATTGCGAGGCGCACATTTCTTCGATACCGAATTTCGCCTCCCATTTCAATTCCTTTTTCGCCTTATCGGGGCAGGCGTAGCAAGCCGCGATATCCCCCGAACGACGCTCGCAGATCTTATAGGGCAACGTTTTACCGCACGCCTTTTCAAACGCGTGGATCATGTCGAGTACGCTGTATCCGTGCCCCGTGCCGAGATTGTAAATATGTACGCCCGATTCGTTGCAGTGTTCGATCGCCGCAATATGCCCCAACGCCAGATCGACCACGTGGATATAATCGCGCACGCCCGTTCCGTCGGGGGTGTCGTAGTCGTTGCCGAACACGTTGATACATTGCAATTTACCGCTCGCCACCTGCGCTACGAACGGCATTAAATTGTTGGGAATACCTTTCGGGTCTTCGCCGATCAAACCGCTTTCGTGCGCGCCGACGGGGTTGAAATAACGGAGCAGAATGATGTTCCACGCGTTGTCCGCTTTATGTACGTCCTGCATAATATTTTCCATCATCAGCTTGGTACTGCCGTAGGGATTCGTCGTGGAAAGACGGCAATTTTCGTCGAGCGGCAATCTTTCGGGATCGCCGTAAACGGTCGCAGACGACGAGAAGATGATCTTCTTCACGTTATACTTTTCCATTACCTGCAATAACGTTACCGTGCCGCTGATATTGTTTTCGTAGTATTTCAAGGGCAGCTTACAGCTTTCGCCCACCGCCTTGAATGCCGCAAAATGAATGACCGCGTCAAATTTATGCGCCGAAAAGATCTTTTCGAGCGCCGCTTGATCGCGAATATCCGCCTCGTAGAAAGTTACGTTCTTGCCCGTGATCTTCTGCACTCTGCGAATACTTTCAAAGCTGGAATTGCTGAAATTATCCACCACGACCACGTCGTAATTTTTGTTCAAAAGTTCGAGCACGGTATGCGAACCGATATAGCCGCAACCGCCCGTTACCAAAATCGTTGCCATTTTTTATACCTCGTTTTTTATAATCAGTCTTCGCTCTCTTCTTCCCCGATCGGTTCTTCCGTCTTTTTGGAACGGATTTTAAGCACCTTTTGTTTGGTCGCTTTCACGATACGAATTTCGATATCCTTACAGCGGAGTACTTCTCCGACGGGGGGAATACCGCCGTATTTTTCCGTTGCCCAACCGCCAACGGTGTACGCCTCGTAATTTTCGTCCTCGTCCTCCATTTCATAGAGTGCGAAAAATTCCGCCAAACCGCATTTGCCGTCCACCCAATATTCGTCCTCGTCGATCTTACCGAACAGCACTTCCTCTTCGTCGTGCTCATCCCAGATCTCCCCGACGAGCTCTTCCAAAATATCTTCGAGCGTTACGATACCGACGAGTCCGCCGTATTCGTCGGAAACCGCCGCCATGTGTATCTTATTTTTTTGTAATTGTTTCAAGAGGGTGGAAATACGCGTATATTCGGTGGTGAACACAATATCCTGCACCAAATTTTCGATTTCCTTTTCCCCGTTTAAGTAACCGTTGAAAAATTCGCGTTCGTGTACCAAACCGATCACGTTATCGATCGTTTCTTTATACACGGGCAAACGCGAAAAGCCCGTTTTACGGAATACTTCGCGGACTTCGTCCATGGAAAACTCCACGCTCACCGCGGACACGTCCACGCGAGGAACCAAAATATCCTCTACCTTCAAATCGTCAAATTCGAGCGCAGAGCGCACAAGCTCCGATTCGTCCTCTTTGAGCGTTCCGTCCTCTTCCGCCTCGTCTACAAGGGACATAAGCTCCTCGTTCGTAACCGTGGCTTCCTTTTTCAGTTTGAATACTTTCGCAAGTCCCTTTTTATACAGATCGAACACCCGTCCGATCGGGGTGAGTATCCAATAGAAAAGCCGCATCAAAGGATAGAAGAAGAAACAGAATTTTTCGGGATATACGCTCGCTAAATATTTGGGCGTGATCTCGCCGAACAAAAGTACTATAACGGTGAGTACCGCAGTAGAAACCGTCGTCGCGATATTTGCGTCTGCAATCAGCTTGCCGAACAGGACCGTGCCAAGCGCCGAAGCCGTGAGGTTTACGATATTGTTACCGACGAGGATCGCCGTAACGAGCTTATCGTATTTATCGTCGGCAAACGCGAGTACCTTTTCCGCGTTCTTTTTGCCGAGCGCCGCCATGCTTTTGAGCTTGATCTTATTCGCACAAGAATATGCCGTTTCCGTTCCCGAGAAGAAAGCGGAAAGAATTACGAGTATCGCGATCGCGATAGATAGGGGTAGGGGTTCCATAAGATATTGTTGAATATCCTCCTGATAAAAAAGTATTCAAGGGCGTTTTACCCTTGTATACACTATTATAATACATTTTTTTATCTTTTGTCAACACGAAAGAAAAGCTATTTATACTTTTTTATAAAAACTTTTTCGTCTGCCCTTCGTTGCTCTCCGCGATCCTACGCTTTTCCGCCGTCGGTTTGTCCGCGAAATGACAGGCGGCAAAATGTCCCTTTTCTATCTCCGTAAAGGGAGGGGGTACGCGTTTACATTTCTCGCAAGCCATAAAACAACGGGTGTGGAATTTACAGCCCGACGGCGGAGAAACGGGGCTGGGCATATTGCCGCCGAGCACGATCTTTTTCTCCCGCTCCGCTTTCATCGAGGGTACGGCGCTCATCAGCGCGATCGTATACGGGTGGCGTGGATTTTCAAACACCTGCTTTGCCGTACCCATTTCCACGATATTGCCCAAATACATCACCGCGATCCGATCGGAAATGTGCCGTACCACCGATAAGTCGTGGGAAATGAACAAATACGTAAGTTTTTCCTTTTCTTTGAGCTCGGCGAGCAGGTTGAGTATTTGCGACTGTATAGACGCGTCGAGCGCGGAAACGCACTCGTCGCAAACGATAAATTTAGGTCTGACCGCAAGGGCGCGCGCGATACACACGCGCTGGCGTTGTCCGCCCGAAAATTGGTGGGGATAACGGTGCAACGCCTCCGCCTGTAAGCCGCAATCTTGCATAACTTTGAGCACGTATTCGCGCATTTGCGGCGTGCCGCGTCTATAATATTTATGCGTCGCCACCCCCTCTTCTACGATCTGTCCCACCGTCATACGCGGATTGAGCGACGAATAGGGGTCTTGGAAGATCATTTGCAGATCGCTGCGCAGCTTGCGCAGTTCCTCCCCCTTTAATTGCGTAAGATCGACTTCTTTATCGTGATTGCCGCGATAGAGTATTTGTCCCGAAGTCGGCTCGTACAAACGCAAAAGCGTTCTGCCGAGCGTAGATTTACCCGAGCCGCTCTCCCCGACGAGCCCGAACGTTTCCCCCTCGTAGATATCGAACGAGATATCGTCGTTTGCGCGAAGATAACGGCGAGCTTTGAATAGCGAGCCGCCGCCCACGGGAAAATATTTTTTAAGATGGACGACGGACAACAAGCTTTGCGTGTTCATCGCTTCTTCTCTCCTCCTTTTTCGGATAAAAACACCTGATCTTCTGACCGCTTTTCGTCGTGAATAGCGGCGGTTCTTCCGCAATACATTTTTCCGTGCAATATTTGCAACGCGGCGCGAATTTACAGCCTTTGGGCAGATTAAAAAGGGAGGGTACGTTGCCTGCGATCGATTCCAAACGTTTGCCCGCGGTCTTTTGCGAGGGCGCGGAACGGAGCAAGCCCTCCGTGTACGGATGGGAATATCTTCCGTTTCCGAATACCGCGCTTTTTTTCGCAAGCTCTACCACCCGTCCGCAATACATCACCGCCACGTCGTCCGCCATTTCGTTAACGACGCCCAGATCGTGCGTGATAAACAAGATCGCCGTACCGTTTTCCTCTTGCAGTCCTTTCATCAGCGAGAGTATCTGCGCCTGAATGGTAACGTCGAGCGCGGTGGTCGGCTCGTCGGCGATCAAAAGCTTGGGCGCGCAAGCGAGCGCCATAGCGATCATCACCCGTTGCCGCATACCGCCCGACAAACGGTGTACATAGTCCCCTATCACCCGTTCGGGGTTGGGAATACGCACCTCTTCGAGCATTTTCACCGCCGCCGCGCGCGCCTGCTTTTTATGCAAGCCGCGGTGAATGATAAACGGCTCGGACAGTTGCCTGCCGATCGACAGCACCGGATTGAGCGCGGTCATGGGTTCTTGGAACACCACCGAAATACGGTTGCCGCGTATTTCACGCATTTTATCGAGCGGTAGCTTAACAAGGTCGATCGCCTCGCCCCTGCCCTGCTCGTCGAATAAAATTTCACCGCCCTCGATTTCTCCGTTTTCGTCCAAAAGACGGAGTATACTCATTGCGGAAACGCTTTTTCCCGAACCGCTCTCCCCCACGAGCGCGAGCGTTTTCCCCTCCTCCACCGAAAAGGAAACGCCGTTCACCGCGCGTACCTTGCCCTTACGCGTTTGAAAAGCGACTTGCAGATCGTCAACTTGTAAAAGTGCCATATTTACTCCTTTTTCGTTACCGTTTTCGGATCGAGCGCGTCGCGCAACGCGTCGCCCACGATATTGATGCAAATCACCGCAAGCGATAAGAATATGGACGGGAATACCCATTGCCACCAGTAATTTTGAATGACGGTACTGTTATTGCAACCGTTGAGCATATTTCCCCAAGTAGGTTGGGGCTGTTGCACACCGAAGCCCAAGTAGGAAAGGGAAGATTCGGTGAGCAAACAACCTGCAAAATCGAGCGTCATACTCACCAAGATCACCGAGATCACGTTGGGCAGTACGTGCCGAAAAGCGATCGTTCTTTCTTTCACGCCGATCGCGCGCGCCGCCATAACGAATTCCTTTTCCCGTTCGGCAAGTACCTGACCGCGTATCATACGCGCAAGCCCCGTCCACGAAAGCGCGCCCAAGATCAGCATGATAATAAAAATACGCGTCGTTTCCGTGATATCGTAATACTTGATGATCTGCGAAAGCAACATAGCAAAGGGCAAAAAGGGTATGGAGGAGAATATTTCCGTGATACGCATAAGAAGTACGTCCACCCAGCCGCCGAAATACCCCGAAACGCAACCCACTACGATAGCGATGACCGAGGAAACGAGCACCGCCACCGCGCCGATCGTGAGCGTCATTTTCCCGCCGTGGACGATACGCGCAAACACGTCCCGTCCCCGTCCGTCCGTGCCCATGATATACCCTTTCAAGCCCACGCTTTGCACGAGGTTGTCCTCGCCGTCCACCGTGTAGCTTTGGAGCGCCCCTGCAAACGCTTTCGCCGTTTTTCCGTCCGTTTGCAGATCGCATTGACCGTACGCGCCGTGTCCCCAAGCGTAAGCGTTGCCGAAATTCGTTACGCCCACGAAATGCCGCGTGCCGCCGTCGAGGGAAAGGAAATATTCCCCCTCTTGCAGCGTCGGCAATTCGTTTTCGCCGTTTTCGAACACGCCCGAAACGAACAGCTCGCGATCCTCCGTCAAGATCGCCACACATTTATTCGTCGCGGCAAGCTCCACCGCTTTTCTGCCCGAAAGATAACTATTCGGCGTTTGATAGACCGTGCCGTTTTCGGTGGCGACGGAAGTGAAAATGTCTTCCGTACCCGTAAAAATCTCGCCGTTTTGCAAAATCGCCACCGCCGCGGCGTTGGTGAACGCGAGTTTTTCCACGCCCGAAAGGTGAGCAAACTCCGATAAATTCCGCGCCGCGTTTTTATTTCCCCACGCGTACGCCGTGCCGTCCGTTTTGACGAGCGCGGAGGTCTGATAACCGCAAACGAGCGTTTTCACTTCTGTTGGCAATACGCCGCCGCGCAACGCCTCGGGAGTGGTTTGGGCGTTGAGCACGCTTTCAAAGCCGTACTGACCGCAGCTCCTATCCCCCCAGCCGACGAGCGCGCCCGATTTGGTGATTGCAAGAATATGGTCTTTCCCTGCCGCCACGTGCGTTGCTCCCTCCGCTTTGACCGATTCGGGAATATCTTTCATATCCCGTTTATTCAACCGATCCCGACTGTTCCCCCAAACGAACACCTCCCCCTCTTTCGAAAGTCCCACCGTAAAACCGGAAAAGCCGTCGATCGTTTGTATGGAATTTTTAAGGGCTTTCGGTACGGAACGCATGGAATACACGGGCGCGACGTTTTGTTGCAGGGGATCGGTATAATTGACGTCCATCGGCACGAACGCGGGCGCGATGAATACGAACAAAAACAGCGCGACGAGAAACACGAGTGCGACGACCGCCGTTTTTTTACGGAAAAACGCCTCTCGCAATAATTTGGACGGGCTTTCGATCTCCGCCCCCTCCGTTTCAAACGGTAGGTCTTTATTACCGAAGAAAAGTCGTTTGAACGCATACCTGCCCCTATCCAACGCGCGTTTAAGCTCCGTTTTTTTCGGCGGCGTTTGATTTTCTTGCATAGGCGTACTCCTTTATTTATTCACGCGGATACGGGGATCAACGAGCCCGTACGCCACGTCTACGAGCAGATTCCCCAAAAGCGCGAGCGCGATATAGAACATCTGCATAGCAAGGGCGATCTCGTTATCGTTTGCGGTCAGCGCGTCGAAATATACTTTCCCGATCCCGTTGATACCGAAAATGTTTTCGATCATGATCGAGCCGGAAAATATCCCCATCAACCAACCGATTACGAGCGTTACGATGGGCAAAAGCGCGTTTCGCCAAGCGTGCGAGCGCACCACGAGCCGTTCGCTTAAACCCTTTGCGCGCGCCGTACGGATACAGTCCATATTGAGCGCCTCGATCATAGAAGCGCGCACGTAGCGCGTCATACCGCCGAGCGAACAAAAGGTCATCACGATCAGCGGCAGAGCCAAGTGCCAAAGTTTATCCAAAAAGGCGCGAAAACCCACGTAGTCCTTGCCCACCGACGACATACCCGAAACGGGAAACAGATCGAGCTTGATCGCGAACAGCCAGATAAATAAAATGGCGATAATGAACGCAGGCATACTATACCCCACGATCGTACCGATCTGCACCGCCGTATCCCGTTTGCTCCCCCGTTTCACCGCGCAAAACGCGCCGAGCGGCAACGTGATACCAAGCGACAATGCAGTGGAGAGCAGGTTGAGAAAGAGGGTATTTTTCAGTGGCTCGGCGATCACCTCGACTACGGGCTTGCCGTACGCCACGCTCGTGCCCAAATTCCCCTGCAACAGCCCGTGGAACGAGCCGTCGTAAAAAGGCGCAAGCCCCAGCCACCGCAAATACCGCGTAAATAAACTGCCGTCCAAGCCGTAGCGACGTTGCCAATAGAGATAGCGTTCGGCGTAAATAAGGTTTTTATTCGCCGCAATCTCCTGCATCGCCATATCCGCCGCCTTATCGATCGGCAACAGGTTATACACGAGATAGATGACGAGCGAAAGCAACGCAAGCACCGCCAGCATATAGAGTATTCGTTGAAACAGGTATTTGATCATATTGTTTTTTCCGTTATCGTCAAAATGCGGATAAGGCGACGTGCTATGCGCATTTAGCCGTTATATGCAGATATAAAATCCGCCTCGTCCATTAGATAATTACTGCTGTAATTGTGATACATTTCGGGATCGATCGTCCAATAGAAGGACTGATCGTAGACCGCGCTCGTAAAGCCCGTGGCAAAATTGACCGCGCCAAACCGCGCTTTGGTAAAGCCGTAGGCAGGCATTTGACTATATTCGCCGTAGAGCGCGGAAGTCATATCCCCCGAAGAATAGGTGATATACGCGCCGATCTTTTCGCCTGCGTTGGGATTGTTTTGCCAAGCGGTGATGAGCTGATCGGTTACCGAATTGGGTTGCGTACCCATCCAGTTGATAACGAGCGGCATATAATATTCTCCCTCCACTTTCACCGTTTTATATTTATTGTCCGTTGCAGCAAAGGCAAGATTGTTATACGAAAGCTCGTAGCCCGACAGCTTTTTATACCGCACGCCTCCGTTCGTTTCGTCGTACGCGCTTCCGTCGGCGTTATATACCCAACCGCCCTCGCGCAAGCACGCTTTCGCCTTGTCCACGCTATATTCGTATTTGTTCAGTTTGATCGTATCTTTCACCGCAAGATACGCCTCCGAGCCGACGTAGTAAGGCGCGTCCACCACGCTACCGTAGCCCCCCGTAAAGGTTTGGGCGAACTCCTCGCGATCGATCGTGTGCATCACCGCGCGGCGCACCTCGGTAAATTGCGTAGGTCCGAAATCGCAACGGAAAGCGAGCTTTCCATACCCTGCCCGATCGTAATGCGTTTCCTTGAAATTCACGTTATCCACAATCGCGAGCGCCGCTTTCGTTTCCTCTCCGCCCGTAATCCCTGCGAGCACGTCCACGCGCCCTTTTTTCAGTTGATCGAGCTGCGTTTCCCCTACGATCTTCACGTACGAAATGCGTTCGATCGTCGCTTTGCCGCGCACGTCCCCTTTATAATGGGGATTGCGTTTGAGCACCGCCATTTTCGCGCTTTGGTCGTAGCTTTCCACAAAATACGGCCCCGAATAGGGAAATTTACTCGCAGAAACCTCGTTGATATTCGCCGTAATTTGCGCGGCAAAATCAAACGCCGTGATCCCGTTTTTCTCCGATTTATTATAAAATCCCCTTTCGATATACGCCCCCTGTCCGTCGTCCTTGACCTTATGATCTCCCAAATACAGAGCGGTCGGCACGGGCGTAAACGCGCCGTAGCGCAAGGCGTAATAATAATTCGCATACTCCTTTTTCACGGTAACGGAAAAGGTATACTCGTCCAAGAGCCGCACTCCCGTAAAGGGTACGGGTTCGCCCTCCCCCTCGTACGCGTGAAACGCCTCGTAGCCAACGAGCGTTAAACCCGCTGCGTCGTTACCGCCTGCCTGTTTGAGTACTTTACTACTGCCTGCCAAAAGCGGAGCGAGATAGTTTTGCGCGGTGATAGGCGAGCCGTCGGAAAAGGTCAGATCGTCGGCGATACGCATCGTGAACGTTTTCGTACCGTCGGCGTTGTCCGTTTCCGTATGCAAAGGCAGAATGTCGGCGCTCGCCCAACGGAACGTGCCCGTTTCGTCCGTTTCCACCGTTTCGTAGCCGCTCGTCAGCGTTTGGATATCCAGATCGGACGCGGCAGGCGACGATTTCCCGAACGACGAATCGCGGAACAAGCCCGAAAGATCGGTGTTACTGCCCAGCACCACCGCGTTGTCCTGCGAGCTTACTTTCGCCCCCACGATCGCCTGCGTAACACTCCAATACGGATTCGTTTTCAGCTCGTCTATCTTCGCGTTATACACGTCGTAATACTGGTTGGAATAGAGCGGTACTTCGGGCACGAGCAAATTCCAGCGCTGCATAAACAGCCGCCACCACTCGTTATACGCCGCCGTCGCCGTTTGGAATTTTGCCGTAGGTTCGGCGTTATACACCATCGCCATCGATAAAAAGTCCATACCCAGCTCGTATTCCACGCCGTCTACGATCGCGTACGCCCTGCCGTCCGCTTTTTCCGTAACCGCGTCGAGCGTGATCTTTTCGCCGATCTTCGAATACACCGACTCGTAGTTTTCTCGGGAAACGACGTCTGCAAGAAAATCTTCGTTGCCGCCCTTTCCGCAACCGCTTAAACCGCACCCTGCAAGCGGCAGGAGCGTAAGAGCTATGGTAGCGGTCAGCGCCGTCGCCGCACAAATAAATTTCGTTTTTCTTTTCATATCCATTATTTTGCGCTACCGCGCGGGTTTTATACCGTAAAAATACTTGACGAAAAAAGGGGGATTATGATATACTTAATAATGAGTTTGAGTATTATCAAGGAGAGAACATACTATGAGCAAAAATCAGCGCAGAATCGAAACCAAATGCGTACAGGGGGGCTATACCCCAGGGAACGGCGAGCCCCGTCAAGTGCCGATCATTCAGAGCACGACGTTCAAATACGCCACGAGCGAGGATATGGGCAAGCTGTTCGATTTGGAGGCGAGCGGATATTTCTATTCCCGTCTGCAAAATCCCACCTGCGACACCGTTGCGGCAAAAATTTGCGAGCTGGAAGGCGGTAGCGCGGCAATGCTCCTCTCCTCCGGACAAGCGGCGTCCTTTTTCGCCGTATTCAATATCGCAAGCGTAGGCGATCACGTCGTTTCGTCGGCAAGTATTTACGGCGGTACGTATAATCTGTTTGCCGTTACGATGAAGAAAATGGGTATCGAATTTACCTTTGTCGATCCCGATTGCACGGAAGAAGAGCTGAACGCGGCGTTCCGCCCCAACACCAAAGCGGTGTTCGGGGAAACGATCGCAAACCCTGCCCTGACCGTGCTCGATATTGAAAAATTCGCCAAAGCGGCGCACGCGCACGGCGTGCCCTTGATCGTGGACAATACGTTCGCTACCCCTATCCATTGCCGTCCTTTCGAGCACGGCGCGGACATCGTTACCCATTCCACCACCAAGTATATGGACGGGCACGGGGTTGCCGTGGGCGGTTGTATCGTCGATTCGGGCAACTTTAACTGGATGGCGCACGCGGACAAGTTCCCCGGGCTTTGCACGCCCGACGAGAGCTATCACGGCATTACCTACGCCGAAAAATTCGGACAGGGCGGCGCGTATATCACCAAAGCGACCGCGCAGCTTATGCGCGATTTCGGCGCGACGCAATCCCCCCAGAGCGCTTTCTATCTCAATTTGGGACTGGAAAGTCTGCACGTACGTATGGAACGGCACGCGTTGAACGGTCGAAAGGTCGCGGAATTTTTGGAATCGAGCGACAAGATCACTTGGGTAAATTATCCGAGTTTGCCCTCGAATAAATATTACGAGCGTACAAAAAAATATATGCCCAACGGCACTTGCGGCGTCGTCAGTTTCGGCGTAAAAGGCGGCAGAGCGGCGGCGGAAAAATTTATGAAAGCGCTCAAACTGATCGCTATTGAAACGCACGTGGCGGACGCAAGATCGTGCTGTTTACACCCTGCGAGCGCAACGCACCGCCAGATGAACGAGCAAGAGCTGATCGCGGCAGGCGTCCCGGGAGATCTCGTTCGCCTTTCCTGCGGTCTGGAAAATTATCAGGATCTTATCGACGACCTTACGCAAGCGCTTGAAAGTATTTAATTAACAATAACGGAGGTGGCAAAATGCCTATTAAAATTCCCAACGATCTGCCTGCGGCAAAAATTTTACAAAGTGAAAATATTTTCGTAATGACGGAAACGCGCGCTATGACGCAGGATATCCGCCCTTTGCGCATACTCATTCTCAATCTAATGCCCAAAAAGATCGAAACGGAAACACAGTTTGCGCGGCTTCTCGGCAACACTCCTTTGCAGGTCGAGCCTACGTTGATACGCACTTCCACCCATCAATCGAAAAACGTGGCGGAAGAGCATTTGCTCGCCTTTTATAAAACGTTCAAGGACGTAAAGCACGAGAATTTCGACGGTATGATCATCACGGGCGCGCCTGTGGAGCTTATGGAATTTGAAGAAGTCGAATACTGGGACGAGCTTTGCGAGATCATGGAATGGAGCAAAACGCACGTACACAGCACTCTGCATATCTGTTGGGCGTCGCAAGCGGGGCTCTACTATCATTACGGTATTCAAAAACGGCTTATGCCCGAAAAGGTATTCGGCGTATTCCCCCACCGCGTGGAATACAAATCCTCCATTCTTTTCCGCGGTTTCGACGAAACGTTTATGGTGCCGCAATCGCGCCACACCGAGTTCCGTCGCGAGGACGTGGAAAAGGTTTCGCAACTGAAAATTCTTGCCTCCTCGGAAAAAACGGGCGTTTACGCCGTATCCACCAAGAACGGTCGGCAAATCTTTGTTACGGGACATTCGGAATACGACGCGGACAGCCTGAAAAACGAATATATCCGCGATCTTTCGCAGGGTAAGCCTATCAAAATACCCGAAAACTATTTCCCTGACGACGACGAAACGCAACCGCCGATCGTTACGTGGCGCGCGCATGCGAATTTGCTCTTTTCCAACTGGCTCAATTATTTCGTATACCAAAGCACGCCGTACGATATCAAGCAGGTGAAGTGATCATGATTTCGCGAAAGCTCGGCATTATTGCCGACTGCATAAAAAATCAAACGCCGGAAACCAACCTCCCTTTGATCAAAGAGGTTGGTTTCGACTGTTTTTTCACGCATCGTACGGACGAAAATACCATTCGCCTCTTAAAGCGTGAAAGCGAGCGGCTGGGCTTGGAGTTTGAATTTATCCACGGACCTTTGCACGGCTCGAACGATTTATGGCTCGCAGGCGACGCTTACAAGCCGCTTTTTGACGATATCCTGCAAACGATCGACAACGCCGCAAATTACGGCGTACGTACCGTTATTTTACACGTGTCGAGCGGTTGGACGCCGCCGCCCGTGTGCGATATAGGGCTTGGGCGGTTTGACAGTATCGTGGAATACGCGGCAAAGCGCGGCGTTATGCTTGCCTTGGAAAACTTACGCAAGCTCGGCAATCTCGCCTGTCTTATGGAGCGTTACGAAAACGTAGATAACGTGGGATTTTGCTACGACTGTGGGCATGAGCATTGTTATACGAAAACCGTACCCTTTCTCGATCTGTACCACGATAAGCTACTTTGCACGCATATCCACGACAACTTCGGAAAAACGGACGATCCAAGCGCCAACGACGATCTGCATTTATTGCCCTTTGACGGCAATCTCGATTTTGCAAGGGCAGCGAACAAGTGGAACGAATACGGCTACAAAGGCTCGTTGATGCTCGAAGTATTCAATCACCGCATTTATGACAAAATGCCGCCGAAAGACTTCCTCACGCTGGCATTTGAAAAATTGAAAAAATTACAAAGCTTATAATAAAAACCGCGGCTTCTTGCAACCGCGGTCGTTTTTTATTTTATTAAATCTTTTATCACTTCGCTTGCTATGATCAGTCCTGCCACGGAGGGCACGAACGCGATACTTGCAGGCACGGGCTTTCCGTTTTCGTTTTTTTGCGGCTCGCCTTGCGGTTCTTCCTTGGAGTAGACCACTTTCACGTGCTCGATACCCCGTTTTTTCAGCTCGCGGCGCATCACTCTTGCCAGCGGACAAACGCTCGTTTTGGAAATATCCGCCACCGTAAACGCCGTGGGATCGAGCTTATTGCCCGCCCCCATCGCGGAAATCACGGGTACGTTCGCCGCCTTTGCCTTTTCGATCAAAGCGAGCTTGCCCGATACGGTGTCGATCGCGTCGATCACGTAATCGTAGCGTGAAAAATCGAACGTTTCCGCCGTTTCGGGCAGAAAAAACACGTTATGCGTGCGTACTTCGATTTCGGGGTTGATATCCCTCGCGCGTGCCGCCGCCACCTCCGTTTTCAGCTTTCCGAGCGTAGAATGGAGGGCAATGATCTGACGATTGATATTCGATTCGCTCACCACGTCGTTATCGACCAAATCAAGCGTGCCCACGCCGCTTCGTGCAAGTGCTTCCACCGCGTAGCCGCCGACGCCGCCCACGCCGAACACCGCCACGCGCGCTTTTTTAAGTTTTTCCAGCGCCGCCACGCCGATCAATCGTTCCGTTCTTGAAAAGATTTCCATATTATTCACTCCAATAGCTTGGCATTGTGCGATTATTCTTAAACCATTCGGTATCCTTAAACAACGTATTGTTATTCGAGCATTGCACTTTCACCTCGCCGCCGTCGGACGTTACCACGATATTTCCGTTCAAAGATTCGTAACCGTTTTCGTTATCCGAAACGATCGTCGTTACGTACACCTTATCCGTATACGGCGCAACGCGATCGACGAACGCTTGCGAAGGAAACATATTCGCGATATTATCGGTGTATTCGTCGCTACCGCAACAACAGCACACGCACACGATCTCGGGCTGTATCACTTCAAGTAACTCTGCCGTGGACGAGGTAGGACTGCCGTGGTGTCCGCCCTTGAACAATTTGCACGTGGGCAAGCTGTTATTTTCCACAAGCGATTCCTCGCCCTCGTGTTCTAAATCTCCCGTGAATAAATAGTGATTATTACCCTGCGAAAGGAGCACGCAAACGGAATAGTCGTTCTCGTCGCTCGTTTTCTCTTCATAAAATTTTTGATAAAGAATATTCAACGTGATGCCGTCCGTCAGCTCGTAGCTACGCTTTGCGCCGCTAACATTATTCCAACATTCGAGCGCGGTGTAATGCACCGCTCCTGCCGCCACCTCCTGATCGCGCAAAGCCTCGTAATCTTTTCGAATCTGCGAGGTTCTGTCCGACAAGGGATAATCAATGATCGTTTCACAGACAAAACTTTCGAACACGCCGTCTACGCTCGTCGTACCGACAAATCCTGCAATATGATCTTCATGCGCGTGCGTAGCGATTACGTATTCCAAAATTCCGTCCGTGCAATATTCTTGTATATACGGCACGATCGTTTCCGCCGAGCCTTTTCTTGATCCTGCGTCAATTAAAACCTCGGTGTTTCCCGTTTTTATCAAAGTGCAATCACCCGTATATTTATTTCCAAGCTCTAAAAAATGTATTTGCAGATCGTCTGTAATAATATCCTCTTGTGTTTTGTCCTGCGGAATAATACCGTCTAAAAACGGGATATGGATCACGCCTTTTTTATGCAGAACGCACGTGCCCACGATCGCAACGACGAGCAATATCGCGACCAACACCAAAAACGGGTGTTTTTTCGCCGCCCTTTTCGCCGCTTTTTCTACCTTTTTTTGTACTTTTTTATTTTTCTTTTTTGCCATACTCCCTCTTTTTTGCAAAAACCGCCGTCGTTATTCGCGACGGCGGTTTCGCCTATACTATAATTTCTTTTTCTTTTCCAAGACCGTTTACATAGATTCGTGAATGGTTCTGGAAATAACGTCGTCCTGCTGTTCTTTCGTGAGTTTAATGAAGTTTACAGCATAACCCGATACGCGAATGGTAAGCTGGGGATACTTTTCAGGGTGTGCCTGCGCGTCCAAAAGCGTATCACGGTTGAAAACGTTTACGTTGAGATGGTAGCCGCCGTCGCCGACGTAACCGTCTAACATGTTCACCAAATTATCTACTCTGTTCGACATATTCTTATCTCCTTTTTATTTTATTATATGCTTTTGCCCTCAATCCTCTTTACCGAGCGATCCGGGCGTAATCGAGAAGGTGTTGGAAATACCGTCTCTCGAATACTCGTAGGGAAGTTTTGCAACAGATTCCAGCGACGCCAAAGCACCGTTGCAATCTCTGCCGTGCATAGGGTTCGCCCCAGGGGCAAGCGGCGTACCGCCTCTTCTGCCGTCGGGCGTGTTACCCGTCTTTTTACCGTATACGACGTTCGACGTGATCGTAAGGATCGAGGTCGTCGGAACGCTGTCGCGATAGGTGTAGTGGCTCTTAACCTTCTTCATAAACGTCTTCAAAAGCCATACTGCAAGTTCGTCCGCTCTATCGTCGTTGTTGCCGTATTTGGGGAATTCGCCCTCGATACGGAAATCTACCACGATACCGTCCTCGTTACGGATCGGATAAACCTTTGCGTACTTGATCGCCGACAGGGAGTCCGCCGCGCAGGAAAGACCTGCGATACCCGTTGCGAAGAAACGACGTACGTTCGTGTCGTGCAAGGACATTTCAAGCGCTTCATAGCTATACTTATCGTGCATATAGTGGATAAGGTTGAGCGTGTTCACGTAAAGGTCGGCAAGCCACGTCATCATATTGTCGAATTTCGCGGTAACTTCATTGAAGTCAAGCGCGTCGTTGCTCGTGATCGCCGCAAATTCGGGAGAAACCTGCATGGGTTTGCCCGTCTTTTTGTCTTTCATCAGCTCGTCTTTACCGCCGTTGATAGCATACAGCAAGCATTTTGCAAGGTTTGCTCTCGCGCCGAAGAACTGCATATCTTTACCCACTTTCATACAGCTTACACAGCAAGCGATCGCATAGTCGTCGCCCATTTCGGGACGCATCAGATCGTCGCTCTCATACTGAATGGAGGAGGTACGAATGGAAATTTCCGCGCAGTATCTCTTGAACGCAACGGGCAATCTCTTGGACCAAAGCACCGTGAGGTTGGGTTCGGGTGCAGGGCCGAGGTTGTCGAGCGTGTGCAGGATACGGAACGCCGTTTTCGTAACGAGCGATCTGCCGTCTACGCCCATACCGCCGATGGATTCGGTAACCCACGTGGGGTCGCCGGAGAAAAGTTCGTTGTATTCTTTCGTTCTCATAAACTTCACAATACGAAGCTTCATAACGAAATGATCGATAAATTCCTGCGCCTGTTCTTCGGTGATAAGACCTTTTTGCAAGTCGCGTTCGATATAAATATCGAGGAACGTCGTGTTTCTACCGATAGACATTGCCGCGCCGTTCTGATCTTTAACTGCCGCAAGATAGCCAAAGTACAGAGCTTGGATCGCCTGTTGCGCCGTTTCAGCCGGTTTGGAAATATCGCAACCGTAGATCGCCGCCATTTCTTTGAGCGCGTTCAAAGCTTTGATTTGATCTGCGATCTCTTCGCGGTTTCTAACCTTATCGGGCGTCATATCGCCGTTGATCGCAAGTTTATCCTCTTCCTTTTTCTTGATGAGGTAATCCACGCCGTAAAGCGCAACACGACGATAATCGCCGATAATACGACCACGACCGTACGCGTCGGGCAAACCCGTCAAAATGTGCGCCGAACGCGCCGCTCTCATTTCAGGCGTATACGCGTCGAAAACGCCCTCGTTGTGCGTTTTACGGTATTTCGTGAAGATCTCTTTTACTTGAGGATCGATCTTATAGCCGTACATTTCCAACGCGCCCTCCGACATACGGATACCGCCGAACGGCTGCAAAGCGCGTTTGAACGGTTCGTCCGTTTGCAGACCTACGATCGTTTCGAGATCTTTGTCAAGATACCCTGCGCCGTGCGAGGTGAGCGTGGAAACGATCTTCGTATCCGCGTTCAAAACGCCGCCTGCTTCGCGCTCTTTCTTGGACAGATCGCAAACGATCTGCCAAAGTTTTTTCGTCGCTTCCGTTGCGGGAGCGAGGAATTTGGAATCGCCTTCATACGGCGTGTAGTTGTGCTGAATGAAATCGCGCACGTCGATTTCGTCATTGCACCATTTTCCGGGAACAAATCCTTCCCAACCTTTGTATTGCATCATATCAGTACTCCTAATAATTTTTTTTGACTATATTATTTCCCCTTGCGGGTTTCGTCCTTATTGATTCTTGCGCTCTTCTATCTTCGCGTCCAGCCATATTTCAAGGATCTCCTCCGGCTGAAAGCCTGCGCACCGCGCGAAAATTTCACCGTCCTCCATTAAAAGGATCGTCGGCACGCGCGTTACGTCCCACTCTTCCATAAGCTCCGTCGTGGAAAAGTCCGCCTCGATATGCACGAGCTTGATATCGTCGCGTTTAGAGCACAACTCTTGTAAGATCGGCATAAGCGTCAAGCAATTCGCGCACGACTCGCCGCTGATCTCCACACAGCAAAGCCCTTTTAATTGTTCTTGGTATTTCTCTTTCACTTACCCTTGTCCTCTTAAAATTTCTTTCGCTTTCGCCACGCTCTCTTTCGTCGGCGTTTCCACGCCTTTGAGCGGATACTCTATCCCGAGTTTTTCGTATTTCACGACGCCCATCGTGTGGTAGGGCAACACCTCCACCCTCTCGACCGTTTTCAATTCGTCCAAGAACGCGCGCGTCCGTTTGAGCGATTCCTCACCGTCCGTGATATTCGGTACGAGCACCTGACGTATCCACATCTTTTTGCCGTTATCGCTTAAAAATCTCGCGAACGCCAACGTGTTTCGATTGCTTTGTCCCGTCAGCTTTTTACAAGCCTCGTCGTCGATATGCTTGATATCGAGCAGGAATAAATCCGTTACTTCCAAAAGCTTTTCGTGTTTTTCTTGGCTTTGGGGGGTAAAGGTGATCCCCGAAGTGTCTACGCAAGTGTGAATACCCTTGGCTTTGAGAATGGTAAACAGTTCGATCACGAAATCGATTTGGAGCAGAGGCTCTCCGCCCGTAACCGTAACGCCGCCGTTGTCGCCGAAATAGTTTTTGTATTTGAGCGCCCTCGCCGCCACGTCCGCCGCCGTATGTTCCTCGCCGCTCGACTTCCAAGTGTCGGGATTATGACAATACTGACAGCGCAAGGGACAACCTTGCAAAAACACCACGAACCGTATCCCCGGGCCGTCTACCGTGCCAAAGGATTCGAAAGAATGAATACGTCCTACCATCGTTTTCTCCTCCTATGTATAAGCCCGTTTTCCCAAAAAAAGGCGGTACACGCGTGTCCGCGCGCCGCCCCAAGTGTTCTCACAGTTATTATTATAACAGACGCGGCGCATTTTGTCAAGCTTTTGTACGAATTATTTTTACATATTTATTATACACCTATTTTCACAAAAACTCAACGTTTCAGAGGCAAAAAAATTAAAAATTTTTCAAGAACGGAAAATAAATATTTTCCGACCGAGATAATTCCAAACGAGCACGAGGCAAGTCATGATCGCTTTGGCAAACCATTTCTCCCACGCCGTACCGAAAAGCGCCGTTTTTCCAAACAGCGTGATTTCGGGAAACGCGAAAACGAGCAACACCACGCCCAACTCGGTGATCGCAAGCCCGATCAAGCCGATGATCGCAAACACGGCGAACGGCTTTTTCGAACGTACGTCGATCTCCTCTTTCGTTTCGCGAAAAACGAACCGTACGGATAATATCCAATTCACCAACAATCCCACGCAAAAACCGAGCGCGGTGGCAAGCACGAGCGCAACCGTTCCCCAGCGCTTTGGAAATATCCATGCGTCGAATACCCAAAACACGAGGTAATCGGCGAGCGTCGCCGTCGCCCCCACGAGTAGAAAGCGGAAGATTTCCCAAAATAATTGTTTTGTCGTTTGTTTTTTCATATCAGATACACACGCAATAAAATAAAGCGGACGAAGCCAAAAACACGCTCACCGTAACCGTCAGCCACTTTTCAAGGGCAACCGCCGTCTGCGTACCGATGGAAACGAGCGATTTTTGCGCGTAAGCGAGCATAAGCGCGATCCCCAAGATCAAGGGCATAATATACCGAAAATCCATCGTACAGCCGTACGGCATTTGTATATAAAACACAATTTCCGAAAGCACCTGCGATTGCACGAGCAGAAACGTGAACAGGAAATCTTTGAGAGAGATCACGCCGCCCTCCGCGCCGAGCAAACGGGGCTTTTTACGGCTTTTCCACCACGCGACGCCGCAATAGACGAGCGCGATAAACAGTAAGATACAACCGAGGTACGCCGAAAGCACGGCGGCTACGCCGAATCCCTCGCCCTGCCAATAGGCAAACTCACCGAAAATAGACGAACGCAGCGCATAGTTAAACAGATAATAATTCCCCTCGAACGGTCTGCACCAGAGCGAACCGAAATATTCGGACGGATCGAAACAGAGGATAAACCGCGAGAAAAAGGAATGATCGCCCGTGTACAGCTTGTGATTGAGGTTGGAAAATACGTGTCCGAACGACTGATCAAAGCGCAAATTCGCATACACTTGAAACCACAGTCCGAGCGGCGCGCAGACGAGTAAGAACGAGGCGTATTGCAAAGCCATATCCCAAAAATCCATCGCCCCCTCGCGTTTTCCGACCGTGTCGAAAAATTCAAGCAGGAATATTCCAGCGATCGGCAGGCATACCGTAGCGGAGGAAAGCTTGGTCATCATACCCAGCCCCACGCACAGCGCGCAGAGTAAAATATCCGCAAACGACCTACCGTTTTTTTGCCATTTGAGCGCGAAATAGAGTGCAAACACCGACAAGGCAAAGGACAGTCCGTCGTTGTTTAGCATACCCGAAAACTGTATGTTTCTCGGAAAGAGAACGACGAACGCCGCCGCAAGCACACGCGTTTTGCCCGAAAATCCGAACAGCCGCAAAATTTTCAGCATACCCACGCACGCCGCCACCGAATACACCACCGAGAGTACTTGACAGGAGGAATACAAAAACCAACGCATACCGTCGATATAATCGGGCTTGGCGTAAAGGAACGCGGACGGAAAGTAATCCCCGAAAGAAAACAGTCCCGTCAGCCACGAAATAAAATGCATAAAGCCCGCCTGCACAAGCGCGTTGAGCGGCGGATGGTAAAATTGATAATCGTTGGTGGAGGGCAATTTCCCCGTCGAAAAGATCGTCCACGCATACGCCTCGTGTCCGTCGAAATTCGCCGTGTACGTGTCCTGCTGTCGCGTTGCAGCGGACGTATACAGCATATACCCCACGCGCAAAACGATCCCTGCGATAAACAACAGTGTGATCAAACGCCGTGCGGTTATTTTTTTATTCAGCACCCAATACGCCGCCACCGCCCCACAAGCGGTCAGCGCGACCGCGATCATCGATTGCGCCACCACGCCTACGCGCACGCCCGCATCTTTCAGCTCGATCAGCGGTTTTACGGTGAGAAACAAAAGGAGCGTAACAAAAAGCAGGGCAAGAAAGAAAGCCGCTTCCTTTATCACCGCGCAAACGGCGCTTTTCCAGCTTTTTTCTTCGTTCATTTCCTACTTGTCCCCTCCTTTTCTTCGTGATACGTCCGTTCGGTGTTCACCTGCCAAAGCGGTTCTTTATTCGGATCACCGCATAAAATATGATCGCACGCGACCATTGCGGTAAGCATGGAATGATCCATATTGTTATAGCGGTGCTGTCCGTTTCTGCCGATGCACCATAAATTTTCGTAGCCGTTTAACCATTCCTTGACAAGGTCGAACCGCTCGTAGCTCCCGAAATACGCAGGATACGCCTTTTTCACGCGCAACAGCGTAGAATCGTGCACGACGTTTTCCGACTCGATCACGCCGATCTTGACAAGCTCGCGCACGGCGTTTTGGATAAACGCGCCGTCCTCGCTCGTCCACATTGCATCTCCCTCGGTACAGAAATATTCCAAACCTATCCACACGCGGTTTTCGGGATCTTCCACCATATACGGCGACCAATTATTGAATATCTGTATACGTCCCAAACGTACGTCGCGGTCTTGCACGTATATCCAGCAATCGGGCACGATATTTCCAAGCGTTTTGCGTTTGGTTTTATTTTTCACTTTCAGCTTGTCCACGAGCAAGCCCACCGTCATAAAATCGCGATACGGAAGCGTAGTCGCGACCTCGTACGCCTCGTTAGGCACGTTGTCTTTGCCGAACGCAAAAACAAGGTCTTTGATCGGCATGGAAGAGAGAAAATGATCGGCGACGTATTCCCGCTCGTTGGTACGCACGGAGCGGATACGCCCCTTTTCCACGGAAATATGCGAAACGGTTTCGTTAAAACGTATCTCGCCGCCGAGCGCGATGATCTCCTCCGCCATCTTTTCATACAACTGCCCAGGACCTTTTTTCGGGTAGATAAACTGCTCAATCAGGCTCGTTTCCACTTCGTCCGTTTTCTTTTTGAAGGGTTTGGAAAGCGCGTTTTTGATCGCTTTCGACACGGACAAGCCTTTCACCCTTTGCGCGCCCCAAGACGCGGAAATGTCGCGCGGATGCACACCCCAAAGCTTTTGCGTGTAGTCCTCGAAAAAGGTGGAATACAGCGGCTTGCCGAAACGGTTGATATAGAAATTTTCGAGGTTGCTCTCCTCGCGTTTGCGAATACAACTGCCTATATAGCCAAACCCTGCCCGTAGCGTGTTGAAAAAGCCCATATTGAAAAAGGTCTGCATTTTCAAAGAAATGGGATAATCGAAAAATTTACGTTTATAAATAATACGCGAAACGCGATCGCGCACGAGCATAACGCCGTCCTCTTTTTCGGGATCGGGATTACCCGAAACGAGCGGTTTTTCCCTGCCGAGCAGCTTATCGTCAAGCGCAGGCGCGCCTTGCACGGGCAACAGCGCCGTCCAAAGCCCGTTCACGCGCTCGCTCTTGGAAAAGAAACGGTGTCCGCCGATATCCATACGATTGCCTTTATACGTCGCCGTACGCGAAATACCGCCGACGAACGGCTCGCTTTCGAGCACGATCGGCTTGATATTTTCCGACTTCGTTAAAAGTTCGTACGCGGCGGTCAGACCTGCCGGTCCTGCACCGATAATGACGGCGATTTTATCCCTTGCCACTCCGTTTTTCTCCTTATTTAATGTGAAAACAAGCCGCCCGATCTCTCGGACGGCTTTTGTTTTTGCCGTTAAGCTTTTTCTTCCGTAGCCGCCTTGTCAGCGTTTGCGTAGTTGCCGATATACTGCGGCGTAACGCTCTTATACGATTTTGTACCCGTACCTGCCGGAATAAGTTTACCGATAATAACGTTTTCTTTCAAGCCGACGAGGTAATCGCGCTTGGTGCGGATCGCCGCTTCGGTGAGCACTCTCGACGTTTCTTGGAAGGACGCTGCCGAAAGGAAGCTGTCCGTTGCAAGCGCCGCTTTCGTAATACCGAGCAGAACGCGTTTTGCAAGAGCCGGTTTGCCGCCCTTTGCAAGCGCTTTGGCGCTTTCGTCTTGGAAAGTAACCATATCCACGAGTTCCCCAGGGAGCAGGTTGGTGTCGCCTGCGTTCTCCACGCGTACCTTTTTCAGCATCTGACGAACGATAATTTCCACGTGCTTGTCGTTGATCTCAACGCCTTGCGAGCGGTAAACGGATTGTACCTGTTCGAGGATATAATCCTGTACGCCCTTGACACCCTGTACGCGGAGGATATCTTGAGGATATACGCTACCTGCGTTCAGCAGTACCCCAGGACCTACCTTTTCGCCCTCTTTGACTTTGATTTCCGCATTGAAAGGCAACGTGTATTCTTTCTTCAACTCGCCCGTCGTTTCGTCCATAATCTTGATATGTTTCGAACCGTCGGAATCGTCGATGGAAACGATACCGTCCACCTCGCAAATGGTCGCACAGCCCTTGGGCTTTCTCACTTCGAAAAGCTCTTCGACACGAGGCAAACCTTGCGTGATGTCGCCCGTCGCCGCAATACCGCCCGTGTGGAACGTACGCATGGTAAGCTGCGTACCAGGTTCACCGATGGACTGCGCCGCGATCGTACCGACCGCCTCGCCCACCTGTACGGGAAGCGTCGTCGCCATATTTTTACCGTAGCACTTCGCGCACACGCCGAATCTCGACGAGCAACCGAAGATGCTGCGAATGGAAACTTCCG